>NZ_CP120997.1:4894500-5228000 GCF_030719295.1 Streptomyces sp. Mut1 | reverse complement strand
GGCCGGTCACTTCGCCTGGCTGGGCGGCCTCGTGGGGATCGACGGACCCTCGTCCTCCGCGCTGACCCGTGAGGCGCTGGGGTGGCGGCCGACCGGCCCGGGGCTCCTCGAAGACCTCGACCAGGGGCACTACTTCGCCTGACCCGCCCGACGACGGAACCGGCCGCCGCCGCCCCCGCGGAGGGGCGGCAGCGGCCGGCGGTGTGCGCCGCGTGCCGGGATCAGCCGTGCAGGGCCAGCGCGCCCTTCGCCGGGACGGTCGCGGTCAGCGTGCCGTCGTCACCGACCTGAACCGTGTTTCCGTCACAGGCGTCCGGGGAAGCCTGCGCCACGTTGCAGTACGTGCCCGCCGGGAGCGAGGTGGAAAACGTCCCGGTCAGCTCGCCCTCCCCGTTGTTGATGGCCACGAACCCCTTGTCGCCCCGGCCGAAGGCGATCGCCGACGAACCGTTGTCCCACCAGTCCGTCAGCTCCGCGCCCTCGGTGGCGTTGTGGAAGCCGACCATGCCGGTGATCGCGGTCCGCGCGTGCGTGCAGGTCCAGCCGTCGCTCCCGCAGGCCGCCGCGCCGCCGTTCGGCGGGCCGGCGTCCTTGTCCGACCACTCGTAGCCGGAGAAGACGTTCGGCGAGCCGTAGGGCGAGGCCAGCATGAAGACGTTGGCCAGGGTGTAGGCCGCGCCGTCCTTGTAGGTCAGCGTGGAACCGTTGCGCTCGGTGTCCCAGTTGTCGACGAACGTACGGGCGCTCCCGCTCGCCAGCTTGCCGTCGGCCACGCCCCGGAGCCCGCTGATGCCGCCGCCCTGGAAGGCGCTCTTGAGGTGGCCGCCGTAGCGGAACTCGTCCACGTCGCCCACGCCCGTGTACTCCTCGGGCTGGACCGCCTCGCCGCCACCGTAGATGACCTCGCCGACCCAGTAGCCCGGGTCGTCCATCTTGCCCTTGATCGCGGCGATGTCGTCGGCGGCCATGTGCTTGGCGGCGTCGATGCGGAAGCCGTCGACGCCCAGGCCCCGCAGGTCGGAGAGGTAGGCGGCGATCGTCGTACGGACGGCGTCGCTGCCGGTGTCCAGGTCGGCCAGGCCGACCAGTTCGCAGTTCTGGACGTCGTCGCGGTCGCCGTAGTCGCTGATGTCCTTGCGGCAGCCGTGGAAGTCCTGGTCCTGGAAGTACCCGGGATAGTCGTACTTCGTGTACGCGGTGCCGCCGGTCCCGGTGCCGGAACCGGACGACATGTGGTTGATGACCGCGTCGGCGATCACCTTCACCCCGGCCGAGTGACAGCTCTCCACCATCGAGGCGAAGGCGTCACGGTCGCCGAGGCGCCCGGCGATCTTGTAGCTGACCGGCTGGTACGAGGTCCACCACTGGTCGCCCTGGATGTGCTCGGAGGCGGGCGAGACCTCCACATACCCGTAGCCTGCCGGGCCCAGGGAGTCCGTACAGGCCTGGGCCACCGCGTCGTACTTCCACTCGAACAGGGTGGCGGTGACGGTCTTCTCGCCCGGCGGGGTGGCCTGGGAGGGCCAGGCGGTGAGCGCGGTGGCCCCGGCGGCTGCGAGCAGCCCGGCCAGCGTCACGCGGAGGGCGCGGGAACTCAATTGCGGCTCCTTCGGTCGCGGGTACGGAAATGGGGTCCGTACCCTGCGGGGGCGGCCACGCGCCTGGCCACCGTGGGGGGAGTTCGGAGCCTGCCGCGATGGCGGTGAGCACGTCAAGAGATGGCGCAAGAAATTCCAGCATGTTTCTGAAATGTTTTGCCGGGAAGGCGAGTTGGCGATACGAGTGCGGTGTCTTCCGCATCGTCACTGGTCACGGCGGTGCACCGCGAGCACCGTCACCGCTCCCGCCACCAGGGCCCACAGGACGTGGACGGTCCACGCGCCCGTCTCCGACCACGGAAAGAGCGCGGGCGCGCCCTTCGGGAACGCCACCTCCGAAAGCCGCTCCCACCCGCTGACGGGCTGCGCGTGCCGGAGAACCGCCGTCAGGTGGCGCTGGTCGCTGAGGATCACGAGGCGGGGCCGGTCTCCCCCGTGCTCACCGGCCGGGGGAGCGCGCCGCGGTCCGTGCCGGGGCCGGCCTCCGGCCGGTGAGCGCGCCGGAGTCCGGCCCCGGCCCGGCGCGCCGGTCCTACAGCCAGCCCTTCTCGCGGGCCATCCGGACGGCCTCCGCGCGGTTGCGGGCGGCCATCTTCTGGATCGCCATGGAGAGGTAGTTGCGGACCGTGCCCTGGGAGAGGTGGAGCGCGGCGGCGATCTCCGCGTTGGTCGAGCCGTCCGCCGCGGTGCGCAGCACCTCGCGCTCCCGCTCGGTCAGCGGACTCGCCCCGTCGGCGAGGGCGGCGGCGGCCAGGGTGGGGTCGATGACGCGTTCCCCGGCGAGCACCTTGCGTACCGCCGCGGCGAGCTGGGCCGCGGGGGCGTCCTTCACCAGGAAGGCGTCCGCGCCGGACTCCATCGCCCGGCGCAGATAGCCGGGCCTGCCGAACGTGGTGACGACGACGACCTTGACGTCCGGGAGGGCGTCGCGCAGCTGGGCGGTGGCCTCGATGCCGGTCATGCCGGGCATCTCGATGTCCAGGAGGGCCACGTCGACGCCGTGTTCCCGGGCCGCCGCGAGGACCTCGTCGCCGCGGGCGACCTGGGCGACCACCTCGATGTCGGGTTCCAGCCCGAGGAGCGCCGCGAGGGCCTCGCGCACCATGGACTGGTCCTCAGCGAGGAGGAGTCTGATCATGCTCATTCCGCGGATCCTAGGCCGGATTCGAACGGAACACTGAGGACCATGGTGAAGCCTTTGCCCGAGCGGGGGTGGGTGGGCCGGGTGGTGAGGGTTCCGTCGACGGTGGCGAGGCGTTCGGCGAGACCGGTGAGGCCGTTGCCGGGCCGGGTGCCGCCGGCGCCGCGGCCGTCGTCGGCGACGGTGAGTTCGAGGACCCGGCCGCCGAGCGTCTGGCGGGGGGCGACGGTGACCGTGCAGCGGTGCGCGCCGCTGTGGCGTACGACGTTGGTGACGGCTTCCCGCAGCCCCCAGGCGAGCACCTCCTCCGGTTCCTCGGGCAGGCCGTCGGGGACGTCGGTGGGGATGTCGGCGGTGACTCCGGCCGCGGCCAGCGCGGTCCGGGCCCCGGCCAGTTCGCCGGGGAGGGTGGGCCTGCGGTAGCCGGTGACTGCGCTGCGTACGTCCACCAGCGCCTGGCGGCTGACCTGTTCGATGTCGGCGACCTGCGCGGCGGCCTGCTCCGGCCGGCCGGGGAGCATCCGCCCGGCCAGCTCGCTCTTGAGGGTGATCAGGGAGAGGGAGTGGCCGAGCAGGTCGTGCAGGTCGCGGGCGAGGCGGAGGCGTTCCTCGTTGGCGGCGAGCTGGGCGACGGTGGCGCGGGCCTCGCGCAGCTCGATCGTGGTGCGGATCATCTGCCGGACGCCGGCCATCGCGAAGCCGCCGAGCAGCGCCGGGAAGGCCAGCGCGCTGATGACCTCCCTGGGGTGTCCGCCGGCCGCGCCGATGCCGATCAGGACGGCGGTCACGAGCGGGATCAGCCAGCGGGCGGCCGCGAGGGGCAGGGTGGCCCCGACGGAGACCGAGACGTAGACGAACAGCACCAGCCAGGGGGTGCCCAGCGTCAGCGACAGCACGACGGCCAGGACCCCGAGGAAGGCGAGCGCGGAACGGACCCGCAGGGGGTCGAGCGCCTTCGAGGTGTGGCGGTAGACCAGGAGCAGATAGCTGCCGACGAACACCAGCAGGCCGAACGTGCCCAGCGCCGTCGCCCACGCGGTGTGGTGGGCGTCCACGAGGTCCTTCACCGGGGCGCTCATGAAGGCGAGCCAGATCCCGATCCACAGGGCCTTGAGCCGCATCTGCTTGCGCCGCTCCGGCGGACTGCCGATACCCACCGACGTCTCGTCCTCGTTCACCTTGTTTCTCCCGGAACGCCCCACCCTTCAGAGCGGGGAGGAGTGGGTCCTCGCCGCTGAGCCGCGAAGCGGTGCATTTCTCTGCGCATCTGTGTTGACCTGCGCTCTCTTCCGTTGTCAGTGGGGGCTGTTAGGTTGCCGATCATGACGACGACAGCAGTGACCGAGCAGGGGTCCGGGCATGCCCGGTACACCTTCCGGCTCCGTATGTCCTCGACCGCCCTGGCCGGTCTTGAGGCCGAGTGGGCGCGCTGTCGGTGGGTGTGGAACGAGTGCGTGGCCATGTCCCGCAAGGTCCACGCCGCGAACCGGGGCGCCGCGAAGAAGGTCACGTGTGGTCCGGCGCAGCTCGACAGGATACTGACCGAGGCCCGGCAGTCGATGGCATGGCTGCGTGAGGGTGCGAGCGTTCCGCAGCAGCAGATCATCCGGGACTTCGCGAAGTCCCGCACGAAGGCGTTGAAGGACATCAAGGCCGGTCTGCCGATGTGGCAGCGCGCCGGGATGCCCCGTGCCAAGCGCAGGCGTGACGCACTGCCCACGCTGAACTACACCCGGCGCGGATTCCGGATCAAGGACGGGCGCCTGCACCTGGCCGGCGGGATGGTGCTGTCGGTGGTGTGGTCCCGTGACCTTCCGTCCGCACCGTCGTCGGTCCGGGTGTACCGGGACCGCCTCGGACACTGGTACTGCTCGTTCGTCGTCGCCACCGAGACCGTGCCGCTGCCCGCCACCGGCCGGGCGATCGGCGTCGACTGGGGTGTGAAGGAGGTCGCGACCACCACCTCCGACAGACACGACCTCCCGCACGCCCAGCACGGCAGGTCGGCCGCGCACCAGCTTGCCCGCTACCAGCGGATGATGGCACGCAGGAAGACGCCGAAGAACCGGCCTGACACCGCCGGATACCGCAAGGCCCGCACGGCCGTGGCAAAGCTGCACAAGAAGACCGCCCGGCAGCGGACCGACACCGCACGCAAATGGGCAAGGACCGTCGTCCGTGACTTCGACCAACTCGCCGTGGAAGACTTCCGCCCGAAGTTCCTCGCGAAGACCACCATGGCCCGCAAGGCCGCGGACGCCGCGATCGGCGCCACCAAGACAGCGCTGATCGAGCAGGCCCGCAAGCACGGCAGAACCGTGCACCTGGTCCACCCCGCGCACACCACCATGGACTGCGCACGGTGCGGAGCGAGAACCAAGCACGCACTCCCCCTCTCCGAACGAACGTACACGTGCACCGCATGCGGAACCTCGTCCCCCAGGGACAAGAACTCCGCCCATGTGATGCTCGTCCGGGCTGGTCTCAACCCGGCTGGTGCTGATCTCGTAAGCCCTGCCCCCTGCCAGAGGTCAGGCGAAGTGAGCTAGGAATCCCCTCCCGCCGGGGAGGGGAGGTTTCAAGCCTTCAAGGTGTCCTTCCGGTAGAGCCAGGCCGCGCCGCCCGCGAAGAGCAGGAAGTAGACGCAGAGGACGGCGATGTCCCTGGCGTGCGGCGCGCCGCCCATTTCGACGGCCTGGCCGAGTGCAGCGTACGCGTGTGTGGGAAGCCACTCGGAGATGTTCTGGAGCCACTGCGGGAAGGTCGCGCTCGGCATCCACAGGCCGCCGAGGATCGAGAGGCCGAAGTAGATGATCATCGTGACCGGGCGGACCGCGTCACCGCTGGTGAGGTAGCCGATGGCGACGCCGAGCGCGGCGAAGACGAGCGAGCCGGCCCAGATGACGCCGGTCAGCGCGAGCCACTGCCACAGGTCGAAGCGGACGTGTTTGGCCGCCGCCGCGACGAGGAAGACGACGACGATGCAGGGCAGCGTCACCATGGCGGCGCTCGCGATCTTCGCCAGGACGTAGCCGCGGCCGGGCAGCGCGGTCAGCCTCAGCTGGCGCACCCAGCCCTTCTCGCGCTCCTTCGCGATGCGTTCGCTGTTGCCCATCAGGACGGCGGTCAGCGCGCCGAAGGAGGCCATGGAGACCATGAAGAAGGCCTGGAGCGTCAGATCGGTGCCCGGCACCGTGTCGGTGGTGTTCTGAGTGCCGGAGATCAGCAGGTAGATCACCGACGGGTAGATGACCGAGAAGAACATGAACTTCTTGTTCCGCAGGGTGCGGGTCACTTCGAGCTTGATGAGCGTGTTCATACGGTCCTGGCCTCCTCGGCCTCGGTGATGGCGACGAAGGCCTGTTCCAGGCCGAGTCCGGCGACTTCCAGCTCGCGCGGGTAGAGGCCGAGCCCGTAGACGGCGTGCACGGTCGCGTCCGCGTTGTGCGACTGGATGCGCACCCGCCGGCCGCTGATGTCGAGCGTGGCGAGGAACGGCAGTGCGCGCAGGGCCGCTTCGTCGACCGCGCCCTCCAGTTCGAAGGAGATCCGGCGGGCCCCCGCCTTCGCCTTGATCTCGGCGGCGGTGCCGTCGGCGAGGAGGCGGCCCTTGTGCAGGACCAGGACGCGGTCGGCGATCGCGTCGGCCTCTTCGAGGTAGTGGGTGGCGAACAGGACGGTACGACCCTGCTCGGCCTGCTCGCGCATGGTGGCCCAGAACGCCTGGCGGGCGGTCACATCCATGCCGGTGGTCGGTTCGTCGAGCACAATCAGGTCGTTGGCGCCCGCGGTGGCGAGGGCGAACCGTACGCGCTGTTCCTGGCCGCCGGAGAGCTTGTTGACCATGCGGCCGGCGATCGACGCGACGCCGGCCCGGGCCAGCACCTCGCTCACCGGGTAGGGGTGCGGGTGCAGATCGCAGACCAGCCGGACCAGTTCCTCGACGGTGACGTCCTCCATCAGGCCGCCGCTCTGGAGCATGGCGCCGACCCGGCCGGCCGCGATGGCCTCCTGCGGGGACGTGCCGAAGAGGCGGACGCTGCCGGAGTCCGCGGTGCGCAGGCCGAGGAGGAGGTCGAGGGTGGAGGACTTCCCGGCGCCGTTGGGGCCGAGCAGCGCGACGGTCTCGCCAGGGTGCAGGTCGAGGGTGAGTCCGTCGACGGCGCGTACGTCTCCGTAGGCCTTGGTGACCTGGTCGAAGCTGACCACGGCGGTCCTCGCCGCGGTCGTTTCGGTGGCTGTCGTTGTCATGCGTCCAGCCTGGCGGACCGGGGGGTGCGCCCGGCAGGGTCACGGGTCGTGGATACGGGATGACAGATGTCATGGCTCACGGATGACGGGGCGGGCGCGCGGACCGGCCCGGGAACGCCGCCGCCCCCGGCCGGAGGTCCGGCCGGGGGCGGCGACAGGTGGTGCGGGCGGGTCAGCCCTTGCCGTCGAGGTCGATGGTGACGGTCCGCTCGGCCTCGGTCTTGCCGAGCAGCGCGCCCTTCATGGCGGTGGCCACGTCGTCCGCGCCGAGCTGGTGCTTCTTGCCGTCGCTCTTGGTGATCATGACGCCGTCGAAGACGCCGCCGCAGAGCCGTTCGATGGCCTTCTTGTCGTAGAAGTCGACGAGCTTGCCGTCGACCGCCTTCATCGACAGGATCTGCGGCAGCGACTTGGCCGGGCCGAACGGGATCTGCCTCCCGCCCGCCTTGATGACGACCAGGCCGGACATCGCGGGCTCGGCGAACTCCTTCATCGCCCGGTCCAGTTCGGCCTGGGTGATGGTGGGCTGCTTGGTGACGACGGGCAGCTCGACGGTGTTCGTACGGCCGGTCTCGACCTGGGCGCGGTAGGCGTCCCGGACGGAGACGACCGACTTGTTCACGTCGAGCGCCTGGCCGGCCTTGCCGGGTACGGCGACGGCCTTGCCGGGCTCGAACTTGATCGTCCCGTCCTGCGCGGTGCCCGAGACACCGGCCAGGTCCTGGAGCGCGACGGCGAGCTTCTCCTGGTCCACCGGGAACACCGGCTCGACGGTCCGCTCGCCGCCGAAGAGCGAACCGATGACGGAGACGGGGTTGTAGTCGGCGCCCGCGGCGGAGCGCACGGTCGCCTGGCTGTCCAGGGCGAGCCCGGCCTTGTCCGGCGCGAGCTGCGTCTTCTTGCCGTCGACGCTCAGCTGGAGCGGGGCCGCGGCGCGCTTGGCGAGCGCGGCGTCCAGCTTCTCGACGCCCTGCTCCTTCGTGCCGCCGCCGATGTCGACACCGAGCACGGTGGTGCCCTTGGGCACGTCCGAGTGGTTCATCAGCAGCCCGGCGCCGTACGCGACACCCAGCAGGCAGACGGCCGCCACGGCGAGCAGCACCAGCTTGGAGCGGCCCTTCTTGGCGGGGGCCTGCTGCTTCGGGGCGGTCCGGGCCGCGGGGGCCGGCGGCTTCGGGGCGAAGCCGTCCTGCCCGGCGGGTCCGGTGCCCATCGGGTCGGCCGGGGCCCCGGCACCGTCACCGCCCGGGAACGGCGAGGGGTTGTGCCGGTCGCCGGGCACGACGGGGATGCCGCTGTTCAGCGTGTCACCCGAGACGTTGCCGCCGGGGGGCTGCGCGAACTGCGGGGTCAGCACGGCCGTGTCGTCGGACATCCGCGGCGGCACCGCTCCGGGGACGCCGGGGACGCCGGGCGCCTGCGCGCCGGGGCCCGGCGGGAACGGTCCGGGGCCGTCGAGGTTCGGGGTGAGCGCCGAGCTGCCGGCTGCCGGGCCCGTGGTGGGACCGGACGGGCCGGGGGTGCGGACCCCGAGGTTCGGCGTGGGGCGCGTGCCGTCGCCGGGCGCACCCGGGCCGGCCGGGACGTCGCGCTGCGGGCCGTCCGAGAAGTACGGCAGGTCGGTGCGCGGGCCCGAGGGCGGGGTCACCCGGCCCGGCAGCTGGCCGCCCGGCCGAGCACCGGGGCCACCCGGACCGGTGGGAGCACCGGGGCCGCCCGGACCCGTCGGGGCACCGGGACCACCGGGGACGCTGGGACCACCGGCACCGGGGCCGCCGGGGCCGCCGGCAACACCGGGTCCACCGGAAGCGTCCGGGCCGCCCGGGGTGCCGGGGCCGGTGGCGGGGAAGCCCGCGCCGTCCGTGCCGCCGGGCTGCCCGTCCGTGGACGGCTTGGCGCCCGCCGGCGCCTTGCGCGGGGCGAACCAGTCGCTGCCGCTCTTCTCCCTGGCCGGCTTCTCGGGCGCGGGTTCGGCCGCCGGGGCGGACTCCTCGCGGGCCTGGGGCGCCGGTGGCTGGGGCGTCTGCCGGGCGCCGCCCTGCGCCGGGGCACCCGGGCGCGGGGTCTCGCCGGTCCGCTCGCCGCCGCCCTCGGCGTCGCTCATGGGCGTACGCATGACAACCGGCGGGATGGGACGCGATCCGGGGATGTTGATCCGGATACGCGTCGTCAGGGTCGTCTCGGTCTTCGGCTCTTCGGACCGTCCGGGATCAGTGGATTCCGGGGTCTCCTCCGGAGCGTCCTGCGACGGGTGCGGCGACGGATACTGGCGGGATCCGTACGGCGGCGTACCCGAGGGGTACGCGGCTCCTCCGCGACCCTGGGGCCCGGAGGACGAACTGTCAGTTTCACGACTCAAAGCAGGTTCTCCCGATTGGCTCCGCCGCCCGTACTTCCCCCGTGCCGCAGCTCGGGCGCGCGAACCACCTTACTGGCCGCCGCCGACAGACACCCCGCGACCGGGGGAAACGACGGCGCACCCCCCGGACGGACAGGGGGCATTACGGGATCGGACGTGGCACATTACTTGGCAGGTCGGCCGCAGTCGGCCCGCTACCGGGGCGTGCGCGGCAAGGTGGCACAGATCACAGCGATGGCCATTCCGCCCAGCATGAAGAGCGCGAGGCCCAGCGCGTCACCGAAGACATAGTCGCCTTCGGGCCGCCCGCCGAGCAGAAAAATGACCGAAATCAGCCAGCCCGCGGCCGGCACCATGGCGCCCGACTGGGTGCCGGTCAGGGTGCGCCCGCCGAAGAAGAGACCGGCCGCCGCCGCCAGGGCGAGGACCAGTCCGCCGGGGAACCAGGCGGGTTGGACCAGCGCCCCGGCGATGCCGACGAGGATGCCGACGACCAGGAGACCGAACAGGGCGGCGATCCTGCCGAGGTGGAGAGGAGCGGCCATACCGGTGGCCGGAATGTCCCGCTTCGGCGCTTCCGTCCGGCCGGCCCGCGCCCTGCTGCTGCCGCTCATCGTCCGGCTCCCGTCACACCCGCGAAGAGATCGTGTTCGAGCTCGGCCGTCGGAGCGCCCGCCGGGCCCGGTTCACCCGTGACCAACTCGTAGTACTCGACGGTGAAAAGAGGCTGGCCCAGGTCGTTCGAGAGGGCGAAGTAGGGCTCCTGGACGGCGATCTGGGTGGCGTGCGCCCGCATCGCGGCGGCCTTCGCCCCCTCGTACCCGGCGCCGTCGACGAGGGTGGTGACGAAGGCGTCGTTCACCACACCCGGCACGTCCTCGATCGCGGCGATCCCCCCGAACGCGTCGGGGGCGTCCGCCCGCAGGGCCGCGAACGCCTTCTCGGCGACCGAGCGGGGCACCCGGTTCCAGTAGACCTTGGCGACGGTGTGCGGGGCGGAGCCGGGGCGGTGGGCGGCGTCGGCGGCCAGTTGTGCGGCGCGGGTGGCGACCCGGTGGGCCTGGATGTGGTCGGGGTGGCCGTAGCCCCCGTCCGGGTCGTACGTCACCAGGACCTGGGGGCGCACCTCGCGGATCACGTCCACGAGGTGTCCGGCGGCCTCGTCCAGGTCGGCCGACCAGAAGGCGCCGGGGCGGTGGTTCTGCTCGGTGCCCATCATCCCGGAGTCCCGGTAGCGGCCGGGGCCGCCGAGGAAGCGGTGGTCGGTGACGCCCAGCGCCCTCATCGCCGCCGCGAGTTCGCCGCGGCGGTGGGGGCCGAGGGTGTCGTCCCGGTCCGCCGCGAGATGGGCGAGCGCGGGCGGGATGACCTCGCCCTCCTCGCCGAGTGTGCAGGTCACCAGCGTGACCAGGGCGCCTTCGGCCGCGTACCTGGCCATGGTGGCGCCGTTGTTGATCGACTCGTCGTCCGGGTGCGCGTGCACCAGGAGCAGCCGCCGGGCGGGAAGGTCCGTCATGGGGACCACCCTACGAGCCGGCGGCTCCGCCGGCCGAAGGCGGCCGGGGGCGGGGCGGTGGCGTCAGAACTTGATGCCCCCGATCATGCCGGCCACATTCGTGGTCAGCTCGGAGATGGTGGGCGCGATGGACGAACTGGCGAGATAGAAACCGAGCAGCGCGCAGACGACCGCATGTCCCCCCTTCAGTCCGGATTTCCGGATCAGCAGGAAGACGATGATCGCCAGCAGCACCACCGCCGAAATCGAGAGCGCCACGGCGGTTCACCTCCATCTGTACGGTCGGGACGGGCAGCACGCATGGAGCCAGCAGGTTCATACCCACCGAGCGCTACGGATCATAACTATCCGTGGCAACGCATTGATCGGGGCACAGCAGCACGAGGGGCGCACGGACGGGAGCGGCCGATAGGTTCGGCGCATGACTTCGCCAGAGATCAGCTTCCCGCTCCAGTTCGCCCGGACGATGAGATTCACCCTCGGGGCACCTCGCGCGTTCACGGTTTCACCCGACGGTGGACGCGTGGTCTATCTCCGCTCGGGTTCCGGCACGGACCGCTCGAACCGGCTCTGGGTGCTGGACCTGGCCGGGGGCGCGGCCCCGCGCGAGCGGCTGGTGGCCGATCCCGCGGCGCTGCTGGGCGGTTCGACGGAGCGCCTGTCGGCCCAGGAGCGCGCCCGCCGGGAGCGCAGCCGCGAGGGGTCGTCGGGGATCGTGGGCTACGCGGTGGACGGGGCGGCCGAGTTGGCCGCGTTCGCCCTCTCGGGGAAGGTGTACGTCGCCGATCTGGTCTCCGGTACGGCGCGCGCGCTGCCCGTGCCGGGTCCGGTGATCGACCCGCGCCCCTCCCCGGACGGGCGACACGTCGCGTATGTGTCCAAGGGGGCGCTGCGCGTCGTGGGTGCCTCCGGCGAGGAGGACAGGGCGCTCGCGGAGCCGGATGACGCCCATGTCACGTACGGGCTGGCGGAATTCGTCGCGGCCGAGGAGATGGGGCGCTCACGGGGCTTCTGGTGGTCGCCGGAGTCGGACCGGCTGCTCGTCGCCCGGGTCGACGACAGCCCGGTGCGGCGGTGGTGGATCGCCGACCCCGCGCACCCCGACCGCCGGCCCGCCGAGGTCGCCTACCCGGCGGCCGGTACGCCCAACGCGGTGGTGGGGCTCCATGTGATGGGCCTGGACGGCAAGCGCACCGAAGTGGTCTGGGACCGGGCCCGGTTCCCGTACCTGGCACGGGTGCACTGGTCGTCGCACGGGGCGCCGCTGCTGCTCGTGCAGGCCCGGGACCAGCAGAGCCAGCTGTGCCTCGCGGTGGACCCGGAGACCGGGGCGACCCGGACGGTGCACGCGGACGAGGACCCGGTGTGGCTCGAGCTGTTCCCCGGGGTGCCCGCGTGGGCGCCGGACGGGCGGCTGGTGCGGATCGCGGACGAGGGCGGGGCCCGGGTCCTGGCGGTGGGCGACCGGCCGCTGACCGGGGCGCAGCTGCACATCCAGTCGGTGCTGGACATCGGGGAATCGGACGTCCTGGTGGCGGCGTCGGCGGGCGAGGAGGCGGCCGCGCCGGAGACCGGCGAGAGCCATGTGTACCGGGTCAACGAGCTGGGTGTCGAGCGGGTCTCCGAGGGCGTGGGCGTGCACACCGCGGTCCGCTCCGGCCGGGTGACGGTGCTGGTCTCGGCGTCGCCGGAGCGGCCGGGGACGGTGGCGCGGGTGCTGCGCGACGGCGAGGAGATCGCGACGGTCGCGAGCCACGCGGAGCGCCCGGTCCTCGCCGCCCGGCCGGTTCTCACCGAAGGGGGCGCACGGCGGATTCCGTGCGCCGTGCTGCTCCCCACCGGGTACTCGGAATCGGATGGTCCGCTTCCGGTTCTGATGGACCCGTACGGCGGGCCGCACGGCCGGCGGGTCCTCGCCGCCCACAATCCGCACCTGACCTCGCAGTGGTTCGCGGACCAGGGCTTCGCCGTGGTCGTCGCGGACGGGCGGGGCACCCCGGGCCGCTCACCGGCCTGGGAGAAGGCGGTCAAGGACAACCTGGCACTCACCCTGGACGACCAGGTGGAGGCCCTCCAGGGGCTCGCCGGGCGCTTCCCGCTGGACCTGGGCCGGGTGGGCATCCGGGGCTGGTCCTACGGCGGCTTCCTGGCCGGCATGGCGGTGCTGCGGCGCCCCGACGTCTTCCACGCGGCGGTCGTCGGCGCCCCGGTGACGGACCTGAGGCTCTACGACACGCACTACACCGAGCGCTACCTCGGCGACCCGGCGAAGCAGCCGGAGGTGTACACGGACAACTCGCTGCTCGGCGACGAGGGGCTGTCGCACGCCGCCGAGCAGGTCCGGCCGATGATGATCGTCCACGGCCTGGCGGACGACAACGTGGTCGTCGCCCACACCCTGCGGCTGTCCTCGGCACTGCTCGCCGCCGGCCGGCCGCACGAGGTGCTGCCGCTGAGCGGGGTGACGCACATGACCCCGCAGGAGAAGGTCGCCGAGAACCTGCTGCTGCTCCAGGTGGACTTCCTGAAGCGGTCGTTGGGGCTCTGAGCCGCTACCAGCCGGGCGGCGGCTGCGAGGGCGGCGGGGGCGGGCCGAAGCCGCCGCCGCCCTGCGGGTAGCCGTAGCCGGGGGCCGGCGGCTGCCCGGGGTACGGGGGCTCCGCCGGTCCGGGCCGGGGCTCCGGACCCCACCCCGTCCCGCCGTACCAGGGGTCATCGCCCGGCCCCTGCCCGCCCGGCACATCGGCCAGGCCCCGCGGGGCGAGGGTGATCAGCACGACCACGGCGGCGAACGCCTCGAAGATCCAGCTGGCCAGCGTGAGCTGCGTCTCGACCGGCAGCGAACCGAAGTCGTCGAGCATGTCGTAGTGCGCGATCAGGACCACCCCCATCACCCCGCCGGGCAGCAGCAGCGCACCGGCCACCAGGCCGAACGGACGGGCGTGCCGGGCCCGTGCCACGGCGCCGATCCCCGCGTACACGCACAGCAGGGCCGGCACGGCGTTGGCCCAGCCCGGTGGCGGTCCGGTCAGCTGGTGCCCCATCAGGTCACTGCCGACGTACCAGTCGGGGAAGATGTCCGGAGTCCGCACGACCTGGCGGATCTCCCAGGCGATCTGCACCGCCCCGGCCGCGCACAGCACCAGGAACGCCACCACCGCCGCACCCGGCCCCGGCCTGGCCGGCGGCTGCTCGTACGAGCCGGCCGGGGGCCTGCGGCCCGCCCCGGCCGTGATGATCATCGCGGCGCCCGCCGCGAGGGCCACGAACGCGGAGATCAGCGCCCGCGAGCGCAGGTCGTCGGAGTACGAGATCTCCATCCGGCCGTTGTCGATGGTCCAGAGCCCGGGAAGCCGGACGCCGATCGTGACCACCCCGGCGACGACGAGCGCGGGGGCGGCGACCGCGGTGCGCAGCGCCGCCACGGCGACGGCCACGTACAGCACGAACAGGACGACGTCCATGGCCGAGGTCGCGGGCACGGCGTGCGGGCGGGCATCGTAGAACCCCACCCAGTAGCGCCACAGCTGGCCGAATTCCGCCGCCCTGGCGTCCCGTACCAGCCAGCTCGCGACGATCACCGCGAGCACGCCGGAGAGGACGGCACCGGTGACTCTTGCTCCGCGGGTAAGTATCACCCTCGCGATACTTCCGTGCGCCGGGTCCGCCGACAAGAGGGCCTGCCCCGGCGGCCGGTACGGCGACCGGCCGGGGGCGTGACACCCACCGGCCGGCCCACGGCACCCGCACGGCCGTACGACGTCCATGGTGCCGGGTCCGTATATCGGGCGGGTTGCCCGC
The DNA here is from genome assembly GCF_030719295.1 of Streptomyces sp. Mut1. Lineage (NCBI taxonomy): Bacteria > Bacillati > Actinomycetota > Actinomycetes > Kitasatosporales > Streptomycetaceae > Streptomyces > Streptomyces castrisilvae. The sequence continues at coordinate 5,213,334 of NZ_CP120997.1, read as the reverse complement.
GTGTTAACGCCCGGTCAGCTCACCCGGCTGCTTCCGGAGGCCGGCGGCGGGCCGTCCTCGGGCCCGCCGGGCGCCTCCGGGGCCGGAGCCCCGGAGACCGGGGCCCCGGGCGCTGCCGGGGCGTCCTGGCCCCGCCCGTCGTCGCCCCGCGCGGTCTCCTGCACCGGCTCCAGCGTGCCCTCCGGCGGCACCACCCGCTTCTCCTCCGCGAAGTGGCAGGCCGAGTCGTGCCGGGCCGGGCTGTCCGCGTCCCGGAAGGCGGCCGGGACGGCGAGCAGCGGCACCTCCAGTTCGCACCGCTCCTGCGCCTTCCAGCAGCGGGTGCGGAAGCGGCAGCCGGACGGCGGGTTGGCCGGGGACGGCACGTCGCCGTGCAGGATGATCCGCTCCCGGTATTCGCGCGCCGCGGGGTCCGGCACCGGCACGGCGGAGAGCAGGGCCTGTGTGTAGGGGTGCGTGGGGTGGTCGTAGATCTCCGCGTCCGTGCCGATCTCGATGAAGCGGCCGAGGTACATGACGCCGACCCGGTCGGAGATGTGCCGCACGATGGACAGGTCGTGGGCGATGAAGACGTAGCTCAGGTTGAACTCCGCCTGGAGCCGGTCCAGCAGGTTGACGACCTGCGCCTGGACGGAGACGTCGAGGGCGGAGACCGGTTCGTCCGCCACGATGATCTCCGGGTTGAGCGCGAGGCCGCGGGCGATGCCGATGCGCTGGCGCTGGCCGCCGGAGAACTGGTGCGGGTAGCGGTTGATGTACTCCGGGTTCAGGCCCACCACGTCCAGCAGGTCCTGCACCTTGCGCCGCCGGTCGCCCTTCGGGGCCACCTCGGGGTGGATCTCGTACGGCTCCCCGATGATGTCGCCCACCGTCATCCGCGGGTTGAGCGAGGTGTACGGGTCCTGGAAGACCATCTGGATGTTGCGGCGCACGGCCTTCAGCGCGCGGCCGGACAGCTTGGTGACGTCCTCGCCCTTGTACCGGATGGAGCCGGCCGTCGGCTGCTCCAGGTGCACCAGCAGCCGGGCGACCGTCGACTTGCCGCAGCCGGACTCCCCCACCACGCCGAGCGTCTCGCCGGCCCCGAGGTCGAAGGAGACCCCGTCGACCGCCTTGACGGCACCGACCTGCTTCTTGATCACGATGCCCTGGGTCAGCGGGTAGTGCTTGACGAGGTCGCGCACCTCAAGGATCGGTTCACGGCCCGCGTACGCGCTCTGCTGCCGCGATTTGGCCAGGAGGTTGCGCGCCACCTCGCCCTCCTGGCGCGCGACCCTGCGCCCCGAGTGGTCAGCGTGCATCGAGCGTCTCCTTCCAGAAGTGGCAGGCGCTCTGTCGGTGCTCGGCCACGTCGTACAGCGGCGGCACGTCGGTGCGGCAGACGTCCTGGGCCATCGGGCAGCGCGGGTTGAAGGCGCAGCCGGGCGGGATGTGCAGCAGGTTCGGGGGCAGGCCCTTGATCGCGTACAGCTCCTGGCCCTTCTGGTCCAGGCGCGGGATCGAGGCCAGCAGGCCCTTGGTGTACGGGTGCGCGGGTGCCTTGTAGATGTCGTGCACGGGCGAGGTCTCGACGATCCGGCCCGCGTACATCACCGCGATCTTGTCGGCGACGTCCGCGACGACCCCGAGGTCGTGGGTGATGAGGATCAGGCCCATGTTCAGTTCGCGCTGGAGTTCCGCGAGGAGGTCCATGACCTGGGCCTGGACGGTGACGTCGAGGGCGGTGGTGGGCTCGTCGGCGATGATCAGGGAGGGTTCCAGGGCCAGCGCCATGGCGATCATGATGCGCTGGCGCATGCCGCCGGAGAACTGGTGCGGATAGTTGCCGACCCGCTCCTTGGCCGCCGGGATGCGTACCCGGTCCATCAGCTCGACCGCCTTGGCCTTCGCCTCCTTGCGGGACATCCCGCGGTGCACGACGTACATCTCGCCGAGCTGCTCGCCCACGGTCAGGACCGGGTTGAGGGAGGACAGCGCGTCCTGGAAGATCATGGCCATCTCCTGGCCGCGGATCTTCCGGCGCTCCTCCCTCTTCATCTTCAGCAGGTCGCGGTCCTTGAAGAGGATCTCGCCGCCGCTGATCTTCCCCGGGGGCATGTCGAGGATGCCCATGACCGCCTGCGCGGTGACCGACTTGCCGGAGCCCGATTCGCCGAGCACGGCGAGCGTCTCGCCCTCGGCCACCGAGTAGTTGACCCCGTTGACGGCCCTGACGATCCCGTCCCGGGTGTGGAACTCCACGTGCAGATCGCGCACTTCGAGCAACATGGCAGCGGACTCCTCAGCGCAGCTTGGGGTCGAGGGCGTCGCGCACCGCGTCGCCGAGCATGATGAAGGCGAGCACCGTGACGGCCAGGGCTCCCGCGGGCCACAGGAGCATGTGCGGGGCGTTGCGGATGTACTGGGAAGCGGCGGAGATGTCGATGCCCCAGGAGACGGCGGGCGGCTTCAGGCCGACGCCGAGGAACGACAGGGTGGCTTCCAGGGAGATGTACGTGCCGAGCGCGATGGTCGCGACGACGATGACCGGGGCGACGGCGTTCGGCGCGATGTGGCGCAGCATCATGCGCCCGTTGGACGCTCCCAGGGCCCGTGCGGCCTGGACGTAGTCGTTGTGCTTGGCGGTGATGACGGAGCCGCGGGCGATGCGGGCGATCTGCGGCCAGCCGAGGAGCACGATGAAGCCGATCACCGGCCAGACGGTGGAGCTGGTCACCACGGAGAGGAAGACCAGGCCGCCGAGGACGACGGGGATGCCGAAGAAGACGTCGGTGAGGCGGGAGAGGATCGCGTCCCACCAGCCGCCGAAGAAGCCCGCGAGGCCGCCGAGGACGCTGCCGATGAGGGAGACGCCGAGGGTCGAGCAGATGCCGACGGTCACGGAGTTGCGGGCGCCGTAGACGACCCGGGTGTAGACGTCGCAGCCCTGGCCGTCGTAGCCGAAGGGGTGGCCGGGCTGGGAGCTCTCCTGGGCCTTGCCGAGGTCGCAGTCGAGCGGGTCGCCGGAGGCGATGAGCTGCGGCCAGATGGAGATGACGACCAGGAACAGGATGATCAGGGCGGAGATGATGAAGACGGGGTTGCGGCGCAGGTCGCGCCAGGCGTCGGACCACAGGCTCTGCGGCTTGGAGTCGGGTCCCGTTCCGTCCGGGCCGGGGGCCTTCTCCAGGCTGTCGCCCTCCGCGAGCGCGAGGTCCGTCGGTCCGCCGGCTCCGGCCGCCGAGATCGCCTCGTCCGGTGTCTGCTCAGGCATAGCGGATCCTCGGGTCGAGTACGGCGTAGAGCAGGTCCACGATCAGGTTGGCGGCCAGGAAGACGAGGACCAGGACGGTGACGAAGCCGACGACGGTCTGCGAGTTCTGGCGCAGGATGCCCTGGTAGAGCTGGTAGCCGACGCCGTGGATGTTGAAGATCCGCTCGGTGACGATCGCCCCGCCCATCAGGGCGCCCACGTCCGTACCGATGAAGGTGACGACGGGGATCAGCGAGTTGCGCAGCAGGTGCCGGATGATCACGCGGCGTCTGGGCAGCCCCTTGGCGGTGGCGGTACGGACGTAGTCGGCGCGGGTGTTCTCGGCGATCGAGGTCCGGGTGAGCCGGGTGACGTACGCCAGGGAGACGGAGGCGACCACGAGGCCCGGGATGATCAGCTCGTCGAGCGGGGCGTCGGTGGAGACGGACGGTTTGATGACGCCCCACTGGACGCCGAGCAGCAGCTGGAGGAGCAGACCGGTGACGAAGGTCGGGATCGAGATGACGATCAGCGTCAGGATCAGCACGGTGGTGTCGACGGGGCGGCCGCGGCGCAGCCCGGTGACGACGCCGAGGGTGATGCCGATGACGATCTCGAAGACGATCGCGACGAGGGTGAGGCGGATGGTGATGGGGAAGGCGGTGCCCATCAGCTCGGTGACCTTCTGCCCGTTGAACGCGGTGCCGAAGTCTCCGGTGAAGACGTTGCCCATGTAGGTGAGGTATTGCTGCCAGACCGGCTTGTCGAGGCCGAATTCCGAGCGGAGTTGGGCGGCGGTCGCCGGGTCGCACTGGCGGTCGCCGCAGAGACCCGCGATGGGGTCACCCATCACGTTCACCATGAGGAAGATCAACAGCGTGGTGCCGAAGAAGACCGGGATCATCTGCAGCAGCCGCCGGATCACATAACGTCCCATGAAGGGCTCCGGAGGTCGCGGGGACGGAGGCTGAGGGGTCGCGGGGGGACGGAGAGGCCGGGCGGCCGGTGCGTCGCCGCACAGGTCACCCGGCCGGGGCCCGCTACTTGACCTTGATCTGCTCGTACACCGGGACGCTGAACTGGTTCAGCGAGACGTTGGTGACGTTCTCCGAGTAGCCGGCGCTGCCGTTCTGGTACCAGAGCGGGATGACCGGCATCTGCTGGACCATGACCTTCTCGGCGTCCTGGAAGGTCGAGACGGCCTTGGCCTTGTCGGATTCGGCGTTGGCCTTGTTGACGAGGTCGTCGAACTGCTTGTTGTTCCACTTGCCGTCGTTGGACGAGGCGTTGGTGTAGTACACCGGCTGGAGGAAGTTCTGGATGAGCGGGTAGTCCATCTGCCAGCCCGCGCGCCAGGCGCCGGTCAGCTTCTGCTGGGAGACCTGGCTGCGGAAGTCGGCGAAGGTGCCGACGGGGGCGCCGACGCAGGCCCGGTTGTTGCCCATGACCTTGTTGATGCTGTTGCAGACGGCGTCGACCCACTCCTTGTGGGAGCCGGTGTCCGCGTTGTACGAGATCTTGAGCTGGCCGCCGGGGATGCCGCCGCCGTCCTCGATCATCTTCTTGGCCTCGGCGGCGTTGTACGTGCACTCCTTGCCGCAGAGGCCCTTCTTGAAGCCGCCCTCCTCGCCGAGGACCGGGGAGGTCCAGTCGGAGGCGGGGGTGCGGGTCTTCTGGAAGATCTGGCTGGTGATCTGGTCGCGGTTGATCGCCATCGACAGGCCCTGGCGGACCTTGATGCCGCCGGGGGTGTCCCACTTCTTGTCGTAGAAGGGGAACGCCAGGGTCTGGATGATGCCGGCCGGGGTGTTGATGTAGCGGTCGCCGAGGTCCGCCTTGACGTTCTTGAGCTGGGAGGCGGGCACGTCGTCCACGAGATCGAGGTTGCCTGCCGTCAGGTCGGTGTAGGCGGTGTTGTTGTCGGTGTAGACCTTGAGGTCGATGCCGCCGTTCTCCGCCTTGTCGTCCCCGGGGTAGTCGTCCCACTTGCGCAGGCTCATCGAGGAGCCCTTGGTGTACTTGTCGATGGTGTACGGGCCGTTGCCGATCGGCCTGGAGACCCAGGCGGCGTGGTCGGTGTAGAAGGCCTTCGGGAGCGGGGCGAAGGCCGGGTAGCCGAGGGTGTCGGGCCACAGCGAGAACTTCTGCGTCAGCTTGACGGTGAAGGTCTTGTCGTCCACCTGCTTGAGGCCGGAGAGCTTGGTGGCACTGGCCTTGCCGGTCTCGGGGTGGACCTTGTCGTAGCCGTCGATGTAGCCGAAGAAGTAGGCGTTCTTCTGGTTGTTCTTCAGCAGGGCGCCGTAGTTCCAGGCGTCCACGAAGGACTTGGCGGTGATCTTCTCGCCGTTGCTGAAGGTCCAGCCGTCCTTCACGGTGATGGTGAAGTTCTGGTTGTCCTTGGTCTCGATCTTCTCGGCGAGCATGTTCGTGGCCTCGCCGGTCTTCGGGTCGTACTTCTTCAGACCCCGGAAGATCATGTCGAGCACCTTGCCGCCCTGCACCTCGTTGGTGTTGGCCGGCTCCAGCGGGTTCTGCGGGTCACCCCAGGACGAGCTCACGATCCCGTCGGCGCCACCTCCACCACCGCCGCCGCTGTCGCCCCCGCCGCAGGCCGTCGCCGCCAGGGCGACGGCCGCCGCACATGCGGCCCACTTGACGTGTGTGGCTCCGCGCATGGAGTGCCTCCTCGTAGTGCTCCGTCTCAGGTGAGGTCAAATATCACCCTCCATCCGTACTTATGCACTCGTACTGCGTCCGGATGTGTCAGACATGCACCTGAAGGACGGACCGCTACGACGCCCTGGCTAGCAAGAAGGCCCTACCAGTAGTCGGGGACAAACTCAGTCTGCTCAAGCATGGCGACAGCCTTCCGACTGCTGGCCGGGCAACCAGGCATGGCCTCCATGCCCCCGTCGATTTCACTACTTCCTCGCGAACAGGGACCGGAGAAGATCAAGTCGGCGCAACAGTTCTCTGCGGCCTCTCAGCCGCCGTCGCAGACTCTCTACGAACACGCCCAGGCAGAAGGCCCGGATGAGGAAACCTCACCCGGGCGATCTGTACATGCTGCAAGAACTGCTGGAACCTCCAGCCGGCTAAGGGCTGTCCCGCAATTCCTGGCGGGACAACCCTTAGACCAGACGAGTCACGCGTTACTGGCGTCGCTGACCCTAAACGGAAAGCCCTGCCCGTTGCACTTGGAATAGGCCTTGGTGCTCGACTCATAAAGGCACGTTTCGGCCTCCAGGGTACTGTCCTCCGCGAAGTCCTTATTGCACTTGGCCCAGGACGGCGAACCATGGTTGTTTATGCAGACACCTTGGCGAATCAGCTTCCCGTTGCGCATATTCCACCACTTCACCGCTACCGACTTGCCATCCGCAAGGCCATCCAGAAGCCACCACACATCGCCGTAGGACTGGAATGCCGACATCTCATTTCCACCAACACCCGCGGCTCCCTGGTACCACCAGCCACTGCTCGTGTAGTTCGGGTTGGCCGACGTCTTGACCGCGTAGTCAGTTTCGAATGTGACCGCAGAAGCCTGCGGGGCAATGGCAAAATTCACCCCGAGGCAGATCGCGATGGACGACATGAAGCCGATTGCAGAACGAGCCTTCATTTTCAACACTCCCTATTCCTCGATACTCGCGAACCACACTCCGGCTCGACCCACCGAGGCATGATCCTCTTGCCGAGGCGCCAATTAACGTTCGCCCTTCGTTCGCCGACCCTAGTCTCCAATGGTTCTACCGGGCCGGTTGGTGTAGGAATAATTGAGCGGACTTCAAGGACCTCAACACAAACCGGCACGGGATTGGTGGGAAAGAAGAGGCGCCCCGGAACCGATCGGTTCCGGGGCGCCTTCGCTCGCGCGCGGCTCACGAGGCCGCGTGCACCACGTCCTTCTCCGCCGCGAAGTGGCACGCCGACTCGTGGGCGGCCGGCGTCTTCGAGGCCTTGAAGCGCTCGGGGACGGCCAGCAGCGGCACGTCGGTGGCGCACTTGTCCTGGGCCTTCCAGCAGCGGGTGCGGAAGCGGCAGCCCGACGGGGGGCTGGCCGGGGAGGGGACGTCACCGGTGAGGATGATCCGCTCGCGGCCCTCGCGGGCCTCCGGGTCGGGCACCGGGACCGCCGACAGCAGCGCCTGGGTGTAGGGGTGCGTCGGGTGGTCGTAGATCGCGGTGTCCGTACCGATCTCGGCCATCTTGCCGAGGTACATGACGCCGACCCGGTCCGAGATGTGCCGGACGATGGACAGGTCGTGCGCGATGAAGAGGTAGGAGAGGTTGAACTCGTCCTGGAGCTTCTCCATCAGGTTGATGACCTGCGCCTGCACCGACACGTCGAGCGCGGAGACCGGCTCGTCGCAGATGATGATCTCCGGGTTGAGCGCGAGGCCGCGGGCGATGCCGATGCGCTGGCGCTGGCCGCCGGAGAACTGGTGCGGGTAGCGGTTGATGTACTCCGGGTTCAGGCCCACCACGTCCAGCAGGTCCTGGACCCTGCGCCGCCGGTCGCCCTTGGGGGCCACCTCGGGGTGGATCTCGTACGTCTCGCCGATGATGTCGCCCACCGTCATACGGGGGTTGAGCGAGGTGTACGGGTCCTGGAAGACCATCTGGATGTTGCGGCGCACGGCCTTCAGCGCGCGGCCGGACAGCTTGGTGATGTCCTGGCCCTTGTAGAAGACCTCGCCGGCGGTGGCCCGCTCCAGCGTCATCAGGAGCTTGGCGACGGTGGACTTGCCACAGCCGGACTCGCCCACGATGCCCAGCGTCTCGCCCGCGTACAGGTCGAACGAGATGCCGTCCACGGCCTTGACCGCGCCGACCTGCTTCTTGAACAGGATGCCCTGGGTCAGCGGGAAGTGCTTGACCAGGTTGCGCACCTGGAGGATCGGCTCCCCCTGCGACACGGGCGCGTCGATGGCGGCTACGGCGTCCGCCTCGGTGGCCGCGTCGACGGTCTCGACGTCGGAGACGTTGGGGGTGGCGTCCACCGGCTTCTTCTCGATGTCAGCCATGGATCGTCTCCTTCCAGAAGTGACAGGCGCTGCGGCGGCCGGCCAGCTCGGTGCCGTCCTGCTCGGTCACCGGGTGGAGGGCCGGCATGTCCGAACGGCAGATGTCCTGAGCCATGGTGCAGCGCGGGTTGAAGGCGCAGCCCGTCGGCACCTGCAGCAGGTTGGGCGGCAGGCCCTTGATCGCGAAGAGTTCCTGGCCCTTCTGGTCCAGGCGCGGGATCGAGGCCAGCAGACCCTTGGTGTACGGGTGCGCGGGGCGCTTGTAGATCTCGTGCACCGGGGCGGTCTCGACGATCCGGCCCGCGTACATCACCGCGATCTTGTCGGCGACGTCCGCGACGACCCCGAGGTCGTGCGTGATCAGGATCAGGCCCATGTTGTACTCGCGCTGGAGCTCCGCGAGCAGGTCCATGACCTGGGCCTGGACGGTCACGTCGAGCGCGGTGGTCGGCTCGTCCGCGATGATCAGGTCCGGCTCCAGGGCCAGCGCCATGGCGATCATGATGCGCTGGCGCATACCGCCGGAGAACTGGTGCGGGTAGTCCGAGACCCGGGCCGCGGCGGCCGGGATCTTCACCTGGTCCATCAGCTCGATGGCCTTGGCGCGGGCGTCCTTCTTGGACAGGCCCTGGTGGACCCGGAACATCTCGCCGAGCTGGTAGCCGACGGTGAGGACCGGATTCAGCGAGGACAGCGCGTCCTGGAAGATCATGGCGATCTTCTGGCCGCGGATCTGCCGGCGCTCCTCGTAGGACATCTTGAGCATGTCCTGGCCGCGGAAGAGGATCTCGCCCTGCGGGATCTTGCCGGGCGGCATGTCGAGGATGCCCATGATGGCCTGCGCCGTCACGGACTTGCCGGAGCCGGACTCACCGAGGACGGCGAGGGTCTCACCGGCGTCCACGCTGTAGTTGACGCCGTTGACCGCCTTGGCCACACCGTCGCGGGTGTGGAACTCCACGTGCAGGTCACGGACTTCGAGCAGGGGACCGACGTGGTCGTCACCCCGGCGTGCGGACGGGACTTCGGCGGTCTTGTTGATGGTGGCCACGTTCGCCCTCCTATCGCGACTTCGGATCGAGGGCGTTGCGGACGGCTTCGCCGAGCATGATGAACGCCAGAACGGTGATGCTCAGCATGATCGACGGGTACAGCAAGATGTGCTGTGCGACGCGGATCGAGCTGGCACCGGCGGAGATGTCCATGCCCCAGGAGATCGTTGGATCCCCGAGGCCCAGGCCCAGGTAAGACAACGTCGCCTCGGCCGAGATGTAGACACCCAGCGAGATGGTGGCGACGACGATCACCGGTGCCATGGCGTTGGGAAGGATGTGCCGGAAGAGAATCCGATTGGTCCCCGCGCCCAACGCCCTGGCGGCCTGCACGTAGTCCGACTGCTTGATCACGATCACGGCGCCTCGCATGACGCGCGCGATCTGGGTCCACCCAAGGAATGCCAGGGCGAAGATGACCACCCAGATCGAGTGATCGGTAAAGGCCTGAAGCACGACCATGGCACCGAGCAGGAAGGGAATTCCGAGGAAGACGTTGGTGAAGAAGCCGGAGAGCAGCGCGTCGACCCAGCCGCCGAAGTAGCCGGCGAGCATGCCGATAAGTCCGCCGAACAAGGTCACCAGGATGGTGACGCAGATGCCCACAGTAATCGAGGCCCGGGTGCCGTACACGACGCGCGCGTAGACGCTGTGGCCCTGACCGTCATAGCCGAGCCAGCCTTCAGAGCCGATCTTGCTCAGTTCCGGCTTGCCCAGATAGTGGTGCACCAGGTCTGCAGAGGTGGGCGAGGCACTGGTGAACAGGCCCGGGAACACCGCCATCACCAAAAGGATGAGGATGAGTACCGATGACACGATGAAGTACCAGTTGGAGCGCAGGTCCTGCCAGGCGTCACCCCACAGGCTGCGGGCCTTCTCGGTCTTCACGGTTGCTGCCGGATCCGCGATGGGCGCCTTGGCATCCTCGGGCGCGGAAGCGGTCTTGGTCACGTCAGGCATAACGGATCCTCGGGTCCAGGACCGCGTACAGCAGGTCGACGATGAGGCTCATGCAGAGATAGACGAGCACGAGGATGGTAACGAGGCCGACGAGCGTCGTGCCCTCGCGCTTGACGATGGATTCGTAGATCGTGCCGCCGACGCCCTTGACATTGAACAGGCCCTCAGTGATGATCGCGCCGCCCATGAGGGCTCCCAGGTCGGTGCCGAGGAACGTAATGACGGGGATCAGCGAATTACGCATCAGGTGGATACCTACGATGCGGCGCTTGGGAAGGCCCTTGGCGACAGCGGTCCGCATATAGTCCGAGCGCAGATTTTCGGCCATCGTCGTACGCGTAAGTCTCGCCACGTAGGCAAGTGAGAGCGAGCCCAGCACGATTGCAGGCGCCAGCAGTTCGCTCCATTTGGCTTCTCCCGAGACGTTCGGTGAGATCCAGCCGAGTTGGAAGGCGAACACCGCCTTGACGATGAAGCCGAGGACGAAGACTGGGATCGAGATAATCAGCAGAGTGAAGATCAGGATCGCGTTGTCGACGAGCCTGCCGGCACGCAGGCCGGCGACGGTCCCGAGCCCGATGCCGATGACGATCTCGATAACGAAGGCCAGGCCTGCCAGCCGGAGGGTGACGGGGAACGCGTCGCCGAGAACGTCCGTGACGGGACGCCCACTGGCTATCTGGTCACCGAAATCAAAGTGCAGGACGATGCCTGTCATGTAATTCCAGTACTGCTGCAGGATCGGAAGGTCGAGACCCTTCTCATGGCGAAGTCTCGCCAGAGTGGCCGGGTCGGCACCCTTGTCCCCGAAGAGCCCGCGCACGGGGTCGCCGGGCAGCGTGTAGACCATCAGGAAGATCAGCAGCGTTGTCCCGAGGAAGACCGGGATCATCTGGAGCAGTCGTCGTGCGACATAGCGCCCCATCATGCCTCCATGTAATAGGCGGCGGCAGCCGACGGGCCCTCCCCCGCCCCGACTTCCCCTGTGGGGTGGTCGGTCGCGTGGAAGGGCCCCCCGGCCACTGCGTGCGGGCAGGCGCGGACCGGTTTTTCCTGCCGGTCCCGCGCGTGCGCGCGGACTACGTCGGTGTGGTTACTTCTTGACTTCGATCTGGGTCAGGATCGGGTCGCCGTCCTGCGCGTAGTCGACGTTCTGGACCTTCTCCGAGTAACCGGCGTTGACCTTGTAGTACCAGAGCGGGATGGAGGGCATGTAGTTCACCAGCTCCTTCTCGATCGCCTGGTACGCCGCGACGGACTCGTCGAGGCTCGCGGCGGAGTCCGCGGCCTTGATCTTGGCGTCGAGTTCCTTGTTGGAGAAGAAGCCGTTGTTACCGGCCGCGTTCGTGCGGAACAGGTCGCTGATGAAGTTCGCGTTCACCGGGTAGTCGAGCACCCAGCCACTGCGGTAGAACGACTTGACCTGCTTGGCGTCACGGGCGTTCAGGTCGGCCTGGAAGTCGGCCTTCGAGTCGCCGGCGCACGCGACACCGGTCGCCTGGGTGATGCTGTTGCAGACAGCCTCGACCCATTCCTTGTGGCCGCCGTCGGCGTTGAACTGGATGTAGATCTTGTTGCCCGGAACACCGCCGCCCTCCTTGATGAGGGCCTTGGCCTTGGCCGGGTCGTACTTGGTGACGTCGCCCGCGACGTCCTTCTGGTAACCGAGAACGCCCTGCGCGACCCAGCCGGTGGCCGGCTCACGGGTGCCCTGGAGCACCGTCTTGGTGATGGTGTCGCGGTCGATGGCCATCGACAGGCCCTGGAGGACCTTCGGGTCGGTGTCCTTCCACTGCTTGGTGTACATCGCGACGCCGATGGTCTGGATCGCGGAGTACGCCTTGTCGACGGCGCGGTCACCGAGGTCGGACCGGTAGACCGGGAGGTCCTTCGGGCCGATCTGGCGCAGCACGTCGACGTTGCCGGACTTCAGGTCCTCGTAGGCGGTTTCGAGGGTGGTGTAGTTCTTGAAGATCACACCACCGTTCTTCGCCTTGTCGGCACCCTTGTAGTCGTCGTTGCGGACGACCTTGATCTGCTTCTTGTGGTCCCAGCTGACGAACTTGTACGCGCCGTTGCCGACCGGCTTCTCGCCGGCGGCCTTCGGGTCCGCGTAGAAGGACTCGGGCAGCGGGGAGAAGACCGTGTAGCCGAGCTTGTACGAGAAGTACGGGAGCGGGGCGCTGAGCTCGATGGTGAACGTGTAGTCGTCCACCTTCTTCAGACCGGACATGCTGTCCGACTTCGGCTTGGCCTTCGCGTCGTCCGGGTGGACGTCCGCGTAGCCCTTGATGTCGCCGAACCAGGACGCGTTGGTCTGGTCGTTCTTGATGTTGGCGGCCCAGTTCCAGGCCTTGATGTAGGACTCGGCCGTGACGGGGGTGCCGTCGTGGAACTTCCAGTCCTTCTTGAGCTTGACCGTCCAGAGCTTGCTGTCCTTGGTCTCGACAGACTCCGCGTTGATCATCTCAAGCTTGCCGGCCGGGTCGTAGTCGACCAGCTGCGAGAAGATCGCGTCGGTGACGATGCTGCCGTTCGACTCCATCGTGTTGGCCGGCTGCAGCGGGTTCTGCGGCTCACCGACCTCGACGGAGAAGATGCCGTCGGGGTTGACAGCACCCTTGGCGCCGCCCTTGCCCTTGTCTGCGTCGTCGTCGCCGCCGCCACAGGCAGTCGCAGCCAGGGCGATGATGGCCGCTCCCGCGACCCACTTGGCGCTCTTGGCACCACGCATGGGTTTCCTCCTCATGAGTCCACTTTTGACTACAAGAAGGGCACTGGGTCGATACACCGACACCCCTGACGGTGATCGTTTCAGTGCCCTTAGTGTGCTCGTGAGTCGGCGCACTCCCCACGGTGCGTGACCCATTGACCCGAGCTCAACGGAGCCAACTATTAAGTACGTCTGGGCCGTAAACCACACTTAAAGGGTCTCGGTTTGACAACATCCGTCACTTGCGCTGTTCGAAATCCGGACAAACCGAGCACAGACAGACACCCCCGAAACGGACTGTTAACACACGTTTCGGAGAGCGATATCCGATAGCCGGACGGATCGCCCTCACAAAACGTTTGACTTCCGCACCCGGACCACCGGATGAGCATCCCTCATTGCCGCCGGGGCCCCGGCGCACGCCGAAGGGGCCCCACGGCGGCGACACGGCAATCGGCAGCCACCGAACAAAGCGTCGATGACTGCCGATTGCCGGCCTCCAGGGACCGCCCGCCGCAGAGCGGCCCGGAATCAGGACATGGGGCCGGCCGGCTCGCACCGGAAACGGCCCGGCCGGCTCAGGGGCGGGCCAGCGCCCAGACCCAGCCGACGGACCCTCCGAGATTGAGGGCCTTGCAGTAGTACTCCGGGCCCGCCACGTTGGCGGCGGTGTTGCACGCCTTGGCGCCCGCCGACGTGTAGCCGTACCACTGGACTATGACCTCCGCCGACGAGGTGCCCGCGGCAAGGCCCACCGTCAGAGCCGCCGCGCCCACCACGGTGGCGATCCTCGCCCTGAGCCGTCCCCGCGAAGCCGCTCCACCGCGTGTCACTGCACTCATGCTTTCCGCCCCTCGATCAACCGTCCGCTGCGCCGCTCGGCACACCGACATCAGGGACATATCCGCTGTGCGAATATGCCGCTCCTGATAGCGGACTCAGCCTAGGGAAAGACCGCAGGACGTACAGACGGACGACCGATGCACACGAGATCCCCCTGACCGGAAGGGTCGTTTCCCCTTCCGGTCGGGTACGGATCAGGCAGCCGGCGCCGGGCCGGGTCAGCTGTGCTTGGCGCGGGACGCGGCGCGGCCGCGCTCCTTCTGGTCGAGGACGACCTTGCGGATACGCACGGTCTCCGGGGTCACCTCGATGCACTCGTCGTCGCGGCAGAACTCCAGGGACTGCTCCAGCGACAGCTTGCGGGCCGGCACCACGTTCTCCGTGGTGTCGGCGGAGGCCGCACGCATGTTGGTGAGCTTCTTCTCCTTGGTGATGTTCACGTCCATGTCGTCGGCGCGGGAGTTCTCGCCGATGATCATGCCCTCGTACACCTCGGTGCCGGCCTCGGTGAAGATGACACCGCGCTCCTGGAGGTTGACCATCGCGAACGGCGTCACCGTGCCCGAGCGGTCCGCGACCAGCGAGCCGTTGTGACGGGTGCGCAGCTCGCCGAACCAGGGCTCGTGGCCCTCGAAGATGGAGTGCGCGATGCCCGTGCCGCGGGTCTGGGTCAGGAACTCCGTACGGAAGCCGATGAGGCCGCGGGACGGGACGATCCACTCCATGCGGACCCAGCCCGAGCCGTGGTTCGTCATCGTCTCCATGCGGCCCTTGCGGGTCGCCATCAGCTGCGTGATGGCGCCGAGGTGCTCCTCCGGCGAGTCGATCGTCATGCGCTCGATCGGCTCGTGCGTCTTGCCGTCGATCTGCTTGGTGACGACCTCCGGCTTGCCCACGGTCAGCTCGAAGCCCTCGCGGCGCATCTGCTCGACCAGGATGGCGAGCGCGAGCTCACCGCGGCCCTGGACCTCCCAGGCGTCGGGGCGCTCGGTCTCCAGGACGCGCAGCGAGACGTTACCGATCAGCTCGCGGTCGAGGCGGTCCTTGATCTGGCGCGCGGTGACCTTGTGGCCCTTGCCGCCCTTGCCGACGAGCGGCGAGGTGTTCGCGCCGATGGTCATCGAGATGGCCGGCTCGTCGACCGTGATCAGCGGGAGCGCGATCGGGTTCTCGGTGTCGGCCAGGGTCTCGCCGATCATGATGTCCGGGATACCGGCGATGGCGCAGATGTCGCCGGGACCGGCCTTCTCGGCGGGCTTGCGGGTGAGCGCCTCGGTCATCAGCAGCTCGGTGATCCGGACGTTGGACTGCGTACCGTCGCGCTTGATCCAGGTGACCGTCTGGCCCTTGCGCAGCTCGCCCTGCTCGACGCGGCAGAGCGCGATGCGGCCGAGGAAGTTGTCGGCGTCGAGGTTGGTGACGTGCGCCTGGAGCGGGGCGTCCTCGTCGTACTCGGGGGCCGGGACCGTGGAGAGGATCGTGTTGAAGAACGGCTCCAGGCTGGTGCTGTCCTGCGGGACCGTGCCGTCCTCCGGCTTGGTCAGCGAGGCGACACCGTCACGGGCGCAGGCGTAGACGATCGGGAACTCGATCTGGTCCTCGTCGGCGTCCAGGTCGAGGAAGAGGTCGTACGTCTCGTCGATGACCTCGGAGATCCGGGAGTCCGGCCGGTCCGTCTTGTTGATGCAGAGGATGACCGGCAGCTTCGCGGTGAGCGCCTTGCGCAGCACGAACCGGGTCTGCGGCAGCGGGCCCTCGGAGGCGTCGACCAGCAGCACGACCGCGTCCACCATCGACAGGCCGCGCTCGACCTCGCCGCCGAAGTCGGCGTGGCCGGGGGTGTCGATGATGTTGATCGTGATGACGTCGCCGCCATCCTTGGGGTGGTACTTCACGGCCGTGTTCTTGGCCAGGATCGTGATGCCCTTCTCACGCTCCAGGTCGTTCGAGTCCATCATGCGTTCGTCGAGGTTCTCGGCGGCGTGCGCGGCGAAGGCGCCGGCCTGCCTGAGCATGGCGTCGACCAGCGTGGTCTTGCCGTGGTCGACGTGGGCGACGATGGCTACGTTACGGATGTCGTGGCGCGTGGGCATGGGTGGCTTGCGCTTCTCTCGGATCGGGGATTCAGGCGTCTTAGTCGGTCTTGAGTCCTCGTACGCCCGCCGGGCGGACACGCCACGGCTAGTCCCATGTTACGGGGCAGCCGCCGCTGCGGCTTCCCCGGCAGGTTTCCCGGGTCGGTGGAATGGGCACGGCCCTGCCCGCCGGTGGGTTGGCGGGCAAGGCCGTTGAGCTGCTTGCGATCCTTCCGGTCCGGCTCCGACCTGCTACTTCTTGCCGTGGGCCGGCGCGCCCGCGGCCCGAGGGGCCTTGTACCCGATGTCCTGGTAATGCGGCACCCCGAAACCGAAGGCCCCGACGTTCACGAGCTTCCGGTCGGCCGCGACGAGCTGGGGGCGCTGGAAGAGGGGAATGGACCCGGCGGCGGCCCAGATCCGGGCGTCCGCCTGCTTCATCAGGTCACGGGCCGTCTTCTCGTCCAGCTCCGAGACCGCCTGGTCGAAGAGCTGGTCGATGTGGTCCGTGCCGACGCGGGTGTAGTTCTGCTCGACCAGCAGCGAACCGTCGCTCGCGGGCACCGGCTTGGCGAAGATCGGGCGGTCGTCGGTGGCCGGGTAGGCGCTGGCGGGCCAGGAGTACAGGGCCATGTCGTAGTCGCCGGACGCGACGTGGTCGCGGAAGTAGCTCTCGTCGGACACCTTGGTGATCACCGTGCGGATGCCGATCGTGTCGAGCATGGCCGCGATCTTCTCCCCGACGCTGCGCAGACCGGCGGAGCCGGGCCCGGAGGGCAGGACGAAGCGCAGGCTCAGCGGCTTGCCGTTCTTGCCGAGCGGTCCGCGGGCCACGTCGGGCGCCTGGGCCGGGGCCGCGGTGCCGGCCGGGGCGTAGGCGCCGGCCGCGCCACCGGGCTGCCGGTCCTGGGCCAGGACCACGTCCCGGGCGTCCTCGGACGCGCCCGTGTTCCCGAGGTGTCCGGCCTGGCGCAGCAGGGCGGCGCTCTGCGCGGCGGCGGCGGGGGCGGGCGCGATGACGGGGGCGGCGCCGGGCTTGTTGTCGTCGCCGACGATGTAGAGGCCGTCGCCGGCGGAGGGCTCGCCCGCGGCGGCGCGGCTCGCCTTGCCGTCGTCCCCGGCCTTCTTCTCCGCCGCCTTGTCCTCCTTCTCCCCTGCCGTCTTCTCCCCGGCCTTGTCCTCTTCCCCTGCCTTCTTCTCCTCGGCCTTCTTCTCCGCCGCGTCCTTCTGCTGCTTCTCGCCCTCGCTGCCGGCCTTGGTGCCGTCGCTCTTCTTGAGAGCTCCCTCGCGCGTCCAGCCCGCGTCGGCGAGCAGCGCCTGGGCCTGCTCGGTGTCGTGGCCGCCGAGCGCCTGGCTGCCGTCCTTGTACGCGGGCTGCCCGGCGAGGGCGAGGTGGCTGCCGAGCGGCTGCGCGGGCAGGCCGAGCGGCTTGAGAACGGTGTCGGCGAGCTCCTGGCGGTCCAGGGCGCGGGCCACGGCCCGGCGCACCCGGTCGTCGGCGAGCGGCCCGGTCTCGCCGTTGAGCGCGAGCTGGGTGTAGGCGGGCTCCAGCGCCTTGCGGACGGCGTAGGCGCGCAGCCCGCTCTGCTCGGTGGCGTACGCCTCGGCGGCCTTGGCCTTGTCGTCCCTGGCCTCCTGCTCCTCCTCGGCCGCCTCCTCGTCGGAGCCGTGCGCGACCGCCCAGGAGCGCAGCGCGGCGGCCGGGGTCAGTTCGGCGCCCGGTCCGGCGGCGGGCTGTGCGCCGCCGGCGCCCTCGCGGGCGGCCTGGGCGATGCGGTGGGCGGAGGTCGCGTCGATGTCGGCGACGTCGATGGTGCCCTCGGCCAGCGCGTCGGTGCGGTCCTCGGGCTTGACCGCCTTGAAGACCAGCGAGTCGAGCTTGGCCGGGCTGCCCCACCAGCGCGGGTTGCGGGTGAGCGTGACGGACCCGGTCTTCTTGTCCACCTCGCGCAGCCGGAACGGTCCCGCGGTCGCCTTGACGGTGGTCCGGGCTCCGTCGTTGAAGGCGTCCGGGGAGCCGGTCACCTGCTTCGGGTACAGCGGGGAGAACAGCGAGCGCCAGTCCGCGTACGGCTTGGCGAAGGTGACCTTGACCTCCAGGTCGTCGGCGCCGCGTTCGATCTTCTGGATGCGCTCGTACCCGGCGTTGCGGGCGGTCCAGAACGCGGAGTCCTTGCCGCTCAGCGCGCGCCACTGGGCGACGAAGTCCGGCGCCCCGATCTCGCGGCCGTCGCTCCAGACCGCCTGCTGGTTGAGCCGGTAGACGACGACCTGCCGGGGCTCGCGCTCGACGACCTTCGCGGATTCCAGGTAGTCCGGGTTCAGTTGCGGCATGCCCTTGGAGTCGAGCGGGAAGAGCGTCGGCAGCAGGGCTCCGGTGATCCGGGTGGTGGCGCTGTCTGCGTCCGCCTGGAAGGCGTTGAGGGTGGCGGGCATCGCGTCGATCGCCCAGGTGACCTTGCCGCCTTCGGCGATCTGCGAGCGGGCGGCGGGGGCCACGTCCTGGGGGACGACGACGGCGGCGGGTGTCTCCTCACCGCTGGAGCTGCATCCGGCCAGGGCGGGGATCGTGAGCACGCCCGTGGTGAGGAGGGCGAGCGAGCGCTTGCGGGCCGTCCCGCGCGGGACGCCGACGTGGGACATGGCTGTTACCTCCGGGGACGGCCCGGCCCGCCCGCAGCCGAAGGGGCCGGATTCTGCGTGTTTGGTGGCATTTGCAGTTGATCACACTGATTCCGCCCCTCCACTGAAGGTGGCTCCGCGCGGGAAAGTGGTGCCGACACGGCGCGTCCGCCCGAAAGCTCACCCATGCGGCGGAGCGCCGCGACCCGGCCGGCCACGGCGCTCCGCCGCATGGGTGTGGGCCCGCCGCTCAGCCCAGGAGCTTGACGATCTCCTCCGTGGTGCCGGTCTCGCCGAGACGCGGGAAGATCCGCTGGACGCTGTTGTCATGGGCCTCGGCGCTCATGTCGGTCATGGCGTCCGTGGCGAGGGTGACGTGGTAGCCGTGCTCGTGGGCCGAGCGGGCCGTGGACTCGACGCCGATGCTGGTCGCGATTCCGGCCACCACGACCTGGGTGACGCCCCGGCGGCGCAGCTGGAGGTCGAGGTCGGTGCCGTAGAAGGCGCCCCACTGCTGCTTGGTGACGACGATGTCGCCCTCGCGCGGGCCCAGCTCCGGGACGATCTCCGCCCAGTCGGCGGCCGGCTTGCCGGAGCGGGCGGGGCCCTCGGTGCGGCCGGGGGCGCCCCCGGTGACGCGGACCAGGACGACCGGGAGGCCCTTGGCCCGGAAGGCGTCGGCGAGGGTCGCGGCGCGGGCGACGACCTCGGCGGTGGGGTGGGCGCCGGGCAGGCCGGTGATGCCCTTCTGGAGGTCGACGACGATCAACGCGGTGTTCGGGTCGAGAACGGTGGCGGTCATGGTGGTGCTCCTCGGGATGGATGGGGTCGCGCGGGCCGGACGGGCCGGCGCGGGATCAGGTGCGGCCGCGCGGGGCGCGGTCGGTGAGGGTGAGGATGGTCAGCAGGGCGCCCGGTACGGCGGCGGTGAACGGCGCGAGGGAGGGCCGGGCGGGCACGGGACGCGGGTCGACGCGCCCGATCCGGGCCGACTCGGGCAGCGGCGGGGTGGTGAGCCGGGCAGCGGGTGCCGTACGCCGTGGGCGGACGGCCGTGTGTATCCCCGCGGGAAGCACGTCGCGAACGGTCACGAACCGACCAGGCGCTCGATGAGGGCGGCGGCCTCCGCGACCGTGCGCCGCTCGTGCCCGTCGAGTTCGGCGGCGACGGCCTCGGCCAGCCAGTTCCGCTTGGCGGCCCGGACCTCGGCGAGCGCGGTACGCCCGGCGTCCGTGATCGACATGACCGATTTACGCCCGTCGGCAGGGTCCGGCGCCCGCTCCACGAGCCCCTGCCCCTCCAGCGCGCCCAGGGTCAGCCGCATGGACTGGGGGCGTACGAACTCCGCACGCGCCAGATCCGCCGTGGTCGCGGCTCCTCCGTCGTCCAGCCGGGCCAGCACCGAGCGCTGGGTCGGCGTCAGCGGGGACTGCGACGACGAGGAACGCAGCCGCCGCAGCAGCCGGCCGACCACGGAGGCCAGCTGGTTCGCCACCTCCTCGGCCGAGGGATCGACCGAGGCATCGACGGAGGGACTGGCGGCGGGATCGGCGCGAGGCCCTTCCGCCGGGCCCCCGGGTGCTTGCGTCATACATGCACCGTAGAAGATGGACAGGCCACCTTGCAAGGCAACCTGTCATTCTCCGACGACCCGCTGCCACACCGGCCGCCGCACCGCCCAAAGCCAGTCACCGCCGGGTCGCGACCCCTCGAAGGTGGACATAGCCTCACAAACGTGACGCCGCCTGTGAGCCGTACCCGGATTCTCATACCGGGCCGGGCGCTGCTCGCCGTGCTGCTGACGGTGTGCTGGCTGGCCCTGACCCCCGCCCCGTCCGCACGCGCCGACGGACCGATCACGCTCTCCCGCGACGGGCAGATCACCGACAGGGTGGGCGCGCTCGGCCACCGCGGGCCCCAGGTGGTCACGGCGCTCGACCGGCTCTACGACAAGCACCGCGTCCAGCTCTTCGTGGCGTACGTCCGTGACTTCTCCGGGCGCTCCCCGCAGGACTGGGCCGACGAGACGGCCGACCGCAACGGACTCGGCCGCGACGACGTCCTGCTGGCCGTCGCCACCCACGACCGGCAGTACGCCTACTCCGTCGACCAGGACTCCCGCCTCACCGACGCGCAGCTCCGGGACGTGGCGAACACCGCCGTCGAGCCGGCGCTCAGGCAGCACGACTGGGCGGGCGCCGCGATCGGGGCCGCCGACGGATACACGGCCGTCCTGTCCGGCGAGGCCGTGCCCACCCCCACGATCAAGCCGGGCGCCGACGACCCCGGCGCGGGCTCCGGCGGGACCGGCACCGGCGACCTCCTCCTGCCGGTCGTCCTCGTCGGCGCCATCGCGGTCGTCGCCGCGTACGCCTTCCTCCGGCGCAAGAGGCGCGCCACCACCCGTACGACGCCCGGCGCCACGGGCTGGGGACCGGCGGGCCCGGGACGGGGCGGGGCCGGGCCGCCGCCCGCCCCGCTGCCCGAACTCGACGCCCAGGCCAAGGAGACGCTCGTCGCCACCGACGACGCGGTGCGCACGAGCGAGGAGGAACTCGGGTTCGCCACCGCCCAGTTCGGGGAAGAGGCCGCCGCGCCCTTCACCGAGGCGGTGGCCTACGCCAAGGGCGAGCTGACGGCCGCGTTCCGGCTGCGCCAGCAGCTCGACGACGCCTTCCCGGAGGACGACACGACCCGCAGGCGGATGCTGGACGAGATCATCAGCCGCTGCGCGGACGCGGACGGCCGGCTGGACGCGGTCTCCGAGGACTTCGACCGGCTGCGCGAGCTGGAACGCGACGCCCCGCAGGCCCTCGCCGCCGCCGAGACCGCGTTCCGCGAGCTGACCGGCCGGGTCTCGGCGGCCGAGGCGGCGCTCGCCTCGATGCGCGAACGGTACGCGGACGGGGCGTCGGCCCCCGTCGCGGGCGACGTCGAGCAGGCCAAGGACCGGCTGGTCTTCGCCACCTCCTCGCTCAACCGGGCCCGGCAGGCGGTGGACGGCGGCGACCACTCGGCCGCGGCCGTCTACGTACGGGCCACCGAGGGTGCCATCGGCCAGGCCGGCACCCTCGTCGACGGCGTCGAGCGGCGCGCCCGGGAGCTGGACGAGGCGGCGCGGAAGCTGCCGGCCGCGCTGACCGAGATGGAGACGGACCTCGCGGACGCGGACGGGCTGCTCGAAGGCACGGCGCCGGGGGCGTCCACGGCGGACCTGCGGGGCCGGATCGCCCGCGCACGGTCGGTGGCCGGTGATGTGCGCGGGGAACAGGGCGCCGGCCGGTACGACCCGATCGGCGCGCTGCGCCGGGTCGAGGAGGCGGACGCGGCACTGGACGAGGCGCTGGCCGGTGCGCGCGAGCGGGAACAGGGCGACGTGCGGGCCCGCTCGCTGCTCGACCAGGCGATGCTCACCGCGCGCTCGGCGGTGGGCGCCGCCGCCGACTTCATCACCACGAACCGGGGCGCGGTCGGCAGCCGGGCCAGGACCCGGCTCGCGGAGGCGCAGCGCCGGCTGGAGCGGGCCCGCGAACTGGCCGGCGCCGGCGACCCGCAGGCCGCGCTGGCCGAGGCGCAGCGGGCGGACGCGCTGGCCGGCGAGGCACGCGGCCTGGCCGAGCAGGACGTACGGGGATACGGCGGCGGTCCGGGCGGCATGGCGGGCGGAGGCGGCGGCATGGGCGGCGCGGTCCTCGGCGGCATCCTGCTCGGCGGGCTCCTGGGCGGAGGCGGCCGCCGGGGCGGCGGATTCGGCGGGGGCGGCTTCGGCGGCGGAGGTTTCGGAGGCGGCTTCGGCGGGGGCGGCGGGCCGGGGAGCTTCGGCGGCGGAGGCACCCGGGGCCGGCGCGGCGGAGGCGGCCGCTTCTGAACGCCCGTACGCCCCGACCCGACCGAGCAGCAGGACCGGACACACAGGAGAGGTGCCATTAGCAAGCAGACCATTCTCGGACGCGTGACCCAGCTGGCGAAGGCCAACATCAACGCCCTGCTCGACCAGGCCGAGGACCCGCAGAAGATGCTGGACCAGCTGATCCGCGACTACACCTCCAACATCGCGGAGGCCGAGCAGTCCGTGGCCGCCACCATCGGCAACCTGCGCCTGATGGAGCAGGACCATGTCGAGGACGTCGAGGCGGCGAGGGAGTGGGGCGGCAAGGCGCTCGCCGCCAGCCGGAAGGCCGACGAGCTGCGGGCGGGCGGATCGGGCCCCGAGGCCGACAAGTTCGACAACCTGGCCAAGGTGGCGCTAGGCCGCCAGCTCCAGTCGGAGAAGGAGGCGAGGACCGCCGAGCCGACCATCGCCGCGCAGAACGAGGTGGTCGACAAGCTCAAGACGGGCCTGGACCAGATGAGGGCGAAGCTGTCGGAGCTGAAGGCCAAGCGGGACGAGCTGGTGGCACGCGCCAAGTCCGCGCAGGCGCAGAACCGGATGATGGACTCCGTCAAGAACATCAATGTCCTCGACCCGACGAGCGAGCTCAGCCGGTTCGAGGACAAGGTGCGGCGCGAGGAGGCGCGGGCGCTCGGCAAGCAGGAGCTGGCCGCCTCCTCGCTGGACGCCCAGTTCGAGCAGTTGGACGCGCTGGGCGACAGCGCCGAGGTGGAGGCCCGCCTCGCCGCGCTGAAGACCACGAAGTGAGCCCCGCCCGCGGACCGGGCCGGGCTCAGAACATGCTGAGCAGTTCCTCCACCGACCGCTCGGCGGGCGGCCGGCCGTCGGGCAGCGGCAGTTCGAACCAGACGGTCTTGCCGCGCGGGGTCCGCCTCGCCCCCCACGCCGCGCTGAGGAGCCCGACGAGCTGGAGGCCGCGCCCGCCCTCGTCCGTGTCGCGGGCGCGCCGGCGCCGGGGCTGGACCAGACCGGCGTCCCACACCTCGCAGACCAGGGTGCGGTCGCGCAGCAGCCGGAGCCTGATCTCCCCCTCGCCGTAGCGCAGGGCGTTGGTGACCAGCTCGCTGACCAGGAGTTCGGTGGTGTCGACCAGCTCTTCCAGGCCCCATTCGGTCAGCTGGCCGCGGGCCAGTTCGCGGGCGCGGCCGACCGAGCGGAGTTCGCGGGGCAGCCGCCAGTCGCCGACGGCCTCGGTGGGCAGGCCCTGGATCCGGGCCATCAGCAGCGCGATGTCGTCCTCGCCGTGCCGGGTGTCCAGCGAGGTCAGTACGCGGTCGCAGACGTCTTCAAGGGGGCGTTCCGGTTCGACCAGGGCGGCGCGGAGCGCGGCCAGGCCCTCGTCCAGCGGGTGGTCGCGCGACTCGACGAGGCCGTCGGTGTAGAGGGCGAGCAGGGCGCCCTCCTTGAGCTCGACCTCGACCTCCTCGAAGGGTTCGCCGCCGACGCCGAGCGGCATCCCGGGCGGTACGTCCAGGAGCAGCGCGTCCTCGCCCGGCTCGACTACGACGGGCGGCAGATGGCCGGCGTTGGCGAAGGTGCAGCGCCGGGTGACCGGGTCGTAGACGGCGTAGACGCAGGTCGCGAGGTACACCTCGGAGAGGTCGGCCTCGCGGGACTTGCGCGCGGCCCGCGCGGGCCACTGGGCGCCCCCGCCGCCGCCGGACGGGGAAGCGCCGCCGGGTGTGCCGAGTCCCCGGGCGACCTCGTCGAGCGCGGAGAGCACCTCGGCGGGCTCCAGGTCGAGCAGGGCCAGTGTGCGTACGGCGGTGCGCAGTTCGCCCATGGCCACGGCGGCGCGCAGCCCGCGGCCCATCACGTCGCCGACGACGAGGGCGGTGCGGTGGCCGGGCAGCTCGATCACGTCGAACCAGTCGCCGCCCACCTCGGTGGCGGTGTTGCCCGGCAGGTAGCGGCAGGCGATGTCGAGCCCGGCGGCCTCGGGGTCGCCCGGGGGGAGCAGGCTGCGCTGGAGGATCAGGGCGCGTTCGTGCTCGCGGCGGTAGAGGCGGGCGTTGTCGATACAGACGGCGGCGCGGGCGGCCAGCTCGGTGGCCAGGGCCCGGTCCCGGTCGTCGAACGGCTCGCTCCCCTTCGTACGGGAGAACCGCACCAGGCCCACCACGGTGTCGTGGGCGACCATCGGCACGGCGAGCGTGGACTGTACGAAACCCCGGTCGTCGGCCGGGACGTCCTCCACCCGGCCGGTGCGCAGGGCGACGGCGCAGGGCGAGCCGAAGGGGTAGCGGTGCACGGCTCCGAGGGCGGGGGGCCCGTCGGGGCCGCCCGGCGGTCCGGAGTCGGATGCGGCGGGCAGGGCGTCCGAAACGGCGCTGGCGAAGGCGACGCGGCGCAGCTCGGCGGAGCCGCCGACCGCCTCCCGCGGCAGTGGGCTCCAGCTGCCGGGCGCGGCCTCGTCGCCGGTCAGGAGCGCCTGGTAGAGGTCGACGGACGCGAGGTCGCAGAAGACGGGGACCGCGACGTCGAGGAGCTCGCGGGCGGTGGTCTCCAGGTCCAGGGAGTTGCCGATGCGGGCGCTCGCCTCGTTGAGCAGGGCGAGGTTGCGGCGGGCGCTGGCGGCTTCCCTGGCGGCCATGTGACGCCGGGTCACGTCGGTGGCGAGTCCGGCGATGCCGATGGGGCGGCCCGATCCGCTGTGCACCCGGTAGAGGTTCATCGACCAGTGGCGGCGCTCGGTGTCGCCCGGGGCCATGCCGACGAGCTGGAGGTCGGTGACGGAGTTGCCCGTCTCCAGGACCCTTTCGAGCGTGGCCGTCAGGCGGTCCGCCTCCGCGCCCGAGAGGTAGTCGCCGACGGTGCGGCCGCGGTGGTCGTCGGCCCGGCCGCCGAAGACGGTGGCGAACCGCTCGTTGGCCCGTACGACGGTGAGGTCGGTGCCGAAGAGGACGAAGCCGAAAGGAGATTGGCCGAATATCGCCTGCGAGGCGGCGAGATCCGTCTCGATCCGGCGCAGTGCGCGGACGTCCACGACAATGCAGACCGCGGCGCGCTCGCCGGTGGCGGTCTCACTGGGCATCACGTAGATCTCGGCGAGCCCGTGCACTCCGTCCTCGCCCGGCATCCGGAAGGGGACGAGGCCCGTCCACTCCTTGCCGTCGAGCACCTCGCCGACCCGGCGGCGGCCCTCGCGGCGCACCTCCCCGGGCAGGAACGCCTCGACCGGGTCCTTGCCCACCGCCTGGTGAGCGGCAACGCCGAAGAGACCGGCGGCCCGGCGGCTCCACTGCTCGATCAGGCCGTCGGGCCCGATCGAGAAGGAGGCGACTCTGATGTAGTCGTAGATCGAGCCGGGCGGACTGCTCTGCCACACGACGTCGCCCGCTGTCCCAGGTATTTCGCTCACGCGACCGTCCCCTCCAGCTCACACACCGGACCGGTCATGCCCGCAGTATTCAGCACTACGGCCCCGTCCGGCACGGCGTTCACGATCACAGCACGGTCTCAGTCCCTTTCAGCCAGGTTCTGCCCGACCTCCGGTGATCGCTGTGCGTCCCACCTCACTCCTAACCAGGCAGGGCCAGCTCGAACCACACCGTCTTGCCGCTCTTTCCCCGTCTGGTCCCCCAGCGCCGGGCCGCGCAGGCCACGAGCTGGAGCCCTCTGCCGCTCTCGTCCTCCGGTCCGGGCGCGCGTTCGGTGGGCGGATCCGGAAGCGGATCGGAGACTTCCACCAGGAGACCGGGGTGGGCGCAGGGGTGGGCGCCGTCGGGGTGAGGGCGCATGAGGCGCACCCCGATGGGCCCGTCCGTATAGCGCAGGGAGTTGGTCACCAGCTCGCTGACCAGCAGAACCGCCTCGTCGCCGACGGCGGTGTCGAGCCCCCAGCAGCGCAGCGCGTCATGAACGGCGTGCCGGGCGGTACGCACGGCGCCGGGGACAGCCGGAAAGCTCCACTCGGCGCGGTCGCCTTCGGTATCGGTCACACCGATCACTCCCAGGGCCTGCAACGGAAACGCCCTGCATGCGGGGGCTGAACAGCACATACCCGATATTCATGTCCAAATACCGCTGCCCTCGACACGCGGGGCGTACGGGTGTACGGCAGTGCGCACGTACAGGTGCCCGGGAAGCGGGGGCGCACACATGCGGCGCCGCACACCGCGCCCCGGTCGCTCCGCCCGGGGGCGTGCGCCGCGTCCCGCGCCCCCGCGCTCAGCGCGGAGCGCCACCGGGCGGCCGGCCGCACGGACTCCCCCGGTCGCCGGGCGGTCAGCACGCGACCGGTCAGCGCGCGAAGCGGTCAGCGCGCGAAGCGGTCAGCGCGCGACCGGTTCAGCGCGCGACGCGGTCAGCGCGCGACGCCTCCGCCGCCGGGCAGCCGGCGCACGGCTTCCGCGACGGCGGACAGATCCTGCTCCAGCCAGTCGACCGTGCCGCTCTCGCCGGGCCCCAGCCAGCGCAGCTCGTCGTGGTCCTGCAAGGGCGCGGGCACGCCGGACACCAGCCGGGCCGTCCACACGCGCAGGACGTAGCCGCGCGGCAGCGGCCATTCTCCCGGGATGCGCTCCAGGGGCTCCGTCTCGACGCCCAGCTCCTCGCGGAGTTCGCGCACGAGGGCCTGCTCGCCGCTCTCCCCCGGCTCGACCTTGCCGCCGGGCAGCTCCCAGCGGCCGGCCAGCTCGGGCGGCGCGCTGCGGCGCGCGGCCAGCAGCCGCCCCCGGTCGTAGACGGCCCCGGCCACCACCACGCGATCAGTCATGCCGGGGAGCGTAATACCCCGCCCTCGGGCCCCTGAAAAAGCCCACGAACGGCTGGATTCCCCCCGGCGCGGAGCACCGGCGCACTACGGCCGGGCGGCCTGACCGACGCGTTCCACCCAGTAGAGCTGCTCGTGGCCCCGGTCCTGCAACTTGTCGGCCGTCCGCTGGGCCTCGTCCTGCGTGGCATACCTGCCCACGCGGTAGCGGCTGCCGTTGTCATCCTGCCGGACCACCAGCCAAGGAAGCACGGCACCGCTGTCGCTCATCGTGTTTCTCCCGAGCATCGCGCCCCTCCCCTGAACGACGTGCACGCTTCTAAGGAACCCCAGGAAACCGCAGTACGCATATGCCCGAGCGTACGCCTGACCTTCACTCAACGCATGCGTCTTTACACAAAGAGACACCAATCCGGCCAGGAACGGATCGACGCCCTGGGGGCGCATCCGACTGGATGCGCCCCCAGGGCGTCACGGAAACCCCACCGCCCTCCACGGCACCGCGCATAGGAGCGGGACATGACAATCGGACACAGGCGTCCGCCCGGCCGCGATCACCTCACGGGCAGCCGGTATCCGACCCGGTAGCGGTCGGCGGGCACCACCACATCGGCGGTCTCGACGGGCCGGCCCGAGGCGTAGAAGGTCCGCTCGATCACCATGACCACATGCCCCGGCACACCCCCCAGCGCCAGGAGCTCCTCCGCCAGCCCCGGCCGCGCGCCCACCTGCTCGGCCACGTTGTCCACGACGACATCGATGGCGGCCATCCGCTCGACCACCCCGCAGCCGCCCAACGGGCCCTCCTCCGGCAGCATCACCGGCGTGCGCCCCGTGACCGCGAGGGGCTCCCAGGAGGTGGAGAGCATCATCGGCTCACCGGCCTCCCGGAACACATAGCGCGTACGCATCACCCGGTCGCCCGGCTCGATGCCCAGCCGGGCGGCGATCTCGGGGCTCGCGCCCTCCTGTTCGCTCCTCGACTCCCAGGTCCCCCGCGCCCCCTCCGCCGACTGCTCCTGCCGGAACGGGCCGGCGCCCGCGTCGGGCCGGAAGCCGGAGCGCTCGATCATGCGCGGGACCGGACGCTCGCGCACATACGTACCGGAACCGGACCGGCCCTCGACCAGCCCTTCGGCCATCAGGACCTTGCGCGCCTCCAGCGCGACGGTGTCCGAGACCCCGTACTCCTCGCGAATGCGCGCCTGTGAGGGCAGGCGCGTATGCGGCGGCAGCGAACCGTTGACGATCTTTTCCCTCAGATCGCTCGCCACGCGCAGATAGGCGGGCCGCTCACCGAAAGCCACAGGCCACTCCCCAAGAGGTTGACAGACTGCGACAGCGTCGCAACCGTGGGTTCCGGACCGCAAGCAGAGGCCAGAGTTTCACTCGAAGTGATGACATTGGCCGGGCCTGCGCATATCCCGCGGACGGGGCCGGGGGCCCGGCCCCGAGGGGGCGGCCGCGCGCGGCCGCCCCCTCAGCCGTGCGTGCGCGCGGTCACCAGTCGACGGTCTCGGACCAGATGGACTGGATGTAGCCCGAACCCCACGGGTTGACTGCGACCGAGGTCTGGCCCACGGGGGCCCAGTCGCCGAGGACGACGCGCTGCGGGAGCCGGGGGTCCAGCGCGTTGAGCACCGCGTGGATCCGGTGGTGCCCGGTCCCTCCGGTGCACAGGCTGGAGATCGTGCTGCCCGCACCGCTCCCGTAGGAGACCGTGCAGTTGGCCGGTGCCGCCTGGGCGGAGGGGGCCGACGTCAGCATCGCGCCGACGGCGGCCATGGCAACGGCCGCGGTACCGATCACACTGCGCTTCCCGAACATGAGACTCCTTGGGTCCGTTGATGGGTCCAGCGACGGGTCCGGTGACCGGAACCCGCCGCGATCCGCCGAACACACCGCGCATGTCAGATTCATGACACTTCCGGAGATCGCGTGAAGGATCCTCCACACATGTGTGCGCGCTGACAAGAGCGTTGCCCATATTTGGTCCAGTCCAATCGAGGCGACTTCACGCCAGGGGGACCGCGCGTAGGGAAACCCCTCAGCATTCGCGCAGTGCCTGGCAGCCGCTCCGGCCGTCTCCCCACACTCGTGCGTCGGCATCGCTCCCCACCGGGGCGCCGCCGCCGGTTCGCCGCACCTGCCCACCGCGCCACCGCCCCCAACACCCCGCGGGCCGGCGGCCGGACTCCCCTGTACGAGGTGAAAGGACACCCCCGTTCCTATGTACATACGAAGAGCCGCGAGGCTTCTGACGGCCACTGTGGCCTGTGCGTGTGCCTCCGCCATCGCCCTGCCCGGGGCGACGGCCGCCCCGTCACCCGCCGTCCCCTCCCCGACCGCGGGCCCCCACGCCTTCGCCCCGGCCCCGTACACGACGCAGCCCTCGGCCGCCGTCCGCAAGGACGTGGAGGCCGACGCGAAGAAGGCCCTGGCGGCCCACGGGCAGGCCGCCCACCGCAGCGGCTCCGACTCCTTCACCGTCCGGAACCTGGTGGTCGACCGGGACGGCTCCGCCTCCGTACGGTTCGACCGGACGTACAAGGGCCTGCCCGCCTACGGCGGCGATGTCGTCGTACGGCTGAAGCAGGACGGCGCCTACGAGTCGCTGACCACGGCGGCGCGGGCCACGCCCGCGGTGTCCACCACCCCCGAGCTCACCGCGCCCCGCGCCTCCCAGCTGTCGAAGAAGGCGTTCCGGGGCTCGGTCGACTCGGTCTCCGCGCCGCGTCTGGCCGTCCAGCTGAACGACGACGACGCCACCCTGGTCTGGGAGACCGTGGTCAGCGGGGTGCGCGCCGACCAGACCCCGAGCCGGCTGCACGTCCTGGTGGACGCGCGCTCCGGCGAGGTCGTCCGCACCAGCGACGAGGTGAGCACCTTCGCGGCCGCCGGTGACGCCGCCCCGGCCCGTACGGCCACCGCGGCGAAGGCCCCGGCCGTCGCGGTGGCCGCCGCCACCGCGGGCACCGGCCGCACGATCTACAGCGGGCAGGTGTCGCTCGACGTCACGCAGACCGGCGGTGGGTATGCCCTCCAGGACCCGTCGCACGGCAACGGCTACACGACCAACCTCAACCACGCGACCAGCGGCACCGGTTCCGTCTTCACCAGCTCCACCGGCACCTTCGGCAACGGCTCCGCGAGCGACCCCGCGTCGGCCGGCGCCGACGCCCACTACGGGGCGGCGATGACGTTCGACTACTTCAAGACCGCCCACGGCCGCAACGGCATCTTCGGCGACGGCCGGGGCGTGCCCTCGCGGACCCACTACGGCAACGCGTACGTGAACGCCTTCTGGGACGGCAGCCAGATGACGTACGGGGACGGCCAGGGCAACCAGCGCCCGCTGGTCGAACTCGACGTCGCCGGGCACGAGATGGCGCACGGCGTGAGCGGCGCGCTCACCGGCTGGGACGAGACCGGTGAGACCGGCGGGATGAACGAGGGCACCAGCGACATCTTCGGCACACTGGTGGAGTTCTACGCCAACAGCCCGGTCGACAAGCCCGACTACACCATGGGCGAGCTGATCAACATCAGCGGCAACAACCAGCCGCTGCGCTGGATGAACCAGCCCTCGCTGGACGGCGCGTCGCCCGACTGCTGGAACAGCAACAACGGCAGCCTCGACCCGCACTACTCGATGGGCCCGCTGAACCACTGGTTCTTCCTGGCGGCCGTCGGCAGCGGCAACCACGGCTACGGCAACAGCCCGACCTGCAACAACTCCACGGTCAACGGGATCGGCAACGACAAGGCCGGCAAGATCTGGTTCAAGGCGCTGGCCTCGTACGCCAACAGCCGGGAGAACTACCACCAGGCCCGCATCGACTCGCTGAAGGCGGCGGCCGACCTCTACGGCGCCCACTGCACCGAGTACAACACCATCGACGCGGCCTGGGCGGCGGTCAGCGTCACCGGGGCGGACCCGGTCCCCGGCACCTGCGGCAGCCAGCCCGGTTCGCCTTCGGTGACCAACCCCGGCAACCAGACGAGCGCCGTCGGCACCGCCGTCAGCGTGCAGATCCAGGCGAGCGACCCGGGCGGCCAGGCCCTCACCTACAGCGCGAGCGGCCTGCCCGCGGGCCTGTCGATCAGCTCCTCCACCGGCCGCGTCACCGGCACCCCGACCACCGCCGGCACCTCCGCCGTGACCGTCACCGCGAAGAACCCCGCCGGCGCCACGGGCACGGCGGCCTTCACCTGGACCGTCACGGGCGGCGGCAACCCGCCCGAGGGCTGCGGCGACCTGCCCGCCTGGAACGCGACCACCGGCTACACGCCGGGCGACCAGGTCTCCTACAACGGCCACACCTACACCTCGCAGTGGTACTCGACCGGAGCGGAGCCGGGCGCCCCGGGCTCCTGGGCCGTCTGGACGGACAGCGGCCCCTGCTGACCCCCTGAGCACCTGAGCACCTGAGCACCTGACACCGGACCACCGGTCACGGCGCGTGCCCCGCCGCGCCGTGACCGGTCAACCCGCGTCCGGGAGTGCACCGTTGACCCCGCCCCCGCCCGGCCCTACATTCGGTCGGTCATGGGCGGGCCCTGCTGCACGGGCAGCGGGGAAGAAGGCTGCGCGCAGAGGGGCCCCCGATGACCCGCTCCAGAACCGACCGTCTCCGTA
Source organism: Streptomyces sp. Mut1 (assembly GCF_030719295.1). Taxonomy (NCBI): domain Bacteria; kingdom Bacillati; phylum Actinomycetota; class Actinomycetes; order Kitasatosporales; family Streptomycetaceae; genus Streptomyces; species Streptomyces castrisilvae. The sequence goes on along the minus strand of NZ_CP120997.1, from coordinate 5,181,565 downwards.
CCGCCGACTCCCGTACCCCGGGCTCCCGCACCCCGGGCTCCCGCACCTCGGGCCGGGACGCCCTGCGCCACGCGGCCCGCGCCCACCTGGAGGGCGGCGGCGGTGTCCTGCTCACCGGCCCCGAGGGCATCGGCCGGAGCACGACGGTGACCCAACTCGCCGACGAGTTCGCGGCGCGCGGGCACCGCGTCCTGCGCTGTGCGCCGGCCTCGTCCGACCGGGACAGCCCCTTCCTCGGCCTCATCGACCTGCTGGCCACGGCCGGCGACGCCCCGCTGGCCGGTCTGGCCGCCCAGGAACGGGCCCTGCTCGAAGGCGCGCTCCTGCGCCGCACGCCGCCCGCCGGAGCCGACCCCACCACGGGCCGGGACGCGCTGGTCCTGCGCATCGCCGTGCGCAAGGTCCTGGCCGCGCTCGCCGGGACCGGCCCCCTGCTGGTGGTCGTCGACGACGCGCAGTGGCTGGACGAGCCGACGGCCCGGGTCCTGCTGTTCCTCGCCCGCCGCAGCGTGCCCGGGTACGCCGTACTCGCCGCCCTGCGTACGCCGCTCGCCCCGTCCGACGAGGTCCCGCGGCCGGACCGTGCGACGGCCCCGGAGCTGTGCCCGCAGCCGCTCCGTACGCTGCCGCTCGAACCCCTGACCGTCCGCGAGATCGCCGAAGTGCTGGACGCGCACGGCGAGGGCCCCTGGCCGCCGCGGCTGACCGCGCGCCTGCACGAGGCCGGCGCGGGAAATCCCCGTACGGCCCTGGAACTGTCCGCCGCCCTCCACGCGGCGGTCTCCTCCGGCGCGCCCCTCCCCGACTCCTCGGAGCCGCTGCCCGTCCCCGAGTCCCTGAGCCGTCCGCTCCTGGAGCGGGTGGAGGCGCTGCCGGCGCGGGCCCAGCAGATGCTGCTCACCGCGAGCGCCGCCGTCCGCCCGACGGTGGAGCTGCTGCGGCGGGCGGGCTGCCGGTACGCGGACGCCGATGTCGACACCTGCGTACGGCACGGCCTGCTGCGGGCGCGGGACCACGGCACGCTCGGCTTCCCCGACCCGCTCACGCCGTTGGTCCTGGCGGCGCGGGCCCCGTACGCGCTGCGGATGGACGCGCACCGCGCCCTGGCCGGGGCCGCCGACGACCCGGTCGAGCGCGCCCATCACCTCGCCCGGCTGACGGCGGGCCCGGACCCGGCGGTGGCGGACCGGCTGGTCGAGGCGGCGGCCGCGGCCCGGCGCCGGGGCGCACCGGGGACGGCGGCCCGGTTCGGGCGGCTCGCGGCGCAGTACACCCCGGCCGACGGGACACCCACCGGCATCGGCCGCCGGCTCACGGCCGCGGAGGACGGGCTGGACGCGGGCGACTTCGGCTTCGCCCGGCAACTGGCGTACGAGGTGCTGCGGGAGGCGGTCCGGCCCGCCGACCGGGTGCGTGCCTGGAACGTGGTGGTGGACTCCTCGGGCCAGGCGATGTCGGAGGTCGCGGACGTGTTCCCCGAGGCGGTACGGGACGCGGGGCGCGATCCCGGGCTGCTGGCCCCGCTGCACTACCGCATGAGCTGGCACGCGTGGATGGTGGGCGGCTCGGCGCGGCGGGCGCGCGACCACGCCGCACGGGCGGCCGGGCTCGCCGCGCGGGCGGGCGACCGGCGCACGGAGGTGCTGGCGCTGACCCAGCAGGCGGCCCTGGAACTCTTCCTGGGCCTGCCCGAGGCGGAGTCGACGCTCACCGCCGCACTCGCCGCGCCCCACGACGCGTACGCGATGAGCCACCACAACGGGCCGATCTATCTCAAGCACCGCTTCCATCTGGTGCACGACCAGCTGGAGGAGGCGCGGGCGGAGCTGCGGACGCTCGTGTACACCCTGCGTCAGCGCGGTTCGGCGGACTGTCTGAGCCAGTGCCTGATCGGCCTGGCCCAGCTGGAGATCCAGCGCGGGCGCTGCCGGCAGGGGTTGTCGATGGCCCGTCAGAGCCTGCGGATCGCCGAACGGGCGGGGCTGAGCCAGGGGCCCGCCTGGTACGCGGTCGCCCTCGCCGAGACCGCGGGCGGCAGCCTGAGCCAGGGCCTGGCGGCGGCGGAGGCGGCCAGGCGGCACAGCGAGGACGACGACGACCGGCTGTTCCTGCCCAGGGCGCTGCACGCCGAGGGCCGGATCAGGCTGTTCAGCGGCCAGTACGGGCAGGCCGCCCAGCTGCTGCGCCGTACCGCCGAGATGGAGAGCGCCCAGGGCCAGGGCGACCCCGCGACCCGCCGCTGGCACGCCGACCTCGTCGAGGCGCTGGCCCGCAGCGGGGCGGTGGACGAGGCGGAGTCGGTCGGCGACCGGGCCCGCGCCCAGGCCGCCCGGCTCGGCAGGACCGGCACCCTCGCCGCCCTGGACCGGGCGGCGGCGACGGTCGCCGAGGAGCGCGGTCGCCTCGGGGCGGCCGCCGCGGGCTACGAGGACGCGGCGGGGCGCCTGCGGGCGGCCGGCTACCCCCTGGAGGAGGCCCGCGCCCATGTGGCGCTCGGCCGCGTCCGCCGCCGCCTCGGTGACGAGGGCGCTTCCCGCGCGGCCTTCGCCCAGGCGCTGCGCATCTTCACGGCGGCGGGCGCGCGGGCCTGGGTCGCGGGTGTACGGACGGAGCGGGACCGGGGCGAGGAGGCGTCGTTCCCGCACCTGGAGGGCAACGCGTGGCCGGAGCGGCTGAGTTCGACGGAGCGCAGTGTGGTGACGCGGGTGGCGCAGGGCGCGACGAACCGGGAGATCGCGGCGGGTCTGACGCTCAGCGTGAAGACGGTGGAGGCGGCGCTCACCCGCGCCTATCGCAAGCTGGGCGCGAAGTCGCGCGTGGAGATCACCCGAATCGTCATGGCCCGCCCGGCAACGTGAGTCGCGATCAGGGGAGTTGGGTGCGCAGTCCCTTGACGAGGACACGCCCATGAGTATGGTCTAGACCTGAAGGTGAGCCTCGGTCGCGGAAGCGGCCGACGGCGCGCGAAGGGCTGCGGGCGGCGCCCCCTCGCCACCGGCCGCACCCATGCCCTCACCGTGTTCAGCACTCCCCACACGAGGCCGCACCGGTGCGGGCGCGTCCGACCGCTGCCGTCACCCCGCGGCAGTCCCCAGCGAAGGAGTTGGCATGAACGCGAAGCGAAGACTGGCCCTCGTGATCGGTGCCGGAGTCGCCCCCCTGCTCGCGGTGGCCCTGCCGGCCGCCACGGCCAGTGCCCACGGATACGTCTCCAACCCGCCGAGCCGCCAGGCCCAGTGCGCCTCGGGCGTCGTCGACTGCGGCCAGATCAAGTACGAGCCGCAGAGCGTCGAGGGCCCCAAGGGCCTCATGAGCTGCAGCGGCGGCAACGCGCAGTTCGCCGAGCTGGACAACGACAACAAGGGCTGGAAGGCCACGTCGGTCGGCAGCTCGACCGACTTCTCCTGGACCCTGACGGCCCGCCACGCCACGAGCACCTGGCAGTACTACATCGGCAACTCCAAGATCGCCGAGTTCAACGACAACGGCGCCCAGCCCGGCGCCACCAAGACCCACCACGTGAACTTCGGCAGCTTCTCCGGCCGCCAGAAGGTCCTCGCCGTCTGGAACATCTCCGACACGGCCAACGCGTTCTACGCCTGCATCGACGTCCAGATCGGCGGCGGCGGCGAGAACCCCGGCGGCGGCGACGACGGCGACCCGGGCGACTGCGCCACCGCGGCCTGGGACGCCGGCCGCGTCTACAACGGCGGCGACACCGTCTCGTACAACGGCCACACCTGGCGCGCCAAGTGGTGGGTCCAGGGCGACCAGCCCGGCACCACCGGCGAGTGGGGCGTCTGGGAGGACCTCGGCGTCTGCTGACGCCACACAGGTGAGCGGTTCGGCCTCTCCGCGGGGGCGCGGTACTCCTGCGGAGGGGCCTTCGCCATGCGACACGTCCCGCCTCGCCGGACAGAAGAGGCAACAGGCAACCCTGCCAAATCTTGATCCCTGAACCGCACCTCGTGCCAGACTCGCTCTTGGATGCGGAGCGGAACGAACCCCTCACCAAGGGTGTTCGCCGCCGGTCTCCGCGTCGCCGGTGAACGTCGAACGAAAGTCCCCCGTGAGGGCACACGGCTCTCACGGTCACTGTTCGAGGGGGAGTCCGATGACGAGCACACCTTCACACTTCGGCCCGGAACTGCGCCGATTACGGCAGGAGGCGGGGCTGTCCCTGGCCGACTTCGCCATGGCGCTCAACTACGACAAGGGCCACCTCAGCAAGGTCGAGCGCGGCGGGCGTACGGCATCGTCCGAACTGGCCCGGCGATGCGACGCCTTCCTCGGCGCGAAGGGCGAACTGGAGCGCCTGGCCGCCCGCCCCGATTCCGCGCCGGACACGGCCGAAGCCCCTGCCCCGAGCCTCTGGCAGGTCGGGCGCCGGGCGGTCCTCGCGGCGGGCACGGGGTCGCTGATCGATCTCGGGCTCAAGGGCGGAGGTCAGCCGCACTCCGCCGCCGGTCCTCTCCTTCTGTCCTTCCGGGCGCAGTTCGACCAGCTTCGCCAACTCGGCCAGTCCACCGCCCCGAAGCTGCTGCTTCCCCTCCTGGAGACGCAGACTCGTACGGTCGCCGGGCTGGCCGCCGGCAGCCCCTCTGCCACACGCACCCCCGCGCTCCTGCTCGCCTCGCGGTTCGCGGAGTTCACCGGCTGGATGGCCCAGGAGGCCGGGGACACCGGCGCGGCGCTCGGCTGGACCGGCGAGGCCGCCGAACTGGCGCGCGCCGGGGGCGATCCGTACCTGGGTTCGTACGCGCTCGTGCGACGCGCCCTGGTCACGCTCTACGACGGCGACGCCGCGACCACCGTCACTCTGGCCCGCCGGGCGCAGCGCGACGACCTCCCGCCCCGCATCCGGGGACTCGCGGCTCAGCGGGAGGCGCAGGGACACGCTCTCGTCGGCGAGGAACGCGACTGCCTGCGCAGCCTCGACAGGGCGCGGGAGCTGCTCGCGGGTGACGACGTCCGCGACAGCGCGGGACCCGTGATCGGCACCACCCATGTGAACGATCCGGCGGCGATGACGACCGGTTGGTGCCTGCACGATCTCGGCCGGCCGAAGGCCGCCGCCGAGATCCTCGACCGGGAGTGCCACCGTCTCCCTGCGCACGCCCTGCGCACCCGTGCCCGGTACGGCTTCCGCAGGTCCCTGGCCCACGCGGCCTCCGGGGAGGTCGAGCATGCGTGCACGATCGCCGGAGAACTCCTCGGGGTCATGCCGGCCGTGCCCTCGGCCACGGTGAACAGCGACGTCCGGCGTCTCGCGCGGGAGCTCCACCGGTTCCGGAGCAGCCGGGCCGTACGCGATCTGCAGCCCGCGCTGGCCCGGGTGCTCGCCCCCGCGCAGGACTGACACCGGCTCCGCGACCGGGCCGTACCGGCGGCCGACACCACGAGGGAAGCTGCCCGGCCCGCCGGGCACCCCCTTCTGCTCAACCCCCTGATCCCCGTCCACCGCATCACACCGCGCTCCGGCCTCTCGGGCCCGCCAGCGATCAGTGAGAGCGGGGCGGCGCACCTTCCTCCCCCGTACGCCACGCGTGGACGCGTCATGCCGTCATGCGCACGGGCCTCTTGCCCCGGGCGGACCGGGGACCTCCCCCACATCTCACCTCACCTCAAGAAGGGAACCTTCATGCCCGACGTCTTCGTCAACTACCGCACAGGCGATGAGGAATCAGCGGCGACTCTCATCGACCGGGAACTCGCCCGCCGGTTCGGCCGCGAGCGGGTCTTCTTCGCCAGCAACTCCATCGAGCCCGGACACCGCTACCCGGCGGAGCTGGTCAAGGCCGTGGAGGAGTGCCAGGCGCTCCTCGCCGTCATCGGGCCGCGCTGGGCGGAGGTGCGCGGTGCCGACGGCCGCCCCGCACTGGAGGCCCGGCAGGACTGGACCCGGCGCGAGATCGAGACGGCGCTCGACCGCGGAGTCCTGGTGATTCCCGTGCTCGTAGGAAAGGCCACCCGGATCGACCCCGCCGTCCTCCCGGAGGACCTGCGAGAGCTGGCGGACTGCCAGTACAGGCGGTTCGACCACCGAAACGCCGAGTCGGATCTGGCGGCGATCGGCGACGCCCTCGCCCGGCTGCTGCCGGAGCTGGGCGAGGAGGACCGGGACGCCCGTGCGGCACGGGAGCGGGCGGAGGCGAAGTCCCGCAAGAAGTCGGCCAAGGACCGCGGGCGCGTCAGGATGCAGGCACGCGACATGGAACAACGCGTACGCGGCGGTATCGGCAACCTCAACGGAGACCTCGGCACCTTCGTCAACGAGCCACAGGGGCCGGTGAACACCGGTCGCGGACCGCAATACAACGCACCCCACTTCGAGGGGGACAACACCGGCGTGCAGTTCACGGCGGGCGACAACAGCGGTACGGTCCACCAGCGCTTCGAGCGCGAGCGCCGGCGTTCGGACGACGAGCGATGACCGAGCAGGAACGCGTCACGGTCAATGATCCGCGCGGCCCGGTCAACAACGGCGAGGGGCCCCAGTACATCTTCTACGGCGCCGGCGCGGACTGGATGCGCCGCAAGGGAATCGAGTCCCTGCGCATTGTCCGCGAGGACCGAGTGCGCCTGGCCGACCGGTTCGCCCCGCCGGGGGGATATCGCACCGCCGCCGACCGCCTGGAGAAGCCGGGGTCGGTGGTGCTGCTGGACGCACCGCCCGGCAGTGGCCGCCGTGCCGCGGCGATCATGCTGCTGCACGAGCTCGGGGAGGACGGGGGCACCGCCGGGGACGAGGCACGATTCGAGGAACTGCCCGCCACCGATACGGACGAGCACGCTCCCGGCGAGGGCGACCGGTTCCTCCTCGACCTCTCGGGAATCACGGACGAGGAGACGTACGCCAAGGCCCGGCACTGCCTTGCCGTACGCCGGTCCCGCGTCCAGCAGGCGGGCGCACACATGGTGGTCGTCCTGCCGTCGGGCATGGCCCACGCCCATGCGCCGGACCTCGAACCCGACACGGTGAAGCTGCGGCGGCCCCGGGGTATCGCGGTCGTCACCCGGCACCTGCGCGTGGCCCGGATGGAGTTCCGCCCCTCGGACCTGCGGAGCGCCGGGCTTCAGCACCTGTGCGACCGCTCCCCCATGTGGGAACTGGCGCGGCTCGCTTCGCTGGTGAGGGCCGCCCGGGACAGCGGCCGGTTCGGTGCGGACTTCGCGGGATGGCTGGACCAGGCGATGCACGCGGTGACCGACCGGGCCGATGAGGTGGGCCGGCAGGTGACCGCGTTCCGCGCCACGCCCGATCGGACCCTGCTGCTCGCGGCCGCGGTGTTCGAGGAGTTCCGCGCGGACACCGTGTACGAGGCGTGGCACGGCCTCATGAAGACGGTGCGGCACGAGGAGGAGGCAACGACCGAGCTCGCGCGGACGGATTTCGGGGAGCGGCTGGCGGCCCTCGGGATCGAGCGTGACGCCGCCGGCCGGCTCCGCTTCGAGCAGCTGGCGTACGCCGACGCGGTACGGACGTACTTCTGGGAGAACTTCCCCGGCGTACGCGACGACCTCAGGGACTGGATCGACGAGGCCGCCGGGCTCCAGGGGATGACCGTGGACGACCAGGTCGACGTCGTCATCCGCTTCGGCGAGCAGTGCCTCGCCGTCGGGCGGCCCGACCACCTCTTCGACCTGGTGGCCCGCTGGGCGGACGCTGCGACCGGGACAGCCTGCGACCCGCGAGCTGTGGCAGCTCTCGAACTCGGCCTCAGCCACGAAAGGCTCGGCGGGTGGTTCCGCAGACGGATGTACGACTGCGTGAGGTCCGGCCCCTTGTCGGACGGCCTCGTGCGCGTCCTGACCGCCGCCTGCCGTCAGAACCTCGGTGCGACACATCCGGATCAGGCTCTGGTGCGGCTGCACTACCTGGCCGTACGGCGGGGGCAGGCGGCGCACGAGGCGGCGGAGGCCCTGCTCGAACTCGGCAGCAGCGACCATCGGCTCCACCGGCTGCTGGTCGGCCGCCTGCGGGACCGGATGCGTCGCGAACGGGATGCGGAGGCCCATCTCCAGCTGCTCACCGAGCTCCTGAGGAGCGACCGGGTCCCGGATCCGCCACCGTGGCCGGACCTGTTCCGGGGCTGGGAGGCGGTCTTCGCCCAGCCGCCGACGGACCGCTGGACACCGCTGGTGAAGAGCTGGCTGACCAGCGTGACCCACGACAGCGCGCGGGACATGGCACTGGGCGTGATGGTCGGAGCGACACACGGACGCGCGGCCGCACTCCACCGCCTCTACGCCCTCGCCTGCGACTGGGCGGGGGGCGGGCGCGATCCCTCCCGGGCAGCCGTCGCCAGCCGCTTCTGGCAACACATCGACCAGGCTTCGTTCGCCCGCACGGAACACACGGACCCCGGGCCCCGGACCACGGAAGAGGAACGATGAAGGACCGCTTTCCCCGCATGCTGTTCGTCGCTGTCTGCGGCCTGGCACCGGCTGCCCTGGGGAACTTCCTGAACTGGTCGCCCTGGCTGTGGGGCTTCATGTCCATGGTCACGGTCTCCGGCTCCCTCCTGTTCGTGATGGCGGTCCTCAGCAGCGACCGCACGCCGGCCGAACCGTACGAGCCCGCGGAACCCGATCCGCCTGCCGCACCGGCGGAACAGCCGTACCAGGAGACCCGGGTGATCGACGCCGCGCTGCCGAGCGCGACGGACGGCTACGACTTCCTCTTCTCCGCCACCGTGTGGTGGAGGCCGGCACCCGACTACGGCGACTGGTCCGACAGCGCCTCCCCGGCCCTCGCCGTGTCCTCGGTCGTCAGCCGGGCCCTGGCGGTGGTCCGTCGTGAGGAGCCCGGCCGGGCGACCTTCGCGCGCTATCTCCTGGAAGGAGAGCTGGGCATTCCGCTGACGGACCGCAGCGGACGGGTCGAGGCCATGGTGGCCGATGTGACGCTGACCCTCGCTCCCGGCGACCGCGAGCGCCTGCGGAAGCTGAGCGACCTCCGCAAGGACGAGGAGATCTGGGAGCACGAGCGTCAGCACGAGCGCAACAAGCGGCGCTACCTCGGGGAGGACGTCATGACGAGCACGGGCAGCGCGGTCGTGTGGTGGCTGGCCCGTCACGAGGACGAGATCGAGAAGGCGGTCGACATGATCGGCCCGCTCGCCCAGGTCGCGGCGGCGGCGAACGACCAGGAGGTACCCGAACTCTTCCGTCACCTGCTTGTCCCGCCCGTGGGCGCCCGGAGCGAAGCGACCGTCGGAGGCCCTCTCTGGGACGGACCGGCCCGGGAGGAAGGGGGGTTTGACCGTGAGGAGGAGGTCGGGGTCGCGGATCGTCTGCTCGTACTGCTGGCGGCGGCGGGCCTGAAGCCTGATATGGACGGGTACACCGTGTTGGTGCACAGGGTGCTGCTCACTCTTGAGGCGGAAGGGCTGCACGATGCCGCAGAGGAGATCAGGCGGACCATTCTCGTGACGCCCGACGAGGACGCGGCCGGGGAATACGGGGAGTACACCCGCGCGACCGCTGACCCGCACGCCGACGACGCGGCCGGTTTCGCGGCCGGGACGGCTCGGAACGACGCGGGCGACCAGGGCCAGGGCTGGTGGACGACGAGTGGGGAGGACACGTCGCCCCCGTATTACTGGGACACCTCCCACAGCCCGCACCGGCCCCCCACGCCTCGCTCGGGAGCCGACGAGGACGAGGGCGTCAGCTGACACACACCAGTCGGCCGGCTGTCCGGGCTCCTTCTCTCCGCGCACCCCGCGAGGGAGAGAAGGAGCCTCACGCCGGCTCCGGGGCCCCGGACATCTCCGTCAGGCGCTCGCGGGCACGGTCGGCGTACGGGGAGTCGGGCAGGCCGGCGCACAGCCGCAGGTCGGTCCGGGCGCCGTCGGGGTCGCCGCTCGCGGTGCGGCAGCCGGCGCGTTCCCACAGCAGTTCGGCCGGGTCGGCGTCCGGGAGGTCGAGGGCGGCGGTGAAGTCGTCGATGGCCTCCTGCCACCGCTCGGCCGAGCGGTTCACGTAGCCGCGGTTGTAGAGCAGGGACGCGTCGGGGCCGACGAGTTCCAGGGCGCGGGTGAGGTCCTCGACCGCGTCGTCGGGCCGGCCCTGTTCCTGGGCGATGACCGCGCGGTTGGCCAGCGCCTCGTAGAGGGCCGGGTCGTGGTCCAGGGCCGTGGTGAAGTCGGCCAGGGCGGCGTCGGGGTCGCCGTCCTCCAGGGCGAGCAGGCCACGGGTGCAGAGCAGGTCGGCGCTGTCGGGGTGGTGGGCGAGGCCCTCGGTCACGTCCGCGCGGGCGCCGTCGAGGTCGCCGGCCTCCAGCAGCAGGGACGCGCGGTTGATCCGGGCGCGCAGGTAGTCCGGTTCCAGCTCCAGGACGTATCCGAAGTCGGCGAGGGCGCCCTTGGTGTCGCCGAGTTCGGAGCGCAGGTCGCCCCGGTTGTAGTACGCCTCGGGGAACGGCGGGCTGACGTCGATGGCGCACTGGTAGTCGGCGAGGGCCGCGTCGGTGTCGCCGGAACGGCGGTGGAGCGAGGCGCGGTCGAAGTAGTACTCGGGGTGGTTGGGGTCGGCGGCGATCACCCGGGACAGGTCGGCGACCCCCTCCTCGATCCGGCCCAGCGCGGCCCGTACCTGCCCCCGGTTGTGCAACAGCACCGAGCGGTGCAACTCGTGCTCGCCCGGGGCCAGATCGGCGTCGAGCCGGGCCAGCCCCTCGGTCACCAGCTCCTCGGCCCGCGTCAGGTTGCCCATGTGCATCTCGACCAGGGCGAGGCCGTTCTGCTGGAAGACCTTCTGGAACGAGCGGGACGCCTCGGGCATCTGCGACGCCAGGGCGATGGCGGTGTGCAGGTGGACCCGGGCGGTGAGGTGGTTGCGGGAGTCGGGCGCGCGGTGGCGGGTGTACAGCATGCCGAGCGCGTAGTTGGAGAACAGGTGCACCATCGGCGTGGTGAAGCGGCTGCGCAGGTCGAAGTAGATCTCCTCGGCCTCGTCCACCTGCCCGAGGACGGCCAGCGAGCTGGTCAGCCTGGTGCTCGCCGTGCAGTACGCGTCCTCCTCCCGCTCGGGGTCGGCCAGCGCCCGCGCCCGGCGGCCGAGTTCGATCGCCGCGTGGTAGAAGCCCATGTCCACGCAGCGGCCGGTCGCCTCCAGCACCGTCCGCAGCCCGGCCCCGTGCGGGTCGCTCCCGCGTTCCAGGTGGTACGGGAGAGCGCCGAGCCGGTGTGCCTGCGGCAGGGTCCGCTCCAGCTCGGCGGCCCTGGCGTCGTGCAGCCCGGCCCGTATCTCCGCGGGCGCGGCCTCGTAGGCGGAGCGCTCGCCGGCGTCGTCGGACGTGCCGTCGGACTCCACGTAGGCCAGGACCGGATCGGTGCCCCGGCGCGGTGCGGCGGGGGCGTCGGCGGTGGCCGGTGCGTCCACGCGTACGGCGTACCGGGCCAGCGCACCGGCCAGTTCGGTGGCGTGCGCCGGCAGCGGGTCGGCGGTGGTGGCCACGACCACGCGCAGCCTCGCCGGGTCGACCCGGCGCAGCACGATGGCCAGCAGTTCCTGCTCGGTGGCGTCCGCCGCGTGCACGGCGTCGAAGCGTACGGTGACCGGCCGGCCGGACTCGGCCGCCCAGCGGTTCAGGAACTCCACCACACCGTGTGCCAGGCGCCGGGTCCGCGCCGGGCCGTAGAAGCGGGTGCGTTCCTCGGGGACGGCCAGCGAGGTGAGCGTCTCCCGGGACGGCTCCACGACGGACTCCAGGTCGGGGGCGACCGACAGCAGCTCGACGTCGTGGGCGGTGACCAGCTCCGGTGACCGCGCCCACACCCGGGGCACCACCAGATTCAGCAGGGCGGCGGTCCCGGCGTACGGGCCGCGGCCCCGGCGGTGGCTGCTGACCTCGTGGAACTCGCCCACGTCGGACCGGGGAAGGACCGCTTCCAACGCGGCGTCACGGTCCCGGCGGGTGCCGCCGACGATCCACAGGTGGGCGGGCTGCTCGCTCATCGGCTGTGTTCCTGTTCTGCGTGAAGGGGTGCGGTGGTGGGAGCGGGGAGCGGGAGGGGTGCGGTGCCCGGGGTGGCGGCGGGGACGGAGTCCGAGGCGGGGTCAGGGGCGGAGTCCGGGGCCGGGGCGGAGTCCGAGGCCTGGGCGGAGTCCGGGGCCGCTTCCGTGCGGCTTCCGTTCTGCTGCCGCTGCCGCTGCTGCTCGCGGGCGCGGGCGCGGTCGCGCAGGGCCACCACGCCGACCAGTCCGAACTGCACGACGCTCAGCGCCAGGAAGCCGACGGAGTCCCAGAAGCCGGAGTCGGGGTGCCCGGCGTTGCCGAGCCGGTCGACGAGGAGGCGTACGAAGTGAGCGAGGACCGGGACCGCGGTGGCGGCCGCCGTCAGCAGCATCACCAGCACGCCCGCCGCGGCGAACGGCGCGTACCAGCGCGCGACCTTGCGGTCCCGCTCCGACCACTGCTCCAGGTCGACCGTGCGGTGCCGCAGGCCGAGCAGGCGGCAGAGGGTGTTCCGGATCATCGCCCGCGTCGCGTCGTGGAGGGCGACGCAGCCGAGAGCTGTGGAGAAAACGTAATAGAGGTCGGTCCGCAGAAATAGGTAGAACTGCCAGACGAACCGCAACGCGGTGACAAATGCGAGGGCCACCGCGAAACGCCCGAAGAAGGAAAGGCCAGGGCCGTTTCCATGCGCATCGAGAGCGGCCGCGCAGACCAGCAGACAGAACACCAGAGTATCGGCGACCATGCCGGCCAGGAAAGGAAGATACCGCTTTCTCCGGGGGACTCCGAGCAATCCGTTCAGCGTCGTCTCGAACACCACGAAGTAAAGCCGCCGCCCGACGCCGAGACTGGAGGGAATGCCAATGCGCCGGCCGGCCAGCGCATGGAAGGACTCATGAAGGAAAACGAACGGAAGCTGGGCGAAGAGCAGACCGACTTGTACCAGCAGCAGCGACTCGGTGAAGAACAGGGTCTTCGGATAGGGGCGCACATCGGGCATCCGCACCAGGAGCACCACGCACACCACTGCTATCGCCCCGTAGACGACCCAGGCGACCGGCGAGAAGACCGCCCGGCCGAGCCGCGCGTACCGCACGGCGGCCGGCGCTCCAACGACCGAATCATCCCCGTCACCTAGAAGAAACCCCAGGTCGTCCAGGGTCTCCAGGAAGTCCTCCATGTCGACGGGCTCGTCGTAGGAGGCGTTGTACCAGGCGACGGCGTCAGCCAGGGGCATGCCGGTGGTCAGCTTGTGGAGCAGCATCGCGCCGTCGGCGGGAAAGAGGGCGTACGAATCGGTGTCGGCCCGGCCGACAAGCACCTCGTCGCCCTCCGGGACGAATGTCAGTTGATGAAAGGCAGGCTCCGCGGTCTGCCGAGTATCCGCCATGCCGTCTCCGTGTCGGATTCGCCGGCGACCTCCCGGCGTCGTGTGGGGACACCGACGTGGTGCCCGGAATTCGATGAATTCCGGGCACCACGTCCTGCGTCAGTTCTGACCCGCGATACACATCGGCGGCCAGTAGGCGCTCGCGCTCGTAGTGAGCTTCACACCGCCGGTCTTGCGCACGACGATCTTCTTCATCGTAATCCCCCCTTTTCGGTGGAATGATCTTTCTCGGTCGGCACGCGGACTGTTGAGAATTCATCGGTCCCCGGCCTTGGGCTCGTTACTTATAGCACCGGCTCGCGGTTTATTGCCAGGACATGAAGTTCCCCGTACGGCCCGTGGGATTTTTTCGGTCGACGTGCGGTACGCGGGTTTATGCGGCCGGCATCCACTTCACCTGCCGCTCGAACCGCCGGCCCGGTCGGCCACGGGGGTCGCCCCGATATCGCGTACGCCCCTGCCTCGGGCCCCGGCACGCGCGCCGGGGCCCGGACCGCCCCCGGCCCCGGGTTGCGCCCCCTTCCCGGGTGACGGACCGAAGCCCGAGGTCACGGGCCGCCCGGCCGCGGAGCCCGAGGGCACCCGGCACGTGTCACCCGCCGGACCGGCATCGACCCCGGTACGTACGCCCCGCCTTCCCCGCGCCACGGAGCCGCCGCCCACCCCGTCCCGGCCCTCCTGGCCGGAAGTCGTCGCCGGCACCCCGCTCGGCCGAGAGATGAGCCCGTGCCGTGGAGGGGTTGTGAACCTTCCCGGGACGGGCGGCGCGCGACCGTGCGCCGCCGGCCGTCAGCACTCCCCGGACCCGGCATGGACGGCGGACACCATCCGTTCGAGTGGCCGGGGCGACCTTGCCGCCCGCACAGGGCGCACCGGAGGATGGACACCGGTATGCCGGACGGGGGTGGCGGGCGTGCGCGAAGCGGCTGCGGCGCTGGGGTGGGAAGCCCCTTTCGACGCTGAGGAGTTACCGCGGGAGTGGGTCGAGCGGCTGCCGGTGCCGCAGGCGTCCCTCCAGGACCGGTTGCGTGCGCTGGGCCCCTTCTTCGAGGTGGCGGCGCGCGGTCCCGTGTACGAGCATCTGCTCGGCGTCGCGATGCTGCGGGCCGGCCAAGTCTTCGGGGCGGCCGCCACACTGCTCTCGGCGCTCGGCTCGGACCCCCGGCGACGCGGTGCGTGGGTGGACGCGGCCACGGCCTACGCGGCGACGGAACGGCTCGACATGGCCATGTGGCTGCTGGCACACGTGGTGAGCGGATTCGAGGACGTCGGCCCGCACACCTCCCCCTACCCGAAGGACTCCCCGCGCGCCGCGGAAGCCCAGAACCGCCTGGTCGCGGCCCGCCGCCGGCACGAGCAGCACGTCGACGAACTGCGCTTCCTCGGCCTGCGCACGGCGCTGGACGCGGATATCCGCGAGCGCCTCGGCGACGAACCGCTCGGCACGGACCGGGTGTTGCTGCACACCGCGGCGCTGATCTCCCTCGGCGAGGCGCGGGACGCACTCGAACCGTACGACCGGGCGGCGGCCCTGCTGGAGCAGGACATGCTGCCGGTGGCGGGCACGACGCTGGAGCAGATGGCCCGGATCCGCATCGCGGCCGGTCCCGCGCGGGAGCGGGACAAGGTGCTCGCGCGCCTGCGAAGGACCGCACCGCACTCACAGGTGCTGGCCCGCCTGCACAAGCCGACGCTCATGGAACGCCGCATGCGTGCGCAGGAGGCCTCCTACGAGGCGCTGCTGCTGGTGACGGAGGCCGAGCGCGGACAGCGGAGCCTGCGCGAGCCGCTGGAGCAGCTGCGGCTGCGCGCCCGCGCCTCCGAACACCCGAAACCGTACCGAGAGGCCCTGGCGCGACTCGGCGGGCACCGGAGGAGGGGGCAGCACGATGGAGGATGAGGACCGGCAGGACCGGCCCCTGCAGATCGCGCTGCGCAGCCTGTCCGCCCCCACGTACGGGGAAGTGCTGGACCTGTTCGGGCAGATCCCACCGGGCCGGCACGGGGAGACGGTGGACTTCCTGCGGCAGCATGCCGAGATGGCCCGGGGCTGGGGCCGGGCGCCGCTCGCGGACATGGCGGCGTTCCTCGCCGACCGCTGCGAGGCCCTGGCGTCCGGCCCGGCCCCCACCCGGCAGGCCGGGGACTCCGACGGCGGCGACGGATTCCCCCGGCTGCTGCGCCGGGCCTGCGCGGCCGAGGGAGTACTGGGCGCCTACCGGGTGCTGGAACGCCACCGCTCGCTGCTTCCGGACGAGCCGGTGCGGTCCGCGGTGCGGCTGCTGACGGACTGGGACGCCGACCGGACCCGCAACGCCCATGCCATCGCCGCGCTGGGGCTGCTCACCGAGGACGGGCCGAGCCGCGTGACGGCCCGCGCCGACTGGGCGAATCACCTGCTGGAGCAGGGCCGGAACCAACGGGCGCTCTACCACGCGTCCCGCGCGCTCTCGTTGCAGCACGCGGTGGGCGACGTGGGTTCGCTGGTGAACACCTACCTCCAACTGGCTTCGGTGTACCTCGCGATGGACGACATGCCCCGCCGGGCCGAGGTGCTGGAGCAGGCGCTCGTGGCCATGGCCCCGGAGGCCGAGGTGACCTCCATGGAGGAGGCAGCCGTGACCGTCCAGCTCGCGGACACCCTCATCGCCCTGCACCGCTACCGGGAGGCCGTGCCCGCGCTGGAGCGTGCGGAGGCGTTCGCCGCGCGTCCGGACAACGACTCCGAGGGTTCGTTCATGCCCTCGCGGCCGGATCTCCTCAGCCGTCGCGCCCACGTCGCGGAGGCCGTCGGCGCCCTGGGAGCGGCGGCCGACGCCTACCGTGAACTGCTGGAGCTGCCCGAGGTGTCGATGCGGGCCACGGCGCGTACGTCGGTGACGTACGGCCTGGTCTCCTGCCTGGAGCGGACCGACCGACAGTGGGAGGCGTTCGAACTGCTCAGCAACGAGCTGGAACACGCCGAGCAGCAGGGGACGGGGCAGACGCACTCGGTGCCCCTGCGCTGCATGCTCACCGGGCTGCTGTTCTCCGGCACCGATCCGCGCCTGCCCCGCACTCTGATGTCGCTGGAGTCGGAGCTGCTGAGCGGCATCTTCGAGATGGCGGGTTCGACCTATCCCTGCGCCGGCGAACTGTTCGTCACCATGGGCGATCTGGAACTGTCCGAGGGGTACGACGAAGGCGCGGCGGAATGCTACCGCTATGCCCTCTACGTGTCCGGGGACCCCGAGCACCCGCGGCAGCCGGAGCAGCTTCCCGAGCGGCTGCGCGAGCGGATGCTGATCTCGCGGCTGGTGCCGCTGGGAGGTCCCGAGGAGCCTGTCTCCTTCGTCCTGGCCAAGCTGCGCGAGCGCATGCTCCGCTCCTTCGCCTCACGCCCTCCGGTGCTGCCGGACACCTGTCTGCTGGCGCTGCAACGGCTGTGCCGCGTCGAGCGCGACCCGGAGCGGCGCGGGCAGCTCGCGGACCGGCTCGCGGAGGGGCTGCGCCGCGCGCTGGAGCGGGAGCCGCAGGGCACCGTGCAGACCCTGGCGGTACCGGTGTGCGAGGCGATCGCCGAGGTGCGCGGTCCGCTGGTGGCGGCGCGGCTGCTGAAGGAGGTCCTCGACACCTACGACGCCTACGGCCGGCTCCCGGACCCGGACCTGCCCCTGGGCCTGGCCGCGCTCCTGGTGTGGACGCCGGGCGGGCACCGAAGGGCCTTCGAGGTGCTGTGGCACCACCGCGTCCTGCGGCTGCGTGCCCGGGAGCTGCATCCGGTGCTCCAGGACGCGGACCAGGCGGCCGGGCTCGCACTCCCCCTGTACGAGGCGCTGTTGTCCCTGCTCTACGAGTACCGCGCGGACCTGCCGCTGCCCGACGACCGCTCGCCGGGGCTGCTGGCCTTCGACCTGCACGAGGAGGCGAAGGCGCGCGGGATGGCCGAGGACCTGGCCCGGATGCCGCTGGCCGAGCCGGTGGGCGTACCGCGCCAGGTGTGGGAGAGCGAGCAGCGCCTGCTGTCCGAGCACCGGCTGCTGGCGGGCGGGCAGCGTCCGGACAGGGCCTGGCTCTGGCGCGGGTACGGGCGGGCGCTGGAGTCCCTGTACGGGGCTCTGGAGCCGGTCGCGCCGGAGTACGTGCGGCTGCGCACCGCGCGACCCGCGGACTCCGCCCAGGCGTTGCGGCTGCTGGACGACGCCGCGCCGGAGGAAGGCATGGTGCTGGCCTCCTACTTCACCGGCGAGTCGGAGACCTTCTGCTTCGCGCTGGCCTCCGGCGAGGAGTCGTTGTGGTGGTACCGCATCCCGGTGGGGCGCGGGGAGTTGCATGCCGCGGCGGAGCAGGTCCGCCTCGTTGTCGACGGCGACCGCTCCGCGTTCCCGCCTGTCCCGCCGATCAAACCGCGGCGGCCGGCCCCGCTGCCCCTGGACGGCCTGAGCGAGCAACTCCTGCCGTTCCACGAGCTGCTGGCGGGGCGCGAGCTGCTGTGCGTTGCGCCGCACGGGCCGCTGTCCGTACTGCCGCTCGGCGCGCTGCGGCTGCCGGACGGCAGGTACTGCGCCGAGCAGACGGCCCTCGTGTACACCCCGAGCATCTCGGCCCTGGCGGTGCTGCGCGCCGCGAAGCCGGCCGGTTCGGGGGCCGTGCTGTGCGTACGGGTGGCGGCGGAGGAGGATCTACCGGGCAACGGCAACGGATTCGAGGCCGACGCGCTCCGCCCGGGGCCCGGCTGGCAGCTATCCTCCCTCGCCGGGACGCAAGCCACTCCCAACGAGGTCCTCGCCGGTATCGGGCAGGCCGACCTGGCCTACATCGCCTGCCACGGGTACCAGGACCACAGCGATCCGGAGAACTCCGCCCTGCTCCTCTCCGACGGCACCGACCGCCCCAGCCGGCACGCCGATCCCACTTCGCAGCGGGCCCGGCGGACCTTCCTGCGGGCACGCGACCTGACCGGCGTTCGCACCCCGTCCCGTGTGGTGCTGCGCGCCTGCTCGGTCGGCTGGCACGAGCCGGACCACCCCGGCGAGGACTTCACCGGCCTCCCCCGCGCCCTGCTGCGCGGAGGCACCCGCACGGTCCTCGCCCCGATCTGGCGGGTGGACCGCACCAGCTCCGCCGCCCTGCTCGACGAGGTGACCGGCGCCGTGATGGACGGCCGCCCGCTGTGGCGCGCGCTGTGGGACGCGCAGCGCCGCATGCTCGCCGACCCGGACCGCGCCTACCTGTCCCACCCCTACCACTGGGCGGCGTTCGTCCCGCTCGGAGACTGGAGCTGACATGGCCGGCGACATCCACGCCGAACGGGCGGCCGCCCTGCCGGACCGGACCGCACTGCTCGCCCTGGAGGAGGTGGCCCACGAACTGGGCCGCACCCACCCCACCGGCCTGACGACCGCGTACCAGGCGCAAGAGGTCCTGACAGCACTCTTCGCCCAGGCCGGCGCCGGCTCTCCCCCGCTCCCCCCGGACGACCCCGCGGCCGCCGCCCGCCGCGTGCTGGCCGCACTCGTCCGCGAGGAAGGCGCGCGGAACCTGGTCGAGGAGGTCCTCGCCGACCCTCCGGAGGACGACCAGATGGGCGGCGACGACCTGGTCACCGATCTGACCGTCCTCGCCGGAGTCATCGCCTTCCTCCGCCTGCACGTCACGTTCCGGTTCAAGCACGACGACGGCCGCAACACGGTCGAGTTCGGCCTTGAGAAGAAGCCCCTCAACGACGGCACCCTCGCCGCCCTGGTCCGCACGGTACTCAGCCTGATGAACCGGGAGCCGTGAGGGGGCGGGCACCCGCACAGTGCCCGGCCGGACTCGACGCCGACCACTTCGCGGCTACCGGGGGCCTGCGGCGTCCGTACGGGGCCCTCGGGCGCCCCGTGCGCGGTGAGCGGCACGCTCACCTCACAGCATTGTGTACACATGGGACACCCGGTACCCTTGGGCGCATGACGCAGCCGCTACCCATAGAGTCCATCCGCGACGTGCGCGCCCACCTGGCGGAGGTCGTGGAGCGCGCGGACCGCGACGACGTACCCACGGTGATCACACGTCGCGGCAAGGAAGTCGCCGCAGTCGTCTCCATCGAGGTGCTGCGCAAGTACCAGGAGTGGGAAGAGCGCGAAATCAATCGGATCATCGACGAGCGTCTGGCAAACCCCGCGCCCGGCATCCCGATCGAGGACGTCATGAGGGAGACGCTGGCACGCGGTGAGTGAGTACCGAACCGTCTTTCGTCCCGAGGCGCAGGCCGAGCTTCGGAAGATCCCCCGCGACATGGCACTGCGCATCCTGGCCAAGCTCACCGAACTGGAAAGCGATCCACTCGGCTGCAACACCACCGCACTCGTATCCCAGCCCGACCGCCGCCGGCTGCGGGTCGGCGACTACCGAATCGTCTACACGATCGACAACGGGGAACTGATGGTCTGGGTCGTTCACGTGGGCCACCGGTCCAACGTCTACAACACCTGATTGCCACTGATCACGCGTCAGGACATCCGGCACCGGCCAGCACGGCGACGGCGAATGCCCGTGCCGCAAGGTCCCGTCGCACGTCCGAAGGGCGTGGCCCACGGCGTCCGGTGAGTGCTCTCGGCGTGCCGGCCGGAATCCCTCGTACTGAACGTACTCCGGACGCACTTGGGAGCCTGCGGCCTCGTGGCGCTCACGAACTCCCGCACCTCGCCTGCGAACCGCCACTCACAGCGGCCAAGCGGTCAGCAAATCACCGGGACCGTAGGTTGGCATCGAGGCCCGGCGATTCGGCGCCGCTTGCGGCCACCTACGCCCGTGACTGGCCCGACGCCACAGTGACCCGCCTGACGAGGACGCTCGTACGGAAGTCGGTGTCCTGGTACCTGCGCACCGAGGCACGAAGCGCCGCCCCGACCGGCCCGCCCACGCGCCGGTCGACTACTCGCCCGACTCGCCGCTCCCGGTGTTCTCGGACGAGGTGAGTCCCTGATGAGCGTGCGGCGCAGGCGCGGGCAGACAGCCCGCGTTCGGGTGACGAGGACGGTTCCCGTTTCGGCCGTCGTCGGCCTCGTGGCCCGGACCCCGCTGAGTCGCTACGGTCGAGCCATGACCGCGCTGCCCGACTGGATGCGCCCGCCCCGCGCGGAAGGCTGGTTCGCGGAGGACCTGGACCGCCTCCCGGAAGCACCGCGCCACACCGAGGTGATCGACGGAGCCCTCGTATTCAGGGTGCCCCCGCAGCGGTGGTGGCACGGCCATCTCGTCACGATGCTCACCGTGGCTCTCATGGAGCAGGCGCCGGCCGACGTAAGGGTCGGACGGGAGATGACCATCAAACTCGATCAACGCAATCGGCCCGAGCCGGATCTGCTGGTGACGACGGCCGACTTCGACGGTGACCGCACCTGGTTCGCACCGGATGAAGTACGACTCGCTGTCGAGGTGGTCTCCCCCGAGTCCGCGCACCGGGACCGCACGGTAAAGCTCCACAAATACGCAGAGGCCGGCATCCCGCACTACTGGCGCATCGAGGACGAGGACGGAGCACCCATCGTCCACGTCTACGAACTCGACGAGCCGACCGCCACCTATGTACCCGTTGGCATCTTCAGGGGCTCGCTCAACCGTCCGGTGCCCTTCGAGATCAACCTCGACCTGGAGAAGCTCGCTCCACCCCGCCGCGGCTGAGTCAGCACCAAGTCGGCACGGAAATGCGGTAGGGGCCGGGCTCACCCAAGTCCGACCCCTCTGACCAGCATTCTTGACGAAATGGCTAGCTTGCAGTAACCAATTCGCTACACATTGAAGCGGAACTCCACCACGTCCCCGTCCTGCATCACGTAGTCCTTGCCCTCCATGCGGGCCTTGCCCTTGGCGCGGGCCTCGGCGACCGAGCCGGCTTCGACCAAGTCGTCGAAGGAGATGATCTCGGCCTTGATGAAGCCCTTCTGGAAGTCGGTGTGGATGACACCGGCCGCCTCGGGGGCCGTGGCGCCCTTCTTGATGGTCCAGGCGCGGGTTTCCTTCGGGCCTGCCGTGAGGTACGTCTGGAGGCCCAGGGTGTCGAAGCCGACGCGGCCGAGGGTGGCCAGGCCGGGTTCTTCCTGGCCCATGGACTGGAGGAGTTCCAGGGCCTCGTCGTCGTCGAGCTCGATCAGCTCGGACTCGATCTTGGCGTTCAGGAAGATGGCCTCGGCGGGGGCGACCAGGGCGCGCTGTTCGTTCTTGAAGTCCTCGTCGACCAGCTCGTCCTCATCGACGTTGAACACGTAGAGGAACGGCTTGGTGGTGAGGAGGTGCAGCTCGTGGAGGAGGCGGCCCTTCTCGGTGGAGGCCGTGATGCCGGCGTGGAAGAGGGTGTCGCCCGCTTCGAGGATCTTCTGGGCCTCCTCGACCGCGGCCAGGACCGCGACCTTCTCCTTCTGGAGGCGGGACTCCTTCTGGAGGCGGGGGACGGCCTTCTCGACCGACTGGAGGTCGGCGAGGATCAACTCCGTGTTGATCGTCTCGATGTCGTCCTTCGGCGAGACCTTGCCGTCGACGTGGACGACGTTCTCGTCCTTGAAGGCGCGGATGACCTGGCAGATCGCGTCCGACTCGCGGATGTTCGCGAGGAACTTGTTGCCCAGGCCCTCGCCCTCGCTCGCGCCGCGCACGATTCCGGCGATGTCCACGAAGTCGACCGTCGCCGGCAGCAGCTTCTGTGAGCCGAAGATCTTCGCCAGGATCTCCAGGCGGCGGTCCGGGACGCCGACCACGCCGACGTTCGGCTCGATCGTGGCGAACGGGTAGTTGGCCGCCAGCACGTCGTTCTTGGTCAGGGCGTTGAACAGGGTCGACTTGCCGACATTCGGCAGTCCGACGATTCCGATACTAGTACTCATGCCACAAACGTCCGCTCAGGATCAAGAAGGGTGGGGTCGGCCGCGACTCCAGGCACGCTCACCGGCTCCTCGTACGCACAGCAGCCCAAGCGCGCCATCGTCCACGTGCGCGTATCACGGTACAGGGACCGGGACGGAGACCGGGACGGGGAGTTCTCCCCGTGCTCCGGAGACAGGCCTTCGGCCCGCGGTCGCCGACGCGATCGGAGGACGCGGTCAGAACCAGTGCAGGCAGTGCGGGGAGCGGTCCGTCGCGAACAGCGCGTCCGCGACGGCGGCGGCGCCCGGGTGGTGGGCCCGGATGTGTCCGGCGCGTACGAGCGTGCTCGGGCTGGTGCCGCCGAGGTAGACCGCGCCCAGGTCGCGCACGTCCAGGGACAGGTCGGGCCGCCGGTCCGTGGGGACGCAGTCGGCCCTGCCGTCGCGGACGGTCAGCAGGTAGCGGCCGTGCTCGTCCAGGAAGGGGTCCTGAACGTCCAGGACCAGCTCGCCGTCCGTGAACCAGCCGCGAGCGGTCAGCGCACGCGGGACGTCGAGAAGGCGCACCCAGAGCCAGTCGGTGTGGCCGCCGACCTCGCCGGCCCGGACGTCGGCGAGCTGCCAGCGCAGCGGGTGCTCGGGCGGGACGTGGCGGAACACGACCTGGGAGACCAGGTCGTGGCCGAGTGCGTACCGGGCCAGGGCCGTGAAGACCGCGTCGTCGGCGGCGATGGTCTCGTCGACCGTCAGAGTGCTCTGCTCGCCGACGGAGCCGAGGGAGTAGCTGGCGTACCCGTCCGCGGTGCCGTCGGCGTCCCGGTGGACGGCGACATAGCGCGGCGCCGGGGAGACGGGCGGCTGCCCCGCGCCCAGCGCCCACCAGCGGGGCGGCCGGGACAGCGCGCCGGGCTGGGCGCGGCGATACCGGTCGTAGACGGCTTCCAGGATCTCGCCGCACTCGGCACGCCGCATGACCTCGACCGAACCACCGTCGGCGTCGGCCGCCGGCGCGAGTGCCCGGGGGGCGGCGAGGGCGGCCTTGTGGCGTTGCACCGTCAGCCGCGCGGTGGAGGTCGCCGGTCCGTAACCGAACCTGCCGTAGATCGGCGCCTCCGAGGCCAGCAGCACGGAGAGGAACTCGCCCCGGGCCCGCACCTCGGTGAGCTGGTGGCGCATCATCGCGCTGAGCACGCCGCGCCGCCGGTGCGAGGGCAGGACGCCGACGGCGGTCACTCCGGCGGCCGGGACGGGTATGCGGCCGGGCAGGGTGAGTTCGAAGGAGTAGGCGGCGGCGGTGCCCACGGGCTTTCCGTCCGGTGCCACGGCGAGCAGGCCGCGTTCCATCTCCAGCGCCGACCACCAGCGACCGCCGTTCGCGACCGGCGTCTCCGGGAACTGCCCGAACGCCCGGTGGACGGTGTCGACGAAGACGTCCAGGTCCTCATCGGTCGTGGAACGAATCCTCATCGCTGCCGTTCCTTCCTGGGAAGTGGCTGGGTCGTAGGTGTCGGCCACAAGGCAGCGTAGCCCTCTGGCCTGGGCGAACCGAGGGCGGCCGGGCCCCGGGCCGTACGGGCTACGCGGCGCCGGCCGGGCGCTGCGCGTGGCTGATGGTCACCGCTCCGCGAAAGCCCCCCGGCGACATCGTCGACATCGTGTCGAGCGACGGGTCCGGCACCGGCAGGAGGTGGGCGTCGACCCAGGTGTCCCCCGTCGACGCGTTGGCCCAGGGGTCCTCGATCACGAGGGCGCCGGGCACGGCGCCGTGGCAGAGCACCCAGTGCGGCACGTCGAACCCCTGCATCGCGGCGAGCGAGAGCAGCAGCAGTACGTGCTCCCGCCGGCCGATCGCGTCCCGGATCGCGGTCAGGGACAGGTGGCGCGGGTCGACCGGGACGCCGGTGCGTTCGGCGTCCGTACGTGAGGCGCTCTGGAGCAGGGCGCGCCACTCCTGGTCGGCCGGAGGAAGGTGGTCGAGCATGACCGGGCGGTCCGTGTCGAGGTGGACCGTGACCCGGGACGGCGGCCGGGCCCGGCGCACGGCGACGCCCAGGCCGACGGGCTCGCACGCCATGAAGTTGTTCGCGTCGCGCCACAGCGTCAGCTCCGCCCGGCGGTCGAGCGCCTCCTTCGGCAGGACTCCGGCGTGCGCCTGCGCGACCAGGGCGGTGACGGCGCCGCAGGTGAAGTGGGTGCTCTGCCCGTAGTACGGGGGCGCGGTCACCACGTCGTCGTTCAGCCAGCGCACGTAACCGGCGGGCGGCCCTTCCGCGCCCTGCGACCGCGCGAGCGGCGGGTCCAGGGAGGTGAAGCCCGCGGCGGCGGCGTCCTCGGGGGCGGCCGTCCATCCTTCCCACTTCAGCTGTACGAGCCCCCGGCCGCGTGCGTGGGCGGTGACGGCTTCGACGGCCGCCCGTACGTCGCCGATCGCGTCGACGATCTTCAGATACGCCGTGTCCGGGCGGGCCGTCACGAGCGCGGCGGCCGTCCACTCCTCGCCGGCGTCACCCGCGACGGCCACGAGCTGCGGGGTATGGGCGGAGCGGTCGACCGCTCCCCAGCGCTCCAGCACCTCGGGGTGGCCGAGGTGCGCCGGCACGCTGCCGGGCTCGTACGGCACGACGACGCTCTTCACGGGCCGCACGGTCCTCTCCTGCTGGGACGACGACATTCAGGTGCTCCTGACGGGAACGCGGGGACGGGGTGCGGGCCGGTGCGGGGGCGGGCCGTGCGGGGGCGGGCCGGTGCGGGCTCCTCGGCGGCAGCGGTCATGCGCGGGACTGCCGGAGCACCCAGACGAAGTACGGCGCGCCGACCAGGGCGATCATGAGGCCCGCGGGCACCTGGGCGGGGGCGACGACCGTGCGGCCGAGCGCGTCCGCCACGCACACCAGCACCCCGCCGAGCAGCATCGCCACCGGGATCGCGCGGCCCTGCCGGGCGCCCACCAGCGAACGGGCGAGGTGCGGGGCGACGAGTCCCACGAAGCCGACGACGCCGACGGCGATCACGCTGAGCGCGGCGAGCACCGCGGCGACGGCCAGTGCGGTGAAGCGGGTGCGCTCCACCCGGACGCCGACGATGCGCGGGGTGTCCTCGTCGACGGCGAGCAGGTCGAGCCGCTCGCGCATGGACAGCAGCACGGGAAGGGCCAGCGCCAGGGCCACCGCGACCGGCACGACGTCGGAGAACGTACGGCCGTAGGTGGTGCCGGAGAGCCAGGTGAAGATGCGGGGCGTGTTGTACGGGTCGGCGCGCAGCAGGAGGAAGGTGGTCACGGCGCTGAGGCCGTACCCCGTGCCGATGCCGATCAGTACGAACCGGTCGGGCAGGAAGCCCCCGCGCCAGGCCAGCAGGGCGATCACCGCGAAGGTGGCGAGCGCGGCCGCGACGGCGACCGCGATGAGCACCGGCTGCCCGCCGCCGAGCCCCGAGGTGACGACGCCCGCCGCGCCCAGCCCGGCGCCCGCCGTGATGCCGAGCACGCCCGGCTCCGCGAGCGGGTTGCGTACCGTGCTCTGCACGACGCATCCGGCCAGTCCGAGCGCCGCGCCCGCGAGGACGGCGGCGGTCACCCGTGGCACCCGGTCGTCGAGCGCCGCCCCGATCAGGTCGGGGGCGGTGCCCTGGAACCAGAGGACGATGTCCCCGGTCCGCAGCCAGAGGCTCCCCGCCAGGACCGCCACGACGGCCGCGACCGCGAGCAGTGCCACCGAGCCGGTCACGACGAGGAGGTAGGCGCGGGGGGACCGTGCGGCGACCCGTGCGCGCGGGGGCTGCTGGAGCCGGCCCGTGTCCCGCAGCCGCAGCGCGAGGACCACGATCACGACGGAGCCGAGCAGCGTGGTCGGCACACCGGTCGGGATGGAGGCCGCCCCGTCCGCCCCCTGCACCGCACGCAGGACCGCGTCCGCGAGCAGGATGAGCAGCGCGCCGACCAGGCCGGCCGCGGGGATCAGGAGCAGGTGCCCGCGCAGGGCGCGGACCCGCCCCGCGATCAGGCGGGCCAGGACGGGGGCGCCGAGACCGACGAAGGCCATCGGGCCCGCGAGGGTCACCGAGGTGCTGGTCAGGAGTACCGCGCAGACCACGGCGATCACCCGGGTGCTGCGGATCGGCACTCCGAGGGTGGACGCGGTGTCGTCGCCCAGGTTCATCACGTCCAGCCGCCGGGACAGGGCCAGGGCGGCGCACAGCACCAGGACGATGAGGGGGACGGCGCGCAGGGACGCGTCGATGTTGAGCTGGGAGAGCGAGCCGCTCCCCCAGGCGTAGAGGCCGGTCGTGTTCTCCTTGAACAGGATGAGGAGCATCCCGGTCGCGGAGTCCAGGGCCATCGCCATCGCCGATCCGGCGAGGATGAGGCGGGTTCCGGAGGTGCCCGCGGCCCGGCCCGCGAGAAGCAGCACGAGCGCCGCCGCGGCCAGGCCGCCCGCGAAGGCGACGACGCCCGACGCCCACAGCGGGACGGCGAGGCCGAAGGCCGCGATGAGCGAGACGGCGAAGTAGGAGCCGGCCGAGACCGCGAGGGTGTCCGGCGAGGCGAGCGTGTTGTGCGTGACGGACTGGAGCAGGGTGCCGGCGCAGCCGAGGGCGAAGCCCACCGCCACGCCCGCGAACAGGCGCGGCAGGCGGGAGCCGGTGAGGATCTCGCCGACCGGCGCGCCGTCGGCGCTCTCCGGTTTCCCGGCGAGGTGGCGCACCAGGTCGCCGACCCCGACGCCGGACGTCCCCTGGGTCAGGTGCCACAGGCCCACCAGGACGGTCGCGGCGAGGAGCACGGCCAGGACGGCCGCCCCGGCGGGGCCGCCGCCGCGCTCCGCGCGCGGCAGCGCTGCCCCTTCGGGTGGCGCGGTGTCTACGGCGCTCACTTCTTGTCGAGCACGTCGACGTAGGCGTCGATCGCCTGCTCGTTGGAGCGCGGCCCGCCGGCGCCCCACACCCGTGCCGGGAACGCGTGGGCGCGGCCTTCCTTGACGGCCGGGAGGGTCTTCCAGATCGGGTTCTTCTCGATCGCCTCGACGTATCCGCCGGCGCCTTCGTCGTTGGCGTAGAAGAGGTTGGCGTTGCCCACCGCGACGAGTCCCTCGACGTCCGTCTGCGCGAGGCCGTAGGCGGGGTCGACGCCCCCGTCACCGTGCTTCTTGTTGACGCTGCTGGTCCACGCGGGCTTCAGGCCGAGTTCCTTGCCTATCTCGGTGAAGAGGGCGCCGTCGCTGTAGGGGCGGACGGTGAGGTTGCTGCCCTCCAGCCAGCCGTCGAAGAACACGAAGTCCTTCGTCGGCAGGTCGGCGTCGGTGACCTGCTGCTTCGCGTTCGCGAGGTGCTCGTCGAACTCCTTGAGCACCTGGTCGGCCCGCTCGGTGCGGCCCGTCGCCTCGCCGATCATGCTGAACACCTCGCGCATGTTCCCGATCGGGTCCTTGGGGTTCGCCCCGCGCGTGGCCATGACGGGGACGCCCCGCTTCTCCAGCTTCTTGATCGTCTCGTCCTTGGCGTCGAACGCCTCCACGACGATGAGGTCCGGCTTGGCCGCGTAGAGGGTGTCGAGGTCGGGCTCCTCGCGGGTGCCGATGTCGGTCACGCCGCCGGGCAGCTTCTCCGCGCTGACCCAGGTGCTGTACCCCTTCACGTCGGAGACGGCGGTCGGGGTGACGCACAGCGTCAGCGCGTCCTCGACCTGCTGCCATTCCAGGACCGCGATGCGCTTGGCGGGCTTGTCGAGCTTCACCTGCCGGCCGACGCCGTCCTTGAAGGAGACCGGTCCCGTCGAGGTGGTCGTGGTGTCCTGGGCGCAGTCCTTCGACGCGGGGGACGGTTCGGCGCTGCTCTTGGCCGTGATCTTGTCGGCGTCGGTCGTACCGCAGGACGTGAGGGCGAAGAGGGCGAGCCCGGTCGAGGCTGCTGCGGCCGTCAGGCGACTGGCACGGTTCATGAGGGGTCTTCTTCTTTCTCGGACTGGGATGGTTCGGCGGAGCGGCGGGCGGGCCGCTCCGGAAAGGGGGCCGTCCTCTTCAGGAGAGGTGGCGCCCGAGTGGGTCGATGCGCAGCCGGCCGGTGCGCGGGTCGACGCCGGCTTCGACCCGGATGTCGTAGACCTCGCCGATGTTCTCGGCGGTGAGTACGTCGACGGGTGCGCCGGCCGCGTGCACCCGGCCGGCGCGCATGAGGACCAGCGTGTCCGCGATCCGGGACGCCTGGTCGAGGTCGTGCAGCACGATCCCGACCGCGATGCCGTGTTTCTCCACGAGGTCCCGCACCAGGTCGAGCGTCTCGAACTGGTATCGCAGGTCCAGGTGGTTGGTCGGCTCGTCCAGCAGTACGACGCCGGTGTCCTGGGCGAGGCAGGCCGCGAGCCAGACGCGCTGCATCTCCCCGCCGGAGAGTTCCCCGACCAGCCGGCCCGCCATGTCCCGTACTCCGGTGACGCCCATGGCGCGGTCGACGGCGGCGGTGTCCTCGGCGGTCGGTCCGGCGAAACCGCGCCGGTAGGGGTGGCGGCCGAACGCCACGACCTCCGCGACCGTCAGCCCCTGGGGTGCGGGCCTGGACTGGGAGAACAGGGTGACCTCGCGGGCGAACTCGCGGGGGCTGAGCAGGGCCGCGTCGCGCTCGGCCGCCCCTTCCGGGGCGCCGAGCGTCACCCGGCCGCCGTCCACCTGGTGCAGCCGGGACAGGGCCCGCAGCAGCGTGGACTTCCCGCTGCCGTTCGGCCCCACCAGGGCGGTCACCCGGCCCGGTTCCAGGGCGACGGAGACACCGTGGACGACCGGTTCGCCGCCGTAGCGCAGCACCAGGTCGCGCCCGTCGAGCGAGGCCGACCGGGCGGCGGCGGGGCCGGCCGGGAGTCTTCCGGTACGCCGGAAAAGGCTTGTGAACATGATGAGGTCCGGGTGATCGGAGGGGCGCTGACCGCGGCACCCCGCCCGGCCTTCACCGGCCGGGCCGCACGCTTTCCCGCACGCGGGCAGCACGGTGCGCGGCGAGCAACAACTAAGGGTTACCTAACTTCGAGAAGAGTATATTCCACTTGTCATGCCGACAATCAGGCGTTCTCGCCACCCGATACGGGATTCCGGACATCCCCGGACGCCGCGTCGGCGGCGCCGAAGAACGCGCCCGGCGTCGTTCCCATGACGCGCCTGAAGGCGGCGATGAAGGAGCTGGGCTGCGCGTAGCCGAGGCGCTCGGAGACCGACATCACATCGAAGCCGTCGGAGAGGAGCATCAGCGCCCGGTGCACGCGCAGCATCTGCCGCCACTGCGCGAAGGAGAGGCCCGTCGTCCGGCGGAACGCGCGGGTGACCGTACGCTCGCTGCTCCCCAGCCACCGCGCCCACTCCTCCAGGGAGCGGCAGTCGGCGGGATCGTTCAGCAGGGCTTCGGCGACGGCGTCGATCCGGGGGTCGCCGGGCAGCTGCAACGCGAGCTGGTGCTCCGAGGGCCGGATCACGTCGAACACGACGGCCTCCGCCCGCAGCCGGGCCGCCTCGTCGAGGTCCGTGCGCGACAGATGGGCCAGCAGCGATACGAGCAGCGGCGTCATCGCGATCGCCTGCGGCTCCGCGAACGCGAACGGCGTGCGGTCGGGGGTGAAGAAGGCGTCGTGGAACCGCGCGCCCTCCGTCGCCCGGCCCGCGTGCACCACTCCGGCGGGCATCCACAGCCCCTGCCCCTCGAACACGGTGAAGACGCGGTCCCCCACGCGGGAGGTCAGCGTCCCCCCGCGCACCCAGACCAGCTCGTGCAGACGATGGGAGTGCGAGGCCCACTCCGTGGGGGCGGGGACGATCCGGAACTCCGCGACGACGGCACCGGAGGCCGCCGGCTGCTCCGGGAGTGTCCCGGCCCGCCGCATCACCGTGCCCGCCTCGCGTCGCCACATCCCGGGGTTCACCTCACCACGGGACGATCCGGTCATGCTCACGAGTCTAAGCGGCCGCCCCGATCCGGTTCCCGTTGCGCCGTGTGGCATCGAACTCATCGCCAAGGTCGGCCAAAGCGCGTGTCCCGCACCTGGTTCCGCCCTCCCGGCGACCTACGTTGTCCCGGTGGAGCAGCACAGGACACGTCCCCCGCAGCGCAGGCAGACCCGGCAGGCCCAGCTGTCCCCGATCGGGGCGGCGAGGGGGGCCAGGAAGGCCGGCGGTACGGGCACCCTCGGCTACCGGGTGATGAGCGCGCCCGCCGGGCGCGACGGCCGGGCGGTGTCCCCCGCCGTGACCGCCCTGCGCCGGCTGCCCAATCCCCGGCTCACCGGCATCGGCGCCGGACTGTTCGCGGCCGCCGTCATGTTCCTGCTCGGCTGCCTGGACCAGCTGCTGTTCGACGGGTCGGCGGCGGTGTTCGGTGTGCTCTTCCTGCCGGTCAGCGCCCTGACCGCGTTCTGGGTGCGGCCGGCCGACCTGGTGACGGCGCCGATCGGCGTGCCCATCGCCTTCGCGGTCGGGATCATCCCCATCTCGGGTGGCACCGGCGGCCTCGGCGGCCGGACCATGGCCGTCGTCACCGCCCTCGCGGTCCACGCCGGCTGGCTGTACGGGGGCACCCTCGTCGCCGGCCTCATCGCGACCGTACGCAAGGTGCGGCTGATGCGGGCCCGGCAGCGGCGGATGCTGCTGGCCGCGCAGACCGCCCGGCCCGCCGCGCAGTCCCCTTCACCGGCACCGGCTCCGCGCCCGGCCGGGCGCGCCCCCCGCCGCCCGTCCCAGCGCTGAGCGCACGGCCACCGGACCGTACGCCCCGCCCGTCCGCCGGCTCAGCTGCCGGCCGCCGCCATCGCCGCGCCCACGATGCCCGCGTTGTTCTGAAGCTCCGCCGGCACCATCTCGGCCCGTACGTCCTCGATCAGCGGCAGGAACTTGTCGGCCTTGCGGCTGATCCCGCCGCCGACGATGAACAGCTCGGGCGAGAACAGCATCTCCACGTGGGCCAGATACTTCTGCACCCGGCGCGCCCAGTGCTGCCAGCCCAGGTCCTCGTCCTCCTTGGCCTTCGTGGAGGCGCGCTTCTCGGCGTCGTGGCCGTGCAGCTCCAGGTGGCCCAGCTCGGTGTTGGGTACGAGCCGGCCGTCGATGAAGAGCGCGCTGCCGATGCCCGTACCGAAGGTCAGCACGATCACCGTGCCCTTGCGGCCCCGGCCCGCGCCGAACGTCATCTCGGCGACGCCCGCCGCGTCCGCGTCGTTCAGCACGGTGACGGGCAGGCCCAGCTTGTCGCCGAGGAGGGTGCGGGCGTCCAGGTCGATCCAGCCCTTGTCGACATTGGCCGCGGTACGGGTCAGGCCGCCGGTGACCACGCCCGGGAAGGTGATGCCGACCGGGCCCTTCCAGTCGAAGTGGCCGACGACCTCGGCCACGCACCCGGCCACGTCACCGGGTGTGGCCGGGTCCGGTGTCAGTACCTTGTGGCGCTCCCGCGCCAGGTCTCCGCGGTCCAGGTCCACGGGAGCGCCCTTGATCCCGGATCCGCCGATGTCCACGCCGAAGATCTCCATGTGATCCACGGTACGGGTACCCGGCCGCGCCCACTTCCGGAACGGCCGACGCGGGGGGCTACTCGCCCTTCAGGGCCGCCGCCTCCGCGCGCAGGTCGCGGCGCAGCTCCTTCGGGAGCGAGAAGACGATCGACTCCTCGGCCGCCTTCACGATCTCGACGTCCTCGAAACCCCGCTCGGCCAGCCACGCCAGCACGCCGTCGACCAGCACCTCGGGCACGGAGGCGCCGGAGGTGACGCCGACCGTGGAGACGCCGTCGAGCCAGGCCTCGTCGATCTCGTCGGCGCCGTCGACCAGGTGGGAGGCGCCCGCGCCCGCGCCGAGGGCGACCTCGACCAGGCGGACGGAGTTCGACGAGTTCTTCGAGCCGACGACGATCACCAGGTCGGCGTCCGCGCCCATCTGCTTCACCGCGATCTGGCGATTCTGCGTGGCGTAGCAGATGTCGTCGCTCGGGGGCGAGATCAGCAGCGGAAACTTCTCCTTGAGCGCGCCGACCGTCTCCATCGTCTCGTCCACCGAGAGGGTGGTCTGGGAGAGCCAGACGACCTTCGACGGGTCGCGGACCTCGACGTTCGAGACGTCGTCGGGGCCGTCGACCAGGGTGATGTGCTCGGGGGCCTCGCCGGAGGTGCCGATGACCTCCTCGTGGCCCTCGTGGCCGATCAAAAGGATGTCGAAGTCGTCCTGCGCGAAGCGGACGGCCTCCTTGTGGACCTTGGTGACCAGCGGGCAGGTCGCGTCGATGGTGGCGAGCTTCCGCTCGGCCGCCTCCTGGTGCACGGTCGGGGCGACGCCGTGCGCGGAGAACATCACGATCGAGCCCTCGGGGACCTCCGCCGTCTCCTCGACGAAGATCGCGCCCTTCTTCTCCAGGGTCTGCACGACGTACTTGTTGTGGACGATCTCGTGGCGCACGTAGACCGGGGAGCCGTACTGCTCCAGGGCCTTCTCCACGGCGATCACGGCACGGTCCACGCCCGCGCAGTAGCCACGGGGAGCGGCGAGGAGGACGCGTCGGGAGGTCGTAGCAGTCATGCGTCCCATCGTAAGGCCGTACCGGACGGGCGCGGGGCGCGGTGGGTCGGGAGACTGATCTCGACACCGACTACGGAGGGCTCATGGCCGGCAGCGGTACGGATTCCGGCAGTGGTGCGGGCGGCGCGGACGGCGGCGGCTCCACGGAGCAGGCGCGGCTGCGGCGGACGCTGGGGTTCCGGGACCTGGTGGTCTACGGGCTGCTCTTCATCGCCC
The DNA here is from genome assembly GCF_030719295.1 of Streptomyces sp. Mut1. NCBI lineage: Bacteria > Bacillati > Actinomycetota > Actinomycetes > Kitasatosporales > Streptomycetaceae > Streptomyces > Streptomyces castrisilvae. The sequence goes on along the minus strand of NZ_CP120997.1, from coordinate 5,148,637 downwards.
CGATGGCCCCCGTCGGCGTGTTCGGGACGCTCGACGCGAAGTCGGACGGCGCGGTCGCGCTGGTGTATGTGGTGGCGACCGTCGTGATGGCCTTCACCGCCTTCAGTTACGCGCAGATGGTGCGGGTCGCCCCGCTGGCCGGTTCGGTGTTCGCGTACGCCCGCAAGGGGCTCGGCGAGGGGCCGGGGTTCATCGCCGGGTGGATGGCGATGCTGGACTACCTGCTGATCCCGGCCGTGGCCTACCTCTTCTCCGGGATCGCGATGAACTCACTGGTGCCCGGGGTCTCCCGGTGGGTGTGGACGGCGCTCGCGGTGGTCCTGACGACGCTGCTCAACCTGTGGGGCGTACGGGCGGCGGCCCGGGTCGGTTTCGCGGTGCTGGCGATGGAGATCGTGGTGCTGCTGGTGTTCCTGGTGTCCGCCGTGGTGGTGCTGGTCCGGGACGGGGCGCAGCGCGGCTGGCTGACGCCGCTCACCGGCGACTCCGCCTTCTCCACGACGGCGGTGCTGGGCGCGGTGTCCGTGGCGGTCCTCTCGTACCTCGGTTTCGACGCCATCGCGACGTTCGCGGAGGAGGTGACGGGCGGTTCGGCGAAGGTGGCGCGGGCGCTGCTGTTCTGCCTGGTGCTCGCGGGCACGCTGTTCGTGGCGCAGGCGTATCTGGCCGCCCTGCTGGAGCCGATGACCTCGGCGGAGCTGGCCGCCGATCCGGTGGCCCAGGGCTCGGCCTTCTACGACACGGTGGACTCCGCGGTCGGCACCTGGCTGCACGATCTGGTGGCCGTGAGCAAGGCGATCGGGGCGGCGTTCGCGGCGCTGGCGGGGCAGGCGGCGGCGGGGCGGCTGCTGTTCGCGATGGCCCGTGAGCGCAGGCTGCCGGCGCTGCTGTCCCGGGTCGATCCGCGCTCCGGCGTGCCCCGGATCGCGATCCTGATCGCCGCCGTCGTGACGCTGGTGGCGGCGGTGTGGGCGGCCCGGCGGGACGACGGCCTCGACCATCTGGTCTCGGTCGTGGACGTCGGGGCGCTGACGGCGTTCGTCCTGTTGCACGCGTCGGTGGTCGGCTGGTTCGTGGTGCGGCGGATGGAGGGGCCGCCGAGCCGGTGGCGGCACGTGCTGGTGCCGGTGATCGGCGCGGGGGTGCTGATCGCGGTGATCGTGGAGGCGACCGGGAGCGCCCAGGTGGTGGGCGCCTGCTGGTTCGTGGTGGGGCTCGTGGTGCTCCTCGCGCAGCGGGGAAGGCGGCGGGAGGCTGTCTAGGGCCTGTCCGGCGTCGGTGCGTTGTCGGTCCCGGCCGTTACGCTCGCTCGCATGGCTCTGAACACTTCTCCGGAAGCCCCGCTGCCCGTCGGTGACGTGTCGCGGCTGATCGGCGGCTGGATCGACCGGCTCGGCGCGGTCTGGGTCGAGGGCCAGATCACCCAGCTGTCCCGGCGGCCGGGGGCCGGTGTGGTGTTCCTGACGCTGCGCGACCCGTCGCACGACATCTCGGTGAGCGTGACGTGCTTCCGGCAGGTCTTCGACCGGATCGCCGATGTGGTGTCGGAGGGGGCGCGGGTCGTCGTCCTCGCCAAGCCCGAGTGGTACGCGCCCCGGGGGCAGCTGTCGCTGCGGGCGACGGAGATACGGCCGGTCGGCATCGGCGAGCTGCTGGTGCGGCTGGAGCAGCTGAAGAAGTCGCTGGCCGCCGAGGGCCTGTTCGCCCTCGACCGCAAGCGGCCGCTGCCCTTCCTGCCCCAGCTGATCGGCCTGGTCTGTGGCCGGGCGTCGGCGGCCGAGCGCGATGTGCTGGAGAACGCCCGCCGCCGGTGGCCCGCCGTCCGCTTCGAGGTCCGCAACACGGCCGTGCAGGGGGTGCACGCGGTCAACCAGGTGGTGGGGGCCGTCAAGGAGCTGGACGGCATCCCGGAGGTCGACGTCATCGTCGTGGCGCGGGGCGGCGGCAGCGTCGAGGACCTGCTGCCGTTCTCGGACGAGGAGCTGATCCGTACGGTCGCGGCCTGCCGTACGCCGGTGGTCTCGGCGATCGGGCACGAGCCGGACTCCCCGCTGCTGGACCTGGTCGCGGACGTACGGGCGTCCACGCCCACGGACGCGGCGAAGAAGATCGTGCCCGACGTGGGCGAGGAGCTGGACCGGGTGCGGCAGCTGCGGGACCGGGCGCTGCGGACGGTACGGGGGCTGCTCGACCGGGAGGAGCGGGGCCTGGCCCACGCGCTGGGGCGGCCCTGCATGGAGCATCCGCGGCGGATGGTGGACGAGCGCGCGGCGGAGGTCGACGCGCTGGCCGGGCGTTCCCGCCGGGTGCTGGGCCATCTGCTGGACCGGGCGGACTCGGAGCTGGCCCACACCCGCGCCCGGGTCCTCGCGCTGTCGCCCGCCGCGACCCTGGAGCGCGGCTACGCGGTGCTCCAGCGCGCCGACGGGCACGTGGTCCGGGACCCCGGGGACGCGGGCGCGGCCGGGGAGACGCTGCGGGCGCGGGTGTCGGGGGGCGAGTTCGCGGTGCGGGTCGCCGAGTGAGAGCCCCCGGGACCGACCGACGTACCGGCCGACACCGGCCGGCTGAAGCCGACACATGCCGACGCATAGGGTGAATCACATGACGGACGACGGGACGGCGAGCGCCGCCGCGACGGGCACACTCGGTTACGAGCAGGCGCGCGACGAGCTGATCGAGGTGGTGCGCCGGCTGGAGGCGGGCGGGACCTCGCTGGAGGACTCCCTCGCGCTCTGGGAGCGCGGCGAGGAGCTGGCGAAGGTCTGCCGGCACTGGCTGGAGGGCGCCCGCGCCCGGCTGGACGCGGCCCTGGCGGGCCCGGCCGGCGGCGAGGGCGGCGAAGGCGACAGCAGGCCCGGCGGCTCGACGGCGGCCGACGCGGGCTGAGGCCCGGCACGGGGCCCGGCGGGGCGGGGACTCTACGGCGGCCGGTTCGGGGGGGCCCGGCTCGACGGCCCGCGCGGCGGGGCGCGGCGGGGGCGACGCCTGGTGAGGCGCAGTCAGGCGGGGCACGGGCTCCACGGCGGCCGGTTCGGGTGGGGCCGGCGCGGCGGCCCGCACGGCGTGGCGGGCCTTATTCCGGCTGGACGGGGTGAGTCTCCCCACTTCCGATTTAGTTGAACATTAATGCACTTTCGCCGTACGGTGATCGTCGTCGCTCGATCCCCCGTGGTCGTGACCCGATCCCCCCGCGTACGTCCGGAAGGTAATACCCGATGTCCCTCGTTCTTGACCCCGCTGCCCAGGACCTCCTCTTCCGCGAGGCCCGCACCGCCAACACGTTCACCGACGAGCCGGTGACCGAGGAGCAGGTCCAGGCCATCTACGACCTGGTCAAGTACGGCCCGACCGCCTTCAACCAGTCGCCGCTGCGCGTCGTGCTGGTCCGCTCGGACGAGGCCCGCGCCCGCCTCGTGACGCACATGGCCGAGGGCAACCAGCCCAAGACCTCGACCGCCCCGCTGGTCGCGATCCTGGCCGCCGACAACGAGTTCCACGAGGAGCTGCCGGGCCTGCTGCCGCACTTCCCGCAGGCCAAGGAGATGTTCTTCTCGGAGCGCCCGGTCCGTGAGTCGGCCGCCTCGCTGAACGCCGCCCTCCAGGCCGCCTACTTCATCATCGGCGTCCGCGCCGCCGGCCTGGCCGCCGGCCCGATGACCGGTTTCGACGCCGCGGGCATCGAGAAGGAGTTCCTGGACGGCGACCACAAGCTCCTGATGGTCGTCAACATCGGCAAGCCGGGCGAGGACGCCTGGTTCCCGCGCCTGCCGCGTCTCGCGTACGACGAGGTCGTCAAGACCGTCTGAGTTCCGCCGCCCACGGGGGCGGACGACGGTACGGGGAGGGCCCCGGAGCAAGCACGCTCCGGGACCCTCCCCGTACTCATGTGCGCGGGGCCCCGCGCACACCCGTGTCACGACGCCCGCGTGTCCGCGAGCTCCCTCTCGAATCCGGACAGCAGCGCGTCGAGCGCGAAGTCGAAGCGGGCGTCGGCCGTGTCCCCGCCCGCCTCCCGGGCGGCGCGGACCATCAGCGGATACGACTCCGCGTCGAACGAGGCCAGACTGCCGGCCCCGTCGATGTGGCCCACCTGCGCGGCGGCGTGCCCGACGACGAAGCTGGTCAGCGAGTAGATGATGTCCAGGGTCCTCGGCAGCCGGAAGCCCGCCTCGTACAGCATCCCCACCACGGCCTCGATCATCCCCAGGTTGTGGGGGGTCATGGCGGCCCGGGACAGCAGGAGCGGCACGGCGTTCGGATGGGCGCCGAGCGCGGCGGCCAGCGCGTGGGCGTAGGCGTCCAGGTCCGCCCGCCAGGTGGCGGCGCCGAATGCGGGCGGCACGGCCTCGGCGACGACCTGCTCGACCATCCCGTCCAGGAGCGCGCTCCTGTTCGGCACGTGGTGGTAGACGGTCATCGCCTCCACCCCCAGCTCGTCACCGAGCCGCCGCATCGACAGCGCCTTCATCCCTTCCCGGTCGACAAGCCGCAGGGCCGCCTCCAGGACGGCCCGGCGAGTGAGCCCGGCACGCTGCCCGCGAGCCCTTCTGGCCGCCATGGCGCCTCCCCTTCCGGTACCGGACGACCCCTCGACCGGATTGACGATTCTTACAACGTAAATATACCGTCACCACATGGCCTTACAACGTAAGAATCAGTCGGCGGATGCCGCTCATGCGCAGGAGGAACCCCCGCGGGGGCGGAGCACGACAGCGTTTCTGCGGCCGTACGCGGGGGGCTTCGCGGCCGTGGTCGTCCTCCAGGTCGTCGGCGCCCTGGCGGGGCTGGCACCGCTGCTCGCGGTCGTCGAGCTGGGGCGCACCCTGCTCGCGCCGGGTCCGGCCGACCACGGCCATGTCCGTCTCGTCGTGATCGCGGGTGCGGCCGGACTGTTCGTCAAGCTGCTGTGCACGGCCGCCGCGGCGGGCGGCGCCCATCTGCTGGACGGCCGGGTGCAGCTGACACTGCGCCGGGAACTGGCCGCGCGGCTGGGGCGGGTGCCGATCAGCTGGCTCTCCGGCCGCCGACGCGGTGAGCTGGCGAAGCTGGTGGGCGACGACGTCGGCGCGGTGCACCCGTTCATCGCCCACACCCCCGGGGAGCTGGCCTCCGCCTTCGTCGTGCCGCTGGCCTCGCTGGTGTACCTGTTCACCATCGACTGGCGGCTGACGCTGATCACCCTGATCCCGGTGGTCGCGGCGGTGGCGCTGGTCCCGCTGATGATGACCCCGGCCCGGCTGCGCGAACAGGCCGAATTCGACGCGGCGATGGCGCGGATCGCCGACTCCGTCGTGGAGTTCGTCCAGGGCATCGCGGTGGTCAAGGCCTTCGGCGGGGGTGAACGCGCGCACCGCGAGTTCCGCTCGGCCGCCGACGCGTTCGTCGCCACCTTCAGCCGCTGGGTACGGGGGATGGCCCCGATCGCCGCGAGCATGCAGCTGGTCCTCGCGCCGCCCTTCGTGCTCCTGACCGTGCTCATCGGCGGCGCCGCACTGATCACCGGCGGGACGCTGGCCCCGGCCGACCTGCTGCCGTTCCTGCTGCTGGGGCTCGGGCTGACCGCCCCGGTGGCGGCGCTCGGCCACGGCTTCGACGAACTGCAGGCCGCTCGCCGCGCGGTCGGCCGCATCCGCGACGTGCTCGCCGTACCGCCGCTGCCGGAGCCCGCGCACCCGGTCGCGCCGCACGGCCACCGGGTGGAGCTGCGCGAGGTCCGCTTCGGCTACGAACCGGACCACGAGGTCCTGCGCGGGGTCGACCTCGTACTGGAACCGGGGACGGTCACCGTGCTCGTCGGACCCTCCGGGAGCGGCAAGTCCACGCTGGTCCAGCTGCTGCCCCGGTTCATCGACCCGACGGCCGGCTCGGTCCGCCTGGGCGGCGTCGACCTGCGCGAACTGGCCGGCCGTGAGCTGTACCGGCAGGTCTCCTTCGTCTTCCAGGACGTCCGGCTGCTGAACGCCTCGGTCAGGGACAACATCGCGCTGGCGGCGCCCGACGCCACCGCGGGCGACGTGGAACGGGCCGCCCGCCTGGCCAACATCCACGACCGGGTCCTCGAACTCCCGCACGGCTACGACACGGTGATCGGCGAGGAGGCCCGGCTGTCGGGCGGCGAGGCCCAACGGGTCGCGCTCGCCCGCGCCCTGCTGGCCGACACTCCCGTCCTGGTGCTCGACGAGGCGACGTCCTTCGCCGACCCGCTCACCGAGCAGGCCGTGCGGCGCGCCCTGGACACGCTGCGGGACGGCACCAGGACCTTCCTGGTCATCGCGCACCGCCTGGAGACCGTGACCGGCGCCGACGCCGTCGCGGTCCTGGAGGACGGAGTGATCGCCGAGTACGGGCCGCCCGGCGAACTGCTCGCCGAGGGCGGGAGGTTCGCCGCCCTGTGGCGTACCCGGCAGCCGGCGGTCCCCGCGGGAGAGGGCGAGCGGCTGTGACCGCGCACGGCCCGGCCGGTCCGACGGGGACGGGTCCGCGCACCCGCTCCGAACAGCGAGAGGACGACCTTCGATGATCACCCTGCTGCTGCGCGTGCTGGGCCATCAGCACGCCCGCCCGATGCGCCGCACCCTCACCCTGATGACGGTGACCGCGGTGGCCGAGGGCCTGTCCTACGCCCTGCTGGCGCCCGTGCTCCGGGCCCTGCTCGGCGATACGCCGGGGGACGCCTGGCCCTGGCTGGGCGCGTTCGGGGCGGCGGTCGCCGCGTGTGCGGTGCTGCGCTTCCTCAGCGACATGTCGGGGTTCCGCGTCGGCACCTCGCTGCTGCGCGGCGTCTACCACCGCCTCGGCGACCACCTGGCCCGGCTGCCGCTCGGCTGGTACAGCTCGGCCCGGGTGGGCGAGGTGTCGGTCCTGGCCGGTCAGGGCGTGCTGCGGGCCATGAGCGTGATCGCGCACCTGCTGGGACCGTTCGTCTCCGCCGCCGTCACCCCGCTGACGGTCGTCGTCGTGATCCTCGGGCTCAACTGGCAGCTGGGGCTGGCCGTCCTGGCCGGGGTCCCCGTCGTGGCGGCGGTCCAGACCCTGGCCGGGCGCCGCACGGTCGCCGAGGACGCGGAGCGCGCCACCCGCGACCGGGAGGCCACCGGGCGGGTCATCGAATACCTCTGGGCGCAGCCGGTCCTGCGCGCCGGCGGCCGGACCGCCGAACGCTTCGGGCTCCTGGACGACGCCCTGCGCCAGGTCCAGCGGGCCTCACGCCGCTCCGCGCTCGCCGCGCTGCCCGGCGCGGTGGGCCTGACGCTGACCGTGCAGGCGCTGTTCACCGCGGTGCTGGGTCTGGGGGCGTACCTCGCGCTCGGCGGACACCTCGGGGCGGCCGAGCTGCTGACGGTCCTGGTGCTGGCGACGCGCTGTGCGGATCCGCTGCTGTCGCTGGCCGAGCTGGGCGGCAAACTGCGCGCGGCCCGGGGCGAACTGGCCAGGCTGGACGTCCTGCTGCGCACCGAGCCGCTGCCGCAGGCCGCCGATCCCGTCGAACCGGCCGGCCACGGGGTGGAGTTCGATTCGGTCACCTTCCGGCACGGCGAGCACACCGTGTTCGACGGCCTGTCGGTGTCCCTCGCCGACGGTCAGTGGCTGGCGGTCGTGGGGCCGTCGGGCGCGGGCAAGAGCACCCTGCTGCAACTGCTCGCCCGGTTCTACGACGTGGACGCGGGCACGGTGCGCGTCGGTGGCGTGGACGTGCGCGAGATCGGCACCGAGACGCTGATGGCACAGTTCGCCATCGTCTTCCAGGACGTCTACCTCTTCGACGGCACGATCGAGGACAACGTGCGCCTGGGCCGGCCCGGGGCCACGGAGGCCGAGGTGCGTGCCGCCGCCGGGGCGGCGCGGCTGGACGAGGTGATCGAGCGGCTGCCCGAGGGGTGGGCCACTCCCGTGGGTGAGGGCGGCGCCCGCCTGTCGGGCGGTGAGCGCCAGCGCGTCTCCATCGCCAGGGCGCTGCTGAAGGACGCCCCGATCGTGCTGCTGGACGAGGTGACGTCCGCGCTGGACCCCGTCAGCGAGTCGGCCGTCCACGCCGCCGTCGAGCACCTGGTGGCGGGCCGGACCGTGGTGTCGGTGGCCCACCGGCTGCACACCGTACGGCGCGCCGACCGCATCGTCTTCGTCGACGGCGGCCGGATCGTCGAGGAGGGCAGCCACGAGGAACTGCTGCGCCTCGGCGGCCGCTACGCGGGGTTCTGGGAGCTCACCCCGGACCCCTCGGCGGCAAGGCCGGCACCGGACCCCGTTCTCCCGCCGGTGAGGTGAGCCCGAGGGGCCGGTCGCGGCGTTCCGCGACCGGCCCCGGCGCGTCCCCGGCGCTCAGGACGTCCTGAGCGCCGCCGCCATCTCCGCCAGCCGCTCCGCCGGGGCCGAGCCGGTCACGACCGTCGTCGCGCCCTTCTCCTCGCGCACCAGCGCGTTGTACTTCGGGCCCTCCCAGCGCTGCCAGGTCTCTCCCGCCACCTCCTGCGTGCGGCCGGTGTCCTCGGCCTTCTGGCTGACCTGGCTGATGTACAGCTTCGCCGGGGACGTGGACTGCTCGATCGCGACGTACTTGCCGTCCGGGTCGAGGAAGCCGAGGTGCCAGCTGTTGCCCGCGTCCTGGTCGTAGGTGACCGAGGTGGGCTTCCAGCCCTCGGGCAGGCCGCTGGGGGCCGCCACCGGGTACGGGGCGGCGCGCCGCGCGGTCAGGAGTTCGACGCGGTAGTCGACCGCCTTGACCGGATCGGCCTTGTCGTCGTGCGGAATGAAGATGTAGACGACACCTGCCACGACGGCGATCGCCATCAACGACAGGATCATGTCCCGCACTGTCTGCTTGCCTCGCTTGCTTGCCACGGGACCATCGTCGCATCAGCCCTCGCGGGACCGAATCGGGGGCGCCCCGCTCAAACGTGACCCGGTCTGCTCATTTTATCGTCCTGGCGATAGAGTCAGATCACCCTCATCCGGTCGTCGTCGTACAGAAAGGTGCGCTCCGATGTCCGAGCATCATCTGCCGTCCCAGCTGGAGGTCTCCCCGGAGGCCCCCGACCGCAACCTCGCCCTGGAGCTCGTCCGGGTCACCGAGGCCGCAGCCATGGCCGCCGGGCGCTGGGTCGGCCGCGGGGACAAGATCGGGGCCGACGGCGCCGCCGTGAAGGCCATGCGGACCCTCGTCTCCACCGTGTCCATGAACGGCATCGTGGTCATCGGCGAGGGCGAGAAGGACGAAGCCCCCATGCTGTTCAACGGCGAGCGGGTGGGCGACGGCACCGGGCCCGAGGTGGACATCGCCGTCGACCCGATCGACGGCACGACGCTGAACGCCAAGGGGATGCCCAACGCCATCGCGGTGCTGGCCGCCGCCGACCGGGGCGCGATGTTCGACCCGTCCGCCGTCTTCTACATGGACAAACTGGTCACCGGCCCCGAGGCCGCCGACTTCGTCGACATCAACGCGCCCGTCTCGGTGAACATCCGGCGCGTCGCGAAAGCGAAGAGTTCCACGCCCGAGGACGTCACGGTCGTCGTCCTGGACCGGCCCCGCCACGACGGCATCGTCAAGGAGATCCGGGAGACCGGCGCCCGGATCAAGTTCATCTCCGACGGCGACGTGGCCGGATCGATCATGGCCGCGCGCGAGGGCACCGGCGTCGACCTGCTCATGGGGATCGGCGGCACCCCCGAGGGCATCATCTCGGCCTGCGCCATAAAGTGCCTCGGCGGCGTCATCCAGGGCAAGCTCTGGCCGAAGGACGAGGCGGAGCGGCAGCGCGCCCTGGACGCCGGGCACGACCTGGACCGGGTGCTGTCCACGGACGATCTGGTCAGCGGGGACAACGTGTTCTTCGTGGCGACCGGCATCACGGACGGCGAGCTGATGCGCGGGGTGCGCTACCGCGCGGAGACGGCGACCACCGAGTCCATCGTCATGCGGTCCAAGTCGGGCACCATCCGGACGATCAGCTCCACCCACCGGCTGTCGAAGCTGCGCGCCTACAGCGCCATCGACTTCGACCGCGCGAAGTAGCCCGGCGGCCGCACCGCCCCGGCGCGCCCGCGCGTCCGGCCGAAGAGGCGCCCCCCATGTGCGGTGGGGGCGCCTCTTCGTATGTGTGGGTACGGGACCAAGGCGGCGGCCCCGTCAGCCCGCGATGCGGTCGGTCGCGCCCGAGGTCTTCAGCTCCACGTCGCGCCGCCTGCGCCGGGCGAGCGCGACACGGCGCTCGGCGGCGGTGAGGCCGCCCCAGACGCCGTACGGCTCGGGCTGCATCAGGGCGTGCTCGCGGCACTCGACCATCACGGGACAGCGCGCGCAGACCCGCTTCGCGGACTCCTCGCGCGAGAGGCGGGCGGCAGTCGGCTCCTTCGACGGGGCGAAGAACAGCCCGGCTTCATCCCGGCGGCACACCGCCTCCGAATGCCAGGGGCCGGCCTGGTCCTCCCGAGCGGGGGCCCGCTGCGGGGGGACGGCGGCGACCTGCAGGGGCTGATGCGGCAGTTGCAGCACGGGTCCACTCCTGACGACGGCTTCGCGAGCGAGAGACGATGCAGCAGTCCCTACCCGCTGTGCGCGCGCCTATGCACTGAGTGGCACCTGCGGCGTGTTTCGAAAGTTCCCTCGCGGCCGGAAAAGCACCCGCACACCGCGCCGCGGGAACCGCCTTCAGTGGCCGAGGTGTTTACGCAGCCGGTCCTGGAGATCCGCGATGAACTTGCCGCGCTTGGGCTTCGCCTCGACGCTGCCGAACACGGAATATCCGTTGACGACCACCACGGGCGCTTCGGGATCGGCCGATTCCAGCGTGCGCACTTCGAAACTGCCGAAAATGCCCGTACCGCTGCCGCGCAGCGAGATGTTCTCGGGCACCCTGATCTCCACGCTCCCGAAGACGGAGGTCGCGTTGATCACGGTGAGACGCTGGCCGAAAAGCGCCTCGGTCAGATCGATTTCCACACTGCCGAACAACGAGAAGGCGTTCGTACGTCCGCCGACCCGCCAACGGCCCTTGCGGGTCGAGCTGCTGAAGATCGCCACCAGATTGTCGGCGGGGCCGGTGGCCGGCTCGGGACCGTAGGCGTACGGGGTGCCGGAGGCGGGCCTGGGCGCACCACCGGCGGCCGGCAGGTCCCGTACGAGCGGTTCGAGTTCGCCGACCGTCTTGGCGCGGTAGACGGAATCGACCCGGTCCGCGTGCTCGTCGGCGGTCAGCCGGCCCTCGGCCATCGCTTCCCGCAGAATGTCCGCGATCCGGTCGCGGTCCGCGTCGGAAGCACGGATGCCTTCGGTTACCGCCGGCGCGGTGGGCTGCTGGGGCTGCTTGTCGAGGTCCACCGCCCCAGCTTACCGAAACGCGATAGATCGCGACAGAGGGCGGACGGTGTGCCGCCCGGCCAACCCCGCCGGGACCGGGTGAGCCCTACCTCACAAGCCCGCCGCCCCCGGCGGGTCCTACCCTGGTGGGTGCGCTGTCCAAGGGTGCCAGCCGCTGTCTGCCGAGTGAGGAATGGCCGTAATGCCAGAGTTTGCGTACTCCGATCTGCTCCCTCTGGGAGAGGACACCACGCCCTACCGTCTGGTCACCGCCGAGGGTGTGTCCACCTTCGAGGCCGACGGGCGTACGTTCCTCAAGGTCGAGCCGGAGGCGCTGCGCACCCTGGCCGCCGAGGCCATGCACGACATCTCGCACTACCTGCGGCCCGCGCACCTGGCGCAGCTGCGCCGGATCGTGGACGACCCGGAGGCCTCGTCCAACGACAAGTTCGTCGCGCTCGACCTCCTGAAGAACGCGAACATCGCCGCCGCGGGTGTCCTGCCGATGTGCCAGGACACCGGTACGGCCATCGTCATGGGCAAGCGCGGGCAGAACGTGCTGACCGGGGGCGGTGACGAGGAGGCCCTGTCGCACGGCATCTTCGACGCGTACACCAAGCTCAACCTGCGCTACTCGCAGATGGCCCCGCTGAACATGTGGGAGGAGAAGAACACCGGCTCCAACCTCCCGGCCCAGATCGAGCTGTACGCGACCGACGGCGGCGCGTACAAGTTCCTCTTCATGGCCAAGGGCGGCGGCTCGGCCAACAAGTCGTTCCTGTTCCAGGAGACCAAGGCGGTCCTCAACGAGGCCTCCATGATGAAGTTCCTGGAGGAGAAGATCCGTTCGCTGGGGACCGCGGCCTGCCCGCCGTACCACCTGGCGATCGTCGTCGGCGGTACGTCCGCCGAGTTCGCGCTGAAGACCGCGAAGTACGCCTCCGCGCACTACCTGGACGAGCTGCCCGCCGAGGGCTCCCCCACCGGGCACGGCTTCCGGGACAAGGAGCTGGAGGAGAAGGTCTTCGAGCTGACGCAGAAGATCGGCATCGGGGCGCAGTTCGGCGGCAAGTACTTCTGCCACGACGTGCGGGTGGTGCGCCTGCCCCGGCACGGCGCCTCGCTGCCCGTCGCCATCGCCGTGTCCTGCTCGGCGGACCGCCAGGCCACCGCGAAGATCACCGCCGACGGCGTCTTCCTGGAGCAGCTGGAGAAGGACCCGGCCCGCTTCCTGCCGGACACCACCGACGAGCACCTCGACAGCGAGGGCGACGTCGTGCGCATCGACCTGAACCGGCCGATGGACGAGATCCTCGCCGAGCTGACCAAGTACCCGGTCAAGACCCGGCTCTCGCTGACCGGGCCGCTGGTCGTGGCGCGCGACATCGCCCACGCCAAGATCAAGGAACGCCTGGACGCGGGCGAGGAGATGCCGCAGTACCTGAAGGACCACCCGGTGTACTACGCGGGCCCGGCGAAGACCCCCGAGGGCTACGCCTCCGGCTCCTTCGGCCCGACCACGGCCGGCCGCATGGACAGCTATGTCGCGCAGTTCCAGGCGGCGGGCGGCTCCAAGGTGATGCTCGCCAAGGGCAACCGCTCCAAGCAGGTCACCGACGCGTGCGACGCGCACGGCGGCTTCTACCTGGGCTCGATCGGCGGCCCGGCGGCCCGGCTCGCGCAGGACTGCATCAAGAAGGTCGAGGTCGTCGAGTACGAGGAGCTCGGCATGGAGGCGGTCTGGCGGATCGAGGTGGAGGACTTCCCCGCGTTCGTCGTCGTGGACGACAAGGGCAACGACTTCTTCACCGAGCCCGCCCCGGCCCCGACGTTCACCAGCATCCCGGTGCGGGGCCCCGGCCTGGGCTGAGCCCCCGCACGGGCACAGGGGCGCCCCGCGCCCCTGTGCCGCCGCCCGCTCAGCCGTCGAGCAGCCCCGACGTGGCCACCAGATAGCCGAGCTGGGCACGGCTGGTGCTGCCCAGCTGGTCGGAGACCTTGCGCATGTGCTCGGCGACGCTGCGCCGGCTCATCCCGATCCGGCGCGCTATCGCGGCGTCCGTCTCGCCGTTCACCACGGCCTGGAGGATGGCCCGTTGCAGGTCGGAGGTGACGACCGGGGTACGCAGCGGCGCCCGCTCGGGCCGTACGGGCACCGCGCGGGCCCATGCCTCGTCGAAGCCGCGGGCCAGGAAGCGCACCAGCGCCGGATGCCGGACGCACAGCGCCTCGTGCGGCTCGTCGGAGAAGGGCACGAAGGCGAGGTCCAGGTCGACCACGATCACCCGGTCGACGACCTCGGCGAGCGTCCTGATCTCCGCCCCGGCCGCGCCGACCTGCTCGATGTAGGCGAGGGTCGCCCGGTCGGAGCGGACGGTGTGCTGGTAGACGGTCCGCTGGCGGATACCGCGCCGCAGGTTGCCCAGGTCCCGCTCCAGCGCCACCCTCAGGGCCTGTTCCGGCCGTCCGCCGCCGGGCTGCGCGGTGCGGATCTCCTCCCGGCAGCCGGCCACCCCCGCCTCCAGCGCCTTGCTGATGACCGCCTCCCCGGAGAGCCGGGTGAGTTCGGGCTGTTCGAGCCGGTACACGTCCGCGTACAGGGACTCGAAGGCGGCGAGCGTGGTGCGGGTGGCGCGCAGGGCGCGGCGCCGTTCGAGAACGGCCTCCCGGAGCGGGGCGAGCGCGGCGTACGAGGCGGTCTCCGGCGGTACCGGAATCATCGAGCCCGGTGACCGGCGGTCCGCGACCATCAGGTGAAGGGCGCTCAGGCAGCCGGCCACCTCCTCGCGCGGCAGGCTGCCCGCCACCAGCGCGCGCCGGTAGGAGGCGAGCGCCCGCTCGCACGGCTGCTCCGGCGGGCGTCCCGGCCCCCCGGTGCCGTCCGGCGCCGATTCGCGGCAATCGCATGCCGGTGGGCTGGAATGATCGTCCTTCACAAGGATGCAGATTACCTTTGTGCAAACGGCGGAAGAGGGGAAAGCCCCGTGGTCCGGCCGACTATGAGCGGGTGACCTCCGGCAGCCCCCGCCCCCTCGGCGAGCCGGCCGTCGAATCGGCCGGTTCTCCTCGCGACGAGCGCTTCTTCCGCATTCTGGTGGCCGGTTGCTCGGTCTCCTCGTACGGCACGTTCCTCAATATGGTGGCGCTCAATCTCTTCGTCTACGAAACGACGGGGCGGGCGCTCGCCATGGGGCTGTTCATGGCGGTCCGGCTGGGTGCCGGTTTTCTCGCCGGTCCGGCCGCGGGCGGTCTGCTCACGCGTTTCACCGCGAAACGCGTGATGCTCTGGACGAATATCGCGCAGGCGGCCGTGATGCTGCCGTTGATTTTCGCGCCGGACGGATGGCGTACGCCTGCGCTGTTCGCCGTGTCCGTGGTGGTCGGGTCCTGCGGGACGCTGTTCATGGTGGCCCTGCGCAGCTCCGTTCCGGAGATGGTGGGCGAGGAGCGGCGGTCCTGGGCGAACTCGCTGACGGTCACCGGGCGTTCGTTGGCGATGGTGGCCGGCTTCGCCTCGGCGGGGGTGGTCGTCTCGCTCGTCGGGTACACCGCCGCGTTCGTGGTCGACCTGGGCACCTTCGCGGTCTGCGCGCTGACGGTGGCCCTGCTGCCGGTCGCGGGCGGCGGGAAGGGCCGGGCGGACGCGACGCCCGGAAGTGCGGGAAAGCCGGCGCGGCGGTCGCCCGTCGCGTTCGCCGCCCTGGCCGCCGTGCCGGGTCTCGGCCTGATGGTGGGGCTGCGCGGGGTGGACGCGCTCGGCTCCTCGTCCCACAACGCGGCGCTGCCCGTGCACTCCGCCGCGCTCGACGCCTCGCACCCCGCCCTGTTCGTCAGCGCGTTCTGGTGCCTGTGGGCGGCCGGCAACATCGTGGCCCAGCAGGTGATCCAGCAGTACACCCGTCGCACCGGCCGCTCGGTGGGCGCTTCCGGCTTCGGCTACGGCACCTGTGTCATGTC
Organism: Streptomyces sp. Mut1; assembly: GCF_030719295.1. Taxonomy (NCBI): domain Bacteria; kingdom Bacillati; phylum Actinomycetota; class Actinomycetes; order Kitasatosporales; family Streptomycetaceae; genus Streptomyces; species Streptomyces castrisilvae. The sequence continues at coordinate 5,133,381 of NZ_CP120997.1, read as the reverse complement.
CGGGGCCTTCATCCTGGCGTTCGCCGGCTTCCCCCTGGCAGCCACCGCCCTGATCGCCGTCGTCGCGGGCGCCGCCGACGGGCTGACCGAGGTCTCGTACACCTCGCACCTCCAGACCCTGCCGGCCGGGCCGCGCGCCCACGCCTTCGGGCTGTCCGCGACGGTGGAGAACCTCGGTTTCGGGGCCGGGATGATCCTCGTCGCGGCCGCCCTCGAACACTTCAGCCCGCTGGCGGTCGTCGGCTGGTCGCACGGCGCGGCCCTGGCCGTCGCGGTGGTGTTCCTGCTCCGCATGGCCGCGAGGCGCGCCCCGCGCCCCGGCCCGACGCAGCCGTGAGGGCGCCGGCGCGGGGCCACGCCGGGGCGTACCCGTACGGCGGGAATCAGCCAATCTCGCGCATGGCCCGTTGCCGCCCCGGGCGGTGCCGGACCGAGCCGCGGGGGCGCGGCGCCGGCCGGGCCGGGGCACCGGGTGGTGTCCGCGACCCCCAGGGTCTGTCCAACGATTCCCGTCGTCGCCCGCAGGGGGGCCGCGCGGCGTCGGGTGCCTCCCCGGGTTCCCGGCTTCGCTCGGACCGGGGAGACCCCGCGAATGGCCGGACCGGCCCTGCGGCCGCCCTCGGGGCACCACCGCTTTCGCGCACCGGGCCGGTCTCCGGACTTGCGGGACACCGGGCCGATGCGGTGGGTTGTCCGGCGTCGCCGGAGAAATCCGTATCGCCGGGCGGTCCGGCCCGGTGCCGTCACCGGGCGCCGGGGCCGTCCGCGCGTAGCCACCGCCGGTCCTCACCCCTGCCGGTCCTCACCCCTGCCGACTCTCGCCGCACCGCCGTCCGAACCCGTACGGCCGCACCACCCTCACCGTCCCACTCCGGAAAGGCGGACACCGCATGACGCCGGTCCTCCACCGCAGCCATGCCGACGACCTGCTCACCTTCATCAGGTCCAGCCCCTCCCCGTACCACGCCGTGGCGAGCGCCGCCCAGCGGCTGGAGAAGGCGGGCTTTCGTGAACTGCGCGGAACCGACGACTGGACGGGCACCACGGGCGGCAGCTTCGTCGTCCAAGGAGGCGCGCTGATCGCCTGGTACGCCCCCGAGTCCCTGCCCGCGCACACACCGTTCCGGATCATCGGCACCCACACCGACTCACCGAACCTGCGGATCAAGCCCACCCCCGACACGGGGTCGGCCGGCTGGCGGCAGGTCGCGGTGGAGATCTACGGCGGGGTCCCGCTCAACACCTGGCTGGACCGGGATCTGGGCATCTCGGGCCGGCTCGCGCTGCGCGCCCCCGGCGGGCGGACCGACTCCCGGCTGGTGCAGATCGACGAGCCCCTCCTGCGGGTGCCGCAGCTGGCGATCCACCTGGACCGCACCGTCAACGACGGGCTGGCCCTGGACCGGCAGCGGCACATCGCCCCGATCTGGTCGCTCGGCGCGGCCGACGAGGGGGCGCTGCTGCGCCGGGTCGCGGCGGCCGCCGAGGCCGAGCCGGACGAGGTGCTGGGCTGGGACCTGATGCTGCACGACGTGCAGCCGCCCGGATATCTCGGTGCGGAGCGGGAGTTCGTGGTGTCCTCGCGGCTGGACAACCTGGTGTCGGTGCACGCCGGGGTCACCGCGCTGGCGGCGGTGGCGACGGCGGCCGGCACGCCCGCGTACATCCCGGTGCTGGCCGCCTTCGACCACGAGGAGGTCGGCAGCGGCTCGGACACCGGGGCGCAGAGCCCCCTCCTGGAGCGGGTGCTGAGCCGTTCGGTGACCGCGCGGGGCGGCAGCTCCGAGGACTGGTCGCGGGCGCTGGCCAGCGCGTACTGCGTCTCGGCCGACATGGCGCACGCCGTCCACCCCAACTACGCGGAGCGCCACGACCCGGGCCACCAGCCGCTGCCCAACGGCGGCCCCACGGTCAAGGTCAACGTCAACCAGCGCTACGCCACCGACTCGGCCGGCATCGCGCTGTTCGCCGCCGCCTGCGAGCGGGCGGGGGCGCCGTGGCAGCCGTTCGTCTCCAACAACGCGATGCCGTGCGGCACGTCCATCGGCCCGCTCACCGCGGCCCGGCTGGGTGTGCCGACCGTCGACGTGGGCGTGCCGGGGCTCTCGATGCACTCCGCGCGCGAGCTGTGCGGGGCCGAGGACCCGGGTCACCTGGCGGCGATCCTGACGGCGTTCGCGGCCTCGGGCTGAGGCGCTGAGGCGCTGAGGCGGGGCGCGCGTGCGGTACGGGGAGGGGCCGGTGCGGCTCCTCCCCGTACCCGTGCGCGACGGGTGTTACGCGAAGCGCTGGTTCGCGCTGCCGTCGCAGGGTTGCAGCCTCAGCGGGTCGTGGGCGCCCGCGAGGGTCGCGCACAGGCCCGTCGCCGCGGCCGGGCTCAGGGTGCCCGACTGGTGGACGAACTGCTGGTTGGCGGCGCCGGAGCAGTTGTAGAGGATGAGGGCCGCGCCCGCCTTGTAGTCGGCGCCCGGTACGTCCAGGCAGCGGTCGTGGCTCAGTTCGGTGCGCAGGTTCTTCGTGGCGGAGTCGTACCACCAGCCCTGGTTGCGCCCGCCGTGGCACTCCCAGCCGGTGACCCCGGTGTTGTTACGGGTGACGGAGGCGGGGGCGTCCAGGCAGGCGGCCGTCGCCTCGCCGCGCAGGGGCGTGAAGAGGTCGTCCCAGGCGGCGGGCTGGAGCACCGGCTGTCCGGTGCTCGCCGGGTCGGCGCAGCTCGCCTCGCGCAGGCCCGAGTTGTAGATCTGGGTCAGGCAGGAGGCGAAGGCTCCGTGGCCGGCCGCGTTCGGGTGGAAGGACTGGCGGACGGAGTTGGAGTCCGGCGGGAAGTGCGACAGGTCGATGTAGAGACCGCGGGCCCAGGTGGACTCGCTGCACACCTCGTGGCCGTGGAAGAGGCGCGAGTTGTCGAGGTAGACGGCCCCGGTGTCGGCGGCCGCCTCGCGCATGCCGCGCTCGAAGGCGGGAACGGCGGTGTTGCGGCCCCAGGCGGCGTCGGAGTCGTATCCGGCACAGCCGCCGGGAAGCTTGCCGGGGAAGTTCGGGTTGTCGTAGAAGTCCGGGCCGATGGGGCTCGGGTAGCCCATGACGACGAGTTTGTAGTCGCTGTCGGTGTAGCCGGCGCCGCTCATCACGGTCTTCAGGTCGCGCACGGTCTTCTCGACCTTGGGGACGAGCCCGTCGACGCGGGCCTGCCAGCCCCCGTCGTACTTGGACTCGCAGGCGCCCTGGAGGAGGACCCAGCGGGTGACACAGTCCGTCATGACGGGCCCGAACTGGAGGTCGTCGTTGGCACCCGCGACCAGCACGATCATCTTGATGCGGGTGTTGCGCGCCTTGACGGCGAGGTTGTCGCTCTGCACCAGCTCGTCGGCGTACTGCTTGGAGCCGCCGATGACGATGTTTCCGGTGTACGCGCCGGAGCACGAGACGTTGTACGTGACGTCGGCCGGGATCCCCGTGCGGTGGATCGCGGAGTCGGGTGAGCGGTGGCACCAGTTGTCGGGGCCGTTGGTGCCGGCCTCGTACGTGCCGACGCCCTCGCCGGATATCTCGCTGTCGCCGAGCGAGATGAGCCCCGTCTTGCGGTCGGCGAGCGGGCGCTCGGCCGGGTCGCCGTACAGCTGGGTGGCCTCCGCGGCGCGGATGGCCTCCAGTTCGGGTGACAGGGGGGTGGATGCGGTACTGGTGGTACCGGACGGGGCGGCGGTGGCCGTTCCCGCCGCCGCGGTCATGCCGCCGAACGCCGCCGCCATGGCCGCGGCGGCCGCGACGGTACAGCGGAGTCTGTGCCTGGTGCGCCTCATTGCGCCTCCCGAGTTGTGGTTACCCCCGGTATTTACTGGTCGGTAGACGACTTGGGAATAGCTGGAACAAGACAAGTGCTCATCTTTTTCAGGAGGTTGAACGATGACGGATCAGGGAACGGGCGAGGGCTACCGCGTCGAGCACGACTCGATGGGCGAGGTCAGGGTCCCCGCCGACGCGAAGTGGCGGGCCCAGACGCAGCGGGCCGTGGAGAACTTCCCGGTCTCCGGACAGCGCCTGGAGCGGGCCCACATCGAGGCCCTGGCCCGCATCAAGGCCGCCGCCGCCAAGGTCAACGCCGAGCTGAAGGTCCTGGACCCCGAGATCGCGCGGGCGGTCCAGGAGGCGGCCGGCGAGGTCGCGGAGGGGCGCTGGGACGCGCACTTCCCGGTCGACGTCTTCCAGACCGGCTCGGGTACCTCCTCGAACATGAACACCAATGAGGTGGTGGCCACGCTCGCCACCGAGCGCCTCGGCCGCGAGGTCCACCCCAACGACCACGTCAACGCCTCGCAGTCCTCCAACGACGTCTTCCCCTCCTCCATCCACATCGCGGCGACCGCCGCGGTGACCGCCGGCCTGATCCCCGCCCTGGACCATCTGGCGGCCGCCCTGGAGCGCAAGGCGGAGGAGTTCGCCACGGTCGTGAAGGCCGGGCGCACCCATCTGATGGACGCCACGCCCGTCACCCTCGGCCAGGAGTTCGCCGGGTACGCGGCGCAGGTCCGCTACGGCGTCGAGCGGCTGCGCGCCTCGCTCCCCCGCCTCGCGGAACTCCCGCTCGGCGGCACGGCCGTGGGCACCGGCATCAACACCCCGCCCGGCTTCTCCGCCGCCGTGATCGCCGAGGTGGCCCGCGCCACCGGACTGCCGCTCACCGAGGCCCGCGACCACTTCGAGGCGCAGGGCGCGCGGGACGGCCTGGTGGAGACCTCCGGCCAGCTGCGCACCATCGGCGTCTCGCTCACCAAGATCTGCAACGACCTGCGCTGGATGGCGTCGGGCCCGCGCACCGGTCTCGCCGAGATCTCCCTGCCCGACCTCCAGCCGGGCTCCTCGATCATGCCGGGCAAGGTCAATCCGGTCATCCCCGAGGCGGTCCTGATGGTCGCCGCGCAGGTCACCGGGAACGACGCCACGGTCGCCGCGGCGGGCGCGGCGGGCAACTTCGAGCTGAACGTGATGCTCCCGGTCATCGCGAAGAACCTGCTGGAGTCCGTACGGCTGCTCTCCAACGCCGCGCGGCTGCTCGCGGACCGCACGGTCGACGGGATCACCGCGCACGCGGAACGGGCCAGGGAGTACGCCGAGTCCTCGCCGTCCGTCGTCACCCCGCTGAACAAGTACATCGGCTACGAGGAGGCCGCGAAGGTCGCCAAGAAGTCGCTCGCCGAGCGCCGGACGATCCGCGAGGTGGTCATCGAGTCGGGCTACGTGGAGCGCGGCGACCTGACCGAACAGCAGCTCGACGAGGCTCTGGATGTGCTGCGCATGACCCGGCCGTGACGTCCGTCGCTGCGGGGCGCGGGGAGGCTCACTACGATCTCTCCATGACAGGTAGCGGAGAGATTGAGCGCTGGACGCCGGGTGATCAGATCCTGTGGCGCTACCGGGGCAACGGCCCCGAGCGGCCGGATTCGGCCGCGCGCCCGTTCCACATCTGCCGCCCGGTCACGGTCGTCCAGGACACCGAGGAGCTGCTGGCGGTGTGGGTGGCGCCCGGCACCGAGTGCGTCAAGCCGGTCCTGGCGGACGGCACCGATGTGCACGCCGAACCCCTCGCCACCCGGTACACCGCCCCGCGCACCACCGCCCGCTCCCTCTGGCTGGGCAACGGGGTGCTGAAGCTGGCCGCACCCGGCCTGCCCTGGTCGGTCTGGCTGTTCTGGGAGCGCGGCTGGCAGTTCCGCAGCTGGTACGTGAACCTGGAGGAGCCGCGCACCCGGTGGGCCGGCGGCGTCGACTCCGAGGACCACTTCCTCGACATCTCCGTCTACCCGGACCGCAGCTGGCTCTGGCGCGACGAGGACGAGTTCGAGCAGGCCCAGCGGGTCGGCCTGATCGCGCCGGACGTGGCGGACCGGGTGCGGGCGGCGGGGCACGAGGCGGTCGGGCTGATCCGTGACTGGGCGGCGCCGTTCCGTGACGGCTGGGAGAACTGGCGGCCCGATCCGGCGTGGCGGGTACCCGAACTGCCCGACGACTGGGACCGTCGGCCGGATGACTCGGACCGCACGCCTTCCGCCATGCCGTCGTGAGACCCTTGATGGACCCCAGGGGGGCAAACGTAGGATCGTCCCGAGAAGTGCGGCTCGACCCCAACCGGCAGGCGGGGATCGGGAGCTGACCGCAAGTCATCGGCTCGTCGCACAAATGGCAGCCCTCACGGACCGCATCGGTGTCACGAGTCGCACGAGTTGCCCACATCGCATGAGCCACTACGAGGGGGTGGAGACGTGTCCGCTGTCCGCTGCCGTCCCGTCGGAAACGTTGTCATCGACATCCCCCATGGACATCCGGTTTCGGCCCCGTGTCCCGGGGCAGGCGATGTCAGCCGTTGTCATTGCCACTCCTGCCGGGGCACAGTGACGCCCCACAAGGTGATTGCCTCATACAACCGGCCCGGACGGACGGAACCCCACGCGTGACGGAGCACCCCACCTCCCACGAAGGCCGGCAGCCTCTCGCCGCCCGGCCGCAGGAACGCACCCGGCCGCGGCAGCGGGACGCCGCCGTGGCGGCCGCCGCTGCCGCGACGGCGATCCCGGCACCGGCCAAGGGCTCCGGCCCGGCGGGACCCGACCCCCAGGCGGCGACGCGGCGCGAGGGCGACCGGCTGCGCTTCGTGGGGGCCGCGACCCGGCGGATCGCCCGGGGCATAGACCTGGACGAGATCGTGCTGGGGCTGTGCCGGGCCAGTGTCCCGACGTTCTCCGACGCCATACTCGTCTACCTCCGCGACCCGCTGCCCGTCGGCGACGAGCGGCCCGTCAACCCGTTCGTGCTGCGGCTGCGCCGCTCGGACCGGCTGCGGCTGACGGAGGAGGAGACCGAGAGCCTGCCGGAGACCGAGCGGCTGCGGCTGCCCACCGTCGACCCGCAGGCCGATCTGATGCCCGCCGCCGAGCTGTGCGAGGTCCGGGCCGGGAGCGCGCTCGCCGAGGTGCTGCGCGGGGTGCGCCCGGTCTTCGGAGACGCCGCGGCGGCCCGCGTCGCGCTGCCCGAACTGCTCGGCGCCGACCGCGCGGTGCCGTCCGGACACCGGGTGATCCTGGCCCCGCTGCGCGGCCGCCGCCGGGTCATCGGGGCCGCGGTCTTCCTGCGCGGCGCCGAACGCCTGCCGTTCGAGGCCAACGACCTTCTGGTGGCCGCCCAGCTGGCGACGCACACCGCGCTCGGCATCGACAAGGCGGTGCTCTACGGGCGCGAGGCCTACATCGCCGACGAGTTGCAGCGCACGATGCTGCCCGACTCGCTTCCCCAGCCGACCGGCGTGAAACTCGCCTCGCGCTACCTCCCGGCCGCCGAGACGGCCCGGGTCGGCGGCGACTGGTACGACGCGATCCCGCTGCCCGGCAGCCGCGTCGCCCTCGTCGTCGGGGACGTCATGGGCCACTCCATGACCTCCGCCGCGATCATGGGCCAGCTGCGCACCACCGCCCAGACCCTCGCCGGGCTCGACCTGCCGCCGCAGGAGGTGCTGCACCACCTGGACGAGCAGGCGCAGCGGCTCGGCAGCGACCGCATGGCCACCTGCCTGTACGCGGTGTACGACCCGGTCGCGCACCGCATCACCGTCGCCAACGCCGGCCACCCGCCGCCCGTCCTGCTCCACCTGGGCGGCCGCGCGGAGGTGCTGCGGGTGCCCCCGGGCGCCCCGATCGGCGTCGGCGGAGTGGACTTCGAGGCCGTCGAGCTGGACGCCCCGGCCGGCGCGACGCTGCTGCTGTACACCGACGGACTGGTCGAGTCGCGGCTGCGGGACGTATGGACGGGCATCGAGCTGCTGCGCGAACGGCTCGCCACCACGGCCCGGCTGACCGGCCCGGACCACTCGCCGCCGCTGGAGGCGCTCTGCGACGACGTGCTGGACATGCTCGGCCCCGGCGACCGCGACGACGACATCGCGCTGCTGGCCGCCCGCTTCGACGGCATCGCGCCGAGCGACGTGGCGTACTGGTTCCTGGACCCGGACGACTCCGCCCCCGGCCGCGCCCGCAGGCTGGCCCGCAGGGCGCTCGGCCGGTGGGGTCTGGACGAGCTGTCGGACTCCGTGGAGCTCCTGATCAGCGAGGTGGTCACCAACGCCGTGCGGTACGCGGAGCGGCCGGTGACCCTGCGTCTGCTGCGCACGGACACGCTGCGCTGCGAGGTCGGCGACGACTCCCCGCAGCTCCCCCGCCAGCGCCGCGCCCGCGACATGGACGAGAACGGCCGCGGCCTGTTCCTGGTCAACCGGCTGGCCCGGCGCTGGGGCGCGACCCGGCTGTCGACGGGCAAGGTCGTGTGGTTCGAGATGCCGGTGCGCGGATAGGGCCCGCGCGGAACGCCGGAACGGGCGGTGTACGAGGACTTCTCCTCGTACACCGCCCGTTTCGGCTGTCGGGGCCGGACCGGTCAGGGCGTCATCGTTCGGCGCTGTTGTCCGGCCGCTTGTCCCCCGAGATGTCCGGCAGGCCGATGGAGGTCGAGGGGTCCGGGCCCGGTTCCGTCGACGGACCGGGGGGCGGCTCCGAGGTCGGATCGTCCGAGGGCGAGGGGGGCGGTGAGCTCGGCGGGGCCTCGCTGGAGGGGGGCGGCTCGGAGGTCGGTGTGTCGTCGGACGGTTCGCCGGAGGGCGTGGAGTCGTCGGAGGCCGAGGTCCTGGGGGACGCCGAGTGGGACGACGGCGGCGGGCTGACGGCGGCGCCCATGTCGGTGTCGAGGACGAACTTGCTCGCCTTGCCGAGGGAGTGGCCCATGTAGTCGGCCCAGATCTCGGCCGGGAAGCCGCCGCCGTTGACGCGGCCGCCGCCGCCGGCGCCCTGGAGGGTCACCTGCGCGTTCTTCTTGATCTTCTTGCCGTCGTCGCCGGTGCGGTCGAAGGCCGCCTCGCCGAACAGACCGACCGAGGTGACCAGGTCCGGGGTGTAGCCGGTGAACCAGGCCGACTTGTTGTCGTCCGAGGTACCGGTCTTGCCGGCGATGTCCTGCTTCAGGAGCCCTTCGGCGTTGCGGACGGAGCCGCGGGCCGTACCGTCGTCGACCACGCCGGTCAGCACCGACGTCACGGAGTCCGCGGCCTGGCGCGAGATCACCTGGTCGCCGATCGCGTCGGGCAGCTTCAGCGGCTCGTCGCCCTGGTGGACGGCGGACTTCACGATCTGCGGGGTGACCTTCTTGCCGTGGTTGTCGAGCGTGGCGTAGATCCCGGCCATCTCCAGCGGGCTGGCGCCCATGGAGCCGAGCGTCTGTGCCGGTCCGACACTCATCCCCTCCACGTCCATGCCGAGCTTGCCCGCGGTCGCCATCACCCTGCTCATGCCGACGTCCACGCCCATCTGCGCGAAGACGGAGTTGACGGACTGGTTCATCGCGGTCTGGACGGTGATCTCGCCGTAGTCGTGGTCGTCCTCGTTCTCCGGCGCGAAGTACCTGTCGCCGCCGACGACCGGGCGCTTGCTGGTGCCGTCGTAGCGGGTGCTCGCGGTGATCTGCTCGCCGTCCTGCGTCTTCGACTTCTCGTCGAGGGCGGCGGCGAGGATGACGGGCTTGAAGGTGGAGGCGGGCTGGTAGTCGCGCCGGGCGGCGTTCGACACCCAGTGCTCGTTCTGGCCGCGTCCGCCGTACAGGGCGAGCACCGCGCCGCTCTTCGGGTCGAGGGAGACGGCGCCGGCCTGGATGTCCTGGTCGAGCTTGCGCTTCTTGGTGTCCAGCTTGTCGATCAGCTTGGTCTCGACCGACTTCTCCAGCTGCTGCTGCTTCTTCTTGTCGATGTTGACGGTGATCGTCCAGCCACCGAGGTCGAACTGCTCGCCGCTGATGTCCAGCTGCTTCAGCACCGCCTGGCGGGCCATCTCGACGATGTACCCCTTCTGGCCGGCCGTGCCGTTCAGCGGCTTGGGGTCGCGGGGGACGGGGAACTTCAGCTTCTGGCGTTCGGCGGGGTCGAGCCAGTCCTCCTCGACCATGTTGTTCAGCGTGTACGCCCATCGCTCCTTGACGAGCGCCTTGCCCCTCGGCCCGGCGACGGCCCAGTCGTACTGGCTGGGCGCCTGGAGCAACGCGGCGAGGTAGGCGCCCTGGGAGACGTTCAGGTCCTTGGCGTCCACGCCGTAGTACGCCTGCGCGGCGGCCTGGATGCCGTAGGCGCCGCGGCCGTAGTAGCTGGTGTTGATGTACCCGGCGAGGATCTCCTTCTTGCTCCTCTTCTGGTCCACCTTCAGTGAGATGACCAGCTCCTTGAGCTTCCGGGTGACCGTCTGGTCCTGCTCCAGGTAGTAGTTCTTGACGTACTGCTGGGTGATGGTCGAGCCACCCTGCTTGCCCTTGCCGGAGAGGGTGTTGATCAGGCCGCGCGTGGTGCCCTTGAAGTCGATGCCGTGGTCGTCGTAGAAGGACTTGTTCTCGGCGGCGACGAAGGTGTCCTGGACCGGTTTGGGTACCTCGGCGAGGCTCACGATCTCGCGGTTGACCTCGCCGGTCCTGGCCAGCAGGCTGCCGTCGGAGTACTTGTAGACGTTGGCCTGGAGCTTGGCCCTGGCGTTGCCCTCGGGTACGTCCACAACCATGTAGAGCACGGCGAAGGCGCCCATGCCCAGAAGGATCACCCCGAAGGCCGTGCCCAGTAGTTTGCGCCAGGTGAAGAGTCTGCGTATGCCGCCGCTCTTCGCAGCCCGCCGCTGGGCTCGTCGCGCATCCGCTCGACCCATCGCTTGGTTGCTCCCGTTTCTCTGCTCGGCCGGATCAGCTCGGACCTGCCAGCTAACACCGTTGGCAAGCCCAAAAAGCAGGCGTTCCGCCGTTTTACGGACGTGAGAATCAGCACCCGCTCCCGGTGGAACCGACTCCTGAGGGGTGTACAAGGTTGCGAAAACCAGTAATGTGTAATCACATTGCTAGCGACCGGCTAGCCACGAACCACGGGGGCCCTCATGACCGAACCGCTCGACGGGAACACCGCGACCCAGCCGCCGGCCGGCCTGGCCCCGGACGCCCCGGACATGCCGGAACCGCAGGTCCGCGAGACGAAGGCACACAGCATCGCGGGCGGCCTCGGGCTGCTGCTGACCGTGATCGGCGTGATCGCCGGCATCGCGCTCGCCATCATCGGCGGCGTCATCGCCTCGAACGGCACCAAGGCCGCGGGCATCCCGCTCTGCGTCCTGGGCATCCTGCTCACCGTCGTCTCGTTCTTCTGCATGGGCGGCGTGAAGATGGTCGCACCGGGCGAGGCCCGGGTCATCCAGCTGTTCGGCCGGTACGTGGGCACCATCCGCACCGACGGCCTGCGCTGGATCAACCCGCTGACCTCCAGCCGCAAGATCTCCACCCGCGTCCGGAACCACGAGACGGCCGTCCTCAAGGTCAACGACGCCTACGGCAACCCGATCGAGCTCGCCGCGATCGTCGTGTGGAAGGTCGAGGACACCGCGCAGGCCCTCTTCGAGGTGGACGACTTCCTGGAGTTCGTCGCCACCCAGACCGAGGCCGCCGTCCGGCACATCGCCATCGAGTACCCGTACGACGCCCACGACGAGGGCGGCCTGTCGCTGCGGGGCAACGCCGAGGAGATCACCGAGAAGCTGGCCGTCGAGCTGACCGCCCGGGTGCAGGCGGCGGGCGTGCGGATCATCGAGTCGCGTTTCAGCCACCTCGCGTACGCCCCCGAGATCGCCTCCGCGATGCTCCAGCGCCAGCAGGCCGGCGCGGTCGTCGCGGCCCGTCAGCAGATCGTGGAGGGCGCGGTCGGCATGGTCGAGATGGCGCTGAGCCGGATCGCCGAGCAGGACATCGTCGAGCTGGACCCGGAGCGCAAGGCCGCCATGGTCAGCAATCTGATGGTGGTCCTGTGCGGTGACCGCGCCGTCCAGCCGGTCCTCAACACGGGCACGCTCTACCAGTGACCGAGGAGAGCGCCGGGGAGGCACCGCGGCCCCGGTCGCGGCAGCGCAAGCAGATGCTGCTGCGGCTGGACCCCGCCGTGCACGACGCGCTGGCCCGCTGGGCCTCGGACGACCTGCGCAGCGCGAACGCGCAGATCGAATTCCTGCTGCGGCGGGCGCTCGCCGAGGCCGGCCGGCTGCCCGGCGGGGCGGCACCCATCGCCCGCCGGGGCCGGCCGCCGAAGGCCGCCGCCCCGGAGCCGCAGGCCGACGACTGACCGAACGGCCCTCCCGCGACGGGGGGCCGTTCGGCTGTACCCCCCGGGTATACACGGCAGGTATACACACCATGTAGAGTGCCCGGCATGTCTATCGGCCACACCCTGCTCGGGCTCCTGGAGTCCGGTCCCCGCCATGGTTACGACCTGAAGCGGACCTTCGACGAGAAGTTCGGGCACGACCGCCCGCTGCACTACGGGCAGGTCTACTCGACCATGTCCCGGCTCCTGAAGAACGGCCTCGTCGAGGTCGACGGCGTGGAGAGCGGGGGTGGCCCCGAGCGCAAGCGCTACGCGATCACCGACGCCGGCATCACCGATGTCGCCACCTGGCTCGCGCAGCCCGAGAAGCCCGAGCCGTACCTCCAGTCGACCCTGTACACCAAGGTCGTCCTGGCCCTGCTCACCGGCCGCGACGCCGGCGACGTGCTGGACGCCCAGCGCTCCGAGCACCTGCGCATGATGCGCATCCTCACCGACCGCAAGCGCCGCGGCGACCTCGCCGACCAGCTGATCTGCGACCACGCGCTCTTCCACCTGGAAGCCGACCTGCGCTGGCTGGAACTGACCGCCGCCCGGCTCGGCCGGCTCGCGGAGGTGGTGGCCCCGTGACCCCCGCCGGCTCCCTGCTCTCCGCGCACGACCTGCGCAAGACCTACGGATCGACCCCCGCGCTCGACGGCGCCTCCTTCTCCGTGCACCCCGGCGAGGTCGTCGCCGTGATGGGCCCGTCCGGCTCCGGCAAGTCCACCCTGCTGCACTGCCTCGCCGGCATCATCACGCCCGACTCCGGCACCATCACCTACGCCGGCCGTGAGCTCTCCACCATGTCCGACGCCGACCGCAGCGCCCTGCGCCGCAGCGAGTTCGGCTTCGTCTTCCAGTTCGGCCAGCTCGTCCCCGAGCTCACCTGCGTGGAGAACGTCGCCCTGCCGATGCGGCTGAACGGTACCCGCCGCAAGGACGCCGAGCGCACCGCCCTCGCCTGGATGGAACGCCTGGAGGTCGAGGACATCGGCGCCAAGCGCCCCGGCGAGGTCTCCGGCGGCCAGGGCCAGCGCGTCGCCGTGGCCCGGGCGCTCGCCGCCTCCCCGAAGGTGATCTTCGCGGACGAGCCGACCGGCGCCCTGGACTCCTTCAACGGCGAGCGGGTCATGCAACTGCTCACCGAGGCCGCCCGCTCCGCCAACGTCGCCGTGGTCCTGGTGACCCACGAGGCCCGCGTCGCCGCCTACTCCGACCGCGACGTCACCGTGCGCGACGGCCGGGCCCGCGACCTGGAGCACGCCGTATGACGCTGCTCGACGAGAAGCGCGCCCCGGCCCCCGCGCCCGCGCCGCCGGCCCGCCCCTCCCGTACCCCGTCCTGGCTGCGCGACCTCGCGCTCGGCGTCCGGTTCGCCGCCGGCGGCGGACGCGAGGGCTGGACCCGCACGCTGCTCACCGCCGTCGGCGTGGGCCTCGGCGTGACGCTCCTCTTCCTCGCCGCCTCCGTGCCGCACGCGCTGGACGCCCGCAACGCGCGGACCGACGCCCGCGCCGAGACGAAGATCTCCGAGAACCGCGACGCGCAGGCGAAGAAGACGGACAGCACGGTCCTGCGGATCTCGGCGGACACCGAGTACCACGACCGCTCCATCACCGGCTACCTGATGCGCGCCGAGGGGGACCGCCCGGTCCTCCCGCCGGGCATCGACGCCCTGCCGGGCCCCGGCGAGATGGTGGTCTCCCCCGCCCTGAGGGATCTGCTCGCCTCCCCGGACAACGCCCTGCTCAAGGAGCGTTTCCCGTACAAGCTGACCGGCACGATCGCGGACGAGGGGCTGCGTTCACCCAACGAACTGTGGTTCTACGCCGGCAGCGACACCCTGACCACGGCGGCGGGCGGCCACCGGGTCACCGGCTACGGCGACCCCGGCCCCACCCCGCCGCTCGCCCCCATGCTCATCGTGCTGGTGATCATGGTCTGCGTGGTGCTGCTGGCCCCCGTCGCCATCTTCATCGCCACCGCCGTGCGCTTCGGCGGCGAACGCCGCGACCGCCGCCTGGCCGCCCTGCGCCTGGTCGGCACGGACATCAGGACGACCCGCAGGATCGCGGCGGGCGAGGCCTTCTTCGGCTCCGCCCTCGGTGTGGTCGTCGGCCTCGTCCTCTTCCTGGTGGGGCGTCGGTTCGTGGGCTACATCGAGGTGTGGGACGTCAGCGCCTTCCCCGCCGACCTCGCCCCGGACCTGCGGCTCTGCCTGCTCGTCGCGCTCGCCGTCCCGCTGACCGCGGTGCTCGTCACACTGACCGCGATGCGCTCGGTGGTCATCGAACCGCTCGGGGTCGTCCGCGACAGCCGGGCCCGCAAGCGCCGTCTGTGGTGGCGGCTGCTGCTTCCGCTCGCCGGGCTCGGCGTGTTCTGGGTCACCGGGAAGGCCGGTGAGTACGAGGTCGTGAACCCGTACGCCATCGCCGGCGGCGCGGTCCTCGTCCTGGTCGGGCTCGCCCTGCTGCTGCCGTGGCTGGTCGAGGCCTGCGTGAAGCGGATGCGCGGCGGCCCGGTGCCCTGGCAGCTCGCCACCCGCCGGCTCCAGCTGAGCAGCGGGACCGCCTCCCGCGCGGTCAGCGGCGTCACGGTGGCGGTGGCCGGCGCGGTGGCCGTGCAGATGCTGTTCGCCGCGATGAACGCCGACTTCAACAAGCTCACCGGACAGGACACCAGCCGGGCCCAGTTCTACGCCTCCTCGGAGCAGGTCAGCGGCGACTCCGCCGTGCGGACCATCAAGGAGTTCCGCGCCACCAGGGGCGTCACCCAGGTCATCGGCATGGTCGAGGCGTACGCCTCCAAACCGGGGAAGTACGCCGAGGACGACATCCAGCCCACCACCTCCTTCAGCGTCGGAGACTGCGCCACCCTGCGCGAGGTCGCCCGCATCGGCTCCTGCGAGGACGGCGACACCTTCGTCGTGCATCCCAGGAACGACAAGGAGATGCAGGGCTGGATGGACAAGACCGCCCGCAAGGGCAAGGAGGTCGAGTTCGAGTCGGGCAGCGGCAGGAAGCTGCGCTGGACGCTGCCGGCGGACGCGAAGACCGTCGTCAGCCGCAAGGACCCGGTGGGCGAGGACCGCTGGGGAATCATGGCCACCCCCGGGGCGATCGACGCGACCACCCTGCCGGGCGCGAGCACCGTCTCGCAGATCCGCATCGACGAGAGCGTCCCGGACGTCGCCGAGTACGTACGCAACACGGCGGCCCGTATCGACCCCGGCATGCTCGTGGTCACCATGAGCTCCGTCGAACGCGACCGCCAGTACGCCAGCATCCAGACGGGCCTTCAGGTCGGCGCGACCATCACGCTGCTCCTGATCGCGGCGTCCATGCTGGTCTCCCAGCTGGAGCAGCTGCGCGAGCGCAAGCGCCTGCTCTCGGTGCTGGTCGCCTTCGGCACCCGGCGGATCACGCTCGGCTGGTCGGTGCTGTGGCAGACCGCGGTCCCGGTGGTCATCGGACTCGCGGTGGCGGTGGCCGGCGGCCTGGCGCTGGGCGCCACGCTGTGCTGGATGGTCGACAAGGAGGTGTCCGACTGGCTGGTGTTCCTGCCGCTGGCGGGCGCGGGCGGGGCGCTCATCCTCCTGGTCACCCTGCTCTCCCTGCCGCCGCTGTGGCGCATGATGCGCCCGGACGGGCTGCGCAGCGAGTAGCGCCGAAAACGGGCGCCCGCGTCCGACCCGTACCTCCCGTACGGGTCAGACGCGGCCGCCCGTCGTCACACGGACCGGCAGCGCCTCCATCGCCCCGCGCAGCGCCGCCGCGAACTCCTCGAACTCCTCGTGCCTGGCCGCCCCGGTCCGCATCCCCAGCGCCACCCGCCGCGCGGGGGCCGGGGCCGCGAAGTACCCCGTGGCCAGCGCGTCGTTGCGGGCGGTCTCGACGGTGACCGCGGTGCGCGGCAGCAGCGTCACCCCGAGCCCGCCGGCCACCAGCTGCACCAGCGTGGAGAGCCCGGCCGCGGTCGTGGTGACCGGCGCGCCCTGGGTACGTCCGGCCTCACGGCAGATGTCGAGCGCCTGGTCCCGCAGGCAGTGCCCCTCGTCGAGCAGCAGCAGCGGCAGCTCCCGCAGCGCCTCGCGCGGGATGTCGTCCCGCCCGCCGAGCCAGTGGCTGCGCTCCATGACCAGCACGAAGTCCTCGTCGAAGAGCGGGAGTTCGGTGACCCCGGGGATGCCGAGCGGCACGGCGAGCAGCAGCAGGTCCAGCCGTCCGGCGGCCAGCCCCTCCACCAGCGAGGAGGTCTGCTCCTCGTGCACCTGGAGGTCGAGGGCCGGGTAGCGCTCGTGGACCAGCCGCAGCACGGTGGGCAGCAGATACGGGGCGACGGTCGGAATCACGCCGAGCCGGAGCACACCGGTGAACGGCGCCCGGACCGCCTCCGCCTCCTCCATCAGCTCACCGACGGCCTCCAGCACCGCCCGCGCCCGGACCGCGAGCCGTTCCCCGGCGGGCGAGAGCAGTACCTTGCGCGTCGTACGCTCGATGAGCTGGACACCCAGTGCCTCCTCCAGCGCGGACACGGCCCCGGAGAGCGCGGGCTGACTCATCCCGATTGCGGCCGCGGCGTCCCGGAAGTGCAGATACTCGGCGACGGCGGTGAAGGCGCGCAGCTGCGAGAGACTGGGCTGTTTAGGCCGGTTGCCCTGATTACTCTGCGCCACTGATAGGCACCTCCGATCATCACGACCAAGTGTAGCCAGACATCAGATCAATGAGCCTCGCGGTCGGCGCTCGCAACGTCACTCACACGTGCGATTTCACCACTTATCACCCATGGTGCACCGACCAGCGCGTTAGCGTCCGCCTCAGTCAACTTCTAGGGGAGGGGTCCGACATGCATCCCGTAGGGGCCTACGCGCGCACGTCCGAGGACAAGGAAGAGGCCGTCGACGAGACGACGCACGATGTCCGGCTCACCGAGATTGGCGTGGAGATCGAAGAAGTCAACAAGCGCCGCAGGTCGAAACGCATCAGCATGGGGACGGCGCTCGACCTGATCGAGGAGCTTGAAGACGAGCGTGACGAGCTGTACCGGCAGCACCGTCAACTGGTCGCCGCGAAGGTCCGACGGCAGAACGTTTCCCCCTCACTCCTTGAGGAGTGGAATGGGTATTCCGTCTCGCAGAAGAAGATGCTGCTCCGCGACTCGGTCCGCGCCGTGATGGTCCACTCTGCGGGACGTGGCCGGAAGTTCGATCCGTCGCTGATCGAGGTCGTCTGGGTCGAAGACGAGCACTGAGCACCAGCAGGCCCCCTCCCGGCGTGGAGGGGGCCTGCCGTCATGTCGCTATGCCTGCGGGACAGCGGTCAGATCTTGACGACCTTACTGAATTCCACGAATGAAGCCCAGGCAGTGGGCGGAACGAAGAGTGTTCCGAGGTCTCGGTCCTTCGTGTCCCGGACCAGGACCGCGGCAGGGTCGTTATCCGCAACCTCCACACAGGTTTCGGTCTGCGTATAGGAACTGGTGCGCCAGTTCGGTATTTGAGGCATGGATTCCACTCTCCAATCGGTCTACATTTGCTCGAAATGACGGTTAGCGCTCAAGATCAGATCCCTGGCGGCCTTCCCATACACCGCCGACCTCTTCAGATATGAGAATGCCTTCCCATAGAGCTGAATCTCCCTTGGTTGAGTCACGGAGAACTCGGCGGAGTAGGTCTCGACGAGGACCAGCTTGTCGTCGAACATCGAGAAGGAGTTGCCGGGCCAGATGGCCAGTGGGGCGGACCTCGGGATGAAGCCCAGGCTGAGCCGAGGGAGCCCTATCACCGCCAGGAGTCGGTCTAGTTGTCCTCTCATCACCTCCGGGCCACCGAAGTTGGAGTACAGGGCCTGCTCGGCGAGCAGTACGTTGAAGATGCGGTCGCCCTGGGTCAGGTACCTCTGCCGTTCGAGCCGCTTGGCCGTGGCTACCTCGGCATCGTTCGGGATCTCGAAGAAGTCGACGACTTGATTGAAGGTCTCCGCGGCGTACTCGGCGGTCTGGAGCGTCCCCCAGATGAGCGTTGGGTGCCAGATCCGGAAGACCTTGGTCTTGGAGTAGATCGGCAGAGCCTTGGTCTGGCGCTTCTCGGCCCCCTCCTGGAACTGCCGGCGCCACTCCAGCCACAGTTCGTCGATGTGTCGGACCGTGGCCACCAGGTCAGGGACCTGGTCCTGTGTGTTCGTCCTCTCGCACCAGATGCGTATGTCAGCTTCGCTTGCCGCCTGCTTGCCGTTCTCGATCCGGGAGACCTTGGACTCTTGCCACCCGGTGGCAGCAGCGAATGCCCGGCCGCTGGAGAAGCCCGCGTCCTTGCGGAATCCTCGCAACCGGGCACCCAATGCTGCCCGTGCTTCTTGTGCTTGGTTACTCACTGATGAGTCAGGGCTTGTACTCGGTGTGGTGGATGGCGGAGGCCCAGAGCAGGTCCCGGATTCGGACACACTCGGCCACGGTCTCGGGATCCTCGATCAACTCGGACCCGAGGACCCGCCCTTCCTCGTCGAAGTGGCCCACGGCCAGGAGGCTGTCATCGAAGAGCCACCAGTCGTTGCCGGATACGGGGAAGGCGAGCCCGTCCGGGAGCTGGTGCCGCGGGAACCACCGAATGTCTTCGCCGACCGCCAGATTCAGGTGGGTGAGCGAGTTCTCCCACCCCACGTACTGAGAGTGCGGCTCAGTGACCACCCGGACCCGCCGCACTGTCTTGCCCTCGCCCGTAACCCGTTTCATGAGCGTCATCCAGGGATCGAGCCACACGTGGTCGTCAGGCTCGCCCCTCTGCCACCGGGCGTAAGGAGTGTCTTCGATGGGCGACCCATAGTCATCCCGCAGCTCAAGGTGGAAGGCGCTGTGCTTGAAGCTGTTGAACAGCTCGTCACGCTGGGCGCTGGTGATCAGGTCCACTGTTCTCCTCCAGTAGGGCCTTGATCGAGGACATGGGTACCTCGATGCAATCCTCGTAGTCGGGCAAGCGCATCTGGCTCAGGGCCTCGCCGTCGCGCATCTCCGGACCCTGCACGATGCACGTGCCCTGTTCGGTGACGAGCACGATCGGAGCCTCGAACTTCTTGATCTCGCCAGACAGCAAGCCGTCTTTGGTCAGATGCTCGAACAGCTCGGTCGGGACCTCAACGACCGTGTGGCCGGCGGGGATGTCGAGCTGCATGAGCAGGTCGTTCGCCAGAACCTTCCAGCCCTGGACGACGTAGCTGTCCTGGTCGCTGGCGTACAGGGTGGGGCTGTCTCCGGGGGTGGAGTTCTTACCAAGGAACCTTAGCTTCATGGTCGTTCTCCCGTCCGCTGCCTTGCGCAGGTTTGCGCGACACACCGATGGTCGACCCCCTGCTCGGCTGACGTCAATCGGCTTCCTGCAAACTCGTGCAATCTGCTTGGGGGTTGGCTCGAAGCACCTCTAACTTCATCACAAGCCCACAGGACGCAGGGACATGTGATGGAAGGTCACCTATGACTACGGCCACCGAGAAGAGGACCCCGGAAGAGACGGCGCGGTGCATCGCGAAGAACGCGGTCCCGGACGTCAACGAGGCACTTGAGCTGATGAGGCTCCAGGGGCCCGTCGAGGTCGGGAACGTGCAGGACGGCCACGGAACCGTGCTCATCACCCTCCGCTCGGGTGACGCCTACGAGTTCGCCCGCTGGGTCCGTATGCGGGCCCCGCGACTTGAGACCTCGGACCGTGGTCATGGCTGACAAGGGGCCGGTCGGGTACCGCGGCAGCATCGAGACGCCGGCCACCATCCGAGTGGGCGACATGGTCCTTCACGACACCGTGTACTTCACGGTCGTGGACATGGTCTTGGCGCGCAACGGCGCCAAGATCCTCCACTTCGACGGCCGCGAACCGCTGCTGGTCGAGGGCCCCATCACGGTCTTCAGGCAGGTGGGATACACGGTTTCGTTCGGCGAGATCGTCTACAGCCGAACCTGACCCACAGACACCGTCCCTGTCAGCAGGCCCCCCGTACTGCTGATGGGGACGGTCAAGGCCCCCGCCCCCGGTGATTCCGGCAGGACCGTCCGGGGGCGGGTTGCAAGTGCACGACGGCGCGGAGAACGAATCTCCGCTCAGTCCAGCACCAGGAGAACGATTCCCATGGACGAAAACCTCTACACCCTGCCCGTACCCGGGAGCGCCGCGTTCGAGC
Source organism: Streptomyces sp. Mut1 (assembly GCF_030719295.1). NCBI lineage: Bacteria > Bacillati > Actinomycetota > Actinomycetes > Kitasatosporales > Streptomycetaceae > Streptomyces > Streptomyces castrisilvae. Next base: position 5,113,023 of record NZ_CP120997.1, on the reverse strand, counting down.
AGTACTGCGGAGGCAACCTAGGCGGCTCCAACGAGACGTGTGTGTCCTTCGCGGCCATTCCCGGCGCGGAGTCCTCGTTCGCCCTCCGCGACAGCAAGCCGGAGGGGTCCGGCAAGGAGCTGCGGTTCACCGAGGCGGAACTCGACGCGTTCGCGGCGGGCTGGGTCAAGCAGCGGGGTCTGACGGTCTAATCTGCCCCCTCCCGAGCACAGAGCATCACGCAGGCGGGCCGCCCGAGGTCTCTCCTCGGGCGGCCCCGCCGCCTCCCATGAAGGGCGCATATGAGCTGGTCAGGGCACTGGCACGGATACGGTCCATGGACCGGATCGTCTGCTGTGTACGGGAAAGAGGGTGGCCGCCGGCCACCTCACCCCAACGGCCCACCCTCGGTCCTCAACCCCGAGGACAAGAAGCAGCAGGAAGTTCTGGACAGGTATCGCGAAGCTGCCGCCGATTTCCAGACGGGCAACGTGCCTCCGACGATGACCGGCCATTGGTTGATGAAGAAGAGCCAGGTCTCCGCTGATCGCACCTGGGCCGAGCTTGGTATCGCACTGGCCTGGCTGACGAAGAAGTACGACGAGAGCCCGCCCTACGTACGAGCGGACGGACTTCAGGCGTACAGCACCCTCGAAGAGAAGTTGGAGTACGCCACTGACGTGCTCCCTCGTGGCGTCGACGTGACCTGGGTGTACTACACGGCAGCCAAGAGCCTGATCTCGTTCTCCGTCGTGTGCTGCCCCAACCGCTTCCACCCGGAACTCCCTTGCCCGCTCCCACCGTCGTAAGGAGCCGACGCAATGTCGCTCAGCCTCTTACTCCCCGAAGAGGGCGTGTCCGCCCTCCTGAACTCCTGGCCGAACGAGCCTGCGGTCTTCGAGCGAGGCTCGACAGCCCTGGACCGCGCCGTCACCCCGGACGTGATCGACCACTACATCGACACGGGTTGCGTGCCGGCAGACGAAATCGCCCTCGTGAAGTCGGGCCCCTCCCTGCATCCCGACTGCCACCGAACGAACGGCCGGACTGATCCTGCCAAGCTCCACAAGCTCTATGGCGACGGCTACACCATCCGGCTCGGCAACCTTCAGCGTGTGGTTCCGTTCCTCGCCGACATGGCCCGGGTCATTCAGCAGGAGACCGGGTACAGCAACTACCTGCACGCCTTCCTGACCCCGCCGCGAAGCCAAGGTCTCCTGCACCACTGGGACCAGCAGATGGCCGTGATCGCACAGATCGAGGGCGAGAAGCAGTGGCAGCTATGGCGTCCGGAGTACTCGGCGCCCATGCGTGAATACCAGGAGTCGTTCCGGGTCTGGAACCCCGAGTTCATCCCGAAGTGGGAAGCAGCCGGGCCGGACGCGGAAGTGGACCTGAAACCGGGACAGTCGCTCCTTCTGCCACGTGGGTGGATCCACAACCCTCACGCCCTGGACTCCGACGAGCGGAGCGTCCACCTCACGTTCGCGATCCGCGAGCGCACTCCCCTCTGGATCGCGGAAAAGCTCATCGCCGCAGCCATCGAGGACCCTGCGTTCCGGAGGGTGGTGCTCCCTGAGCATCTACTGAGTCCCACCGGCCTCGCCAGTCGCGTGCAGGAGGTCCGGAAGGCACTCGTGGCGTACCTCGAAGGCGTTGACGTGGACCAGATCGCGCCGGTCCTGCGGCAGACCGCTCTCACTGAGCTGGAGTACACCACCTGACTGGAGGCCTCGGCGCCCTGTCCAGGTTGAGAAGTTCCGCTACGGAAACGCGCCCGAGGCAATCTCCCAGCGGGTTCATACCGGACAGATAGGCCCTCGGGAGCCACAATGAACACTTGTCCCCACTCAAGATCGAACAGGGCAGGAGGGCAAAACGCGGCCCACTCCGTTCAGCCCGGGGAGGGGTCTCGGGGTGGACCGCAGCAAGCAGTGCCTCACGTCCAGCACTGATCACCCCCTTCTATCAATCCCCGCGACGTGACCGATTTCCGTGATCAATGGGACATGTGCGACTGTGCTCATGTCCAGCCCCAAGCAACACAGGAGTACCCAGAACCATGCTCACTGTCGGTGACAAGTTTCCCGAGTTCGAACTGACCGCTTGCGTTTCTCTCGAGAAGGGCAAGGAGTTCGAGACCATCACCCACAAGACGTATGAGGGTTGGAAAGTAATTTTCGCGTGGCCGAAGGACTTCACCTTCGTGTGCCCGACCGAGATCGCCGCCTTCGGCAAGCTGAACGACGAGTTCGCCGACCGTGACGCCCAGATCCTCGGCTTCTCCGGCGACTCCGAGTTCGTGCACCACGCCTGGCGCAAGGACCACCCGGACCTGACCGACCTGCCCTTCCCGATGCTGGCCGACTCGAAGCACGAGCTCATGCGTGACCTCGGCATCGAGGGCGAGGACGGCTTCGCGCAGCGCGCCGTCTTCATCGTCGACCAGAACAACGAGATCCAGTTCACGATGGTGACCGCCGGTTCCGTGGGCCGTAACCCCAAGGAGGTCCTGCGGGTCCTCGACGCCCTCCAGACCGACGAGCTGTGCCCGTGCAACTGGACCAAGGGCGAGAACACCCTCGACCCGGTCGCGCTCCTCTCGGGCGAGTGAGCTGACACCGACATGGCACTCGACGAACTGAAGGCCGCCGTACCGGACTTCGCCAAGGACCTGAAGCTGAACCTCGGTTCGGTCATCGGCAACAGCGAACTGCCGCAGCAGCAGCTCTGGGGCACCGTCCTGGCCTGCGCGATCGCCTCGCGCTCGCCGAAGGTGCTGCGCGAGCTGGAGCCGGAGGCGAAGGCCAACCTCTCCGCGGAGGCGTACACCGCCGCGAAGTCGGCCGCCGCCATCATGGCGATGAACAACGTCTTCTACCGCACGCGCCACCTGCTCTCGGACCCCGAGTACGGCAACCTGCGCGCGGGCCTGCGGATGAACGTGATCGGCAAGCCGGGCGTGGAGAAGGTCGACTTCGAGCTGTGGTCGCTCGCCGTCTCCGCGATCAACGGCTGCGGCCAGTGCCTGGACTCCCACGAGCAGGTGCTCCGCAAGGCCGGCGTGGACCGCGAGACCATCCAGGAAGCCGTCAAGATCGCCTCGGTGATCCAGGCGGTCGGCGTGACCCTTGAGGCCGAGGCTGTCCTCGCCGAGTAGGAACGCGCAGTACCCTGATACGAGAAGGGCCCCCAGGACGACCGACCGTCCGAGGGGCCCTTCTTCTCTGTACAGGCGCGTACAGGCGCTTACGGGCGAGTGCGCGCGCTACGAGGTGCGCGGCGCGGCCTCGTCGTCGCTGTCCTCGGGCGGCGAGCCGGGCGCCGGGGTCGGCGCCGCGTCGAGCGCGGTCGCCCCGTGCGGGGGCGGCGAGTGGCGGCGCGACTCCTCCTGCCCGTACGTCCGCAGATAGCCGACCACCGTATTGGTCACCGCCACCAGCGGCACCGCGACGACCGCACCGCCGATGCCGGCGATCATGCCGCCCGCGGCGACCGAGAGCACCACGGCCAGCGGGTGCACCCGCACGGCCCGGCCCAGGATGAACGGCTGGAGGATGTGGCCCTCGATCTGCTGCACCGCGAGGACCACGATCAGCACCATCAGCGCCGTGAACACACCCTCGGTGACCAGGGCGACGACCACCGCCAGCGCCCCGGAGACCACCGCGCCCACGAGCGGGATGAACGCGAAGAGGAAGATGAAGACGGCCAGCGGCACGGCCATCGGCACATCGAGGAAGTAGATCCCGAGGCCGATGAAGATCGCGTCGATCAGGGCGACTATGACGGTGCCGCGCACATAGGCGGTCAGGGTCCGCCAGGCACGCGGACCGGCGCCCGCGACGCCGGGCCTCGCCTGGGCGGGCACCAGCTTGAGCACCCACTGCCAGATGCGCTTGCCGTCGTAGAGCAGGAAGAGCGTCGAGAACATCGCCAGGAGCGCCCCGGTCATGAACTCCACCATGACGGTGACGCCCTGGAGCCCGGCGGAGGTGATGGCCTCGGTGTTGGTGCCGACGGTGTCGCTGAGGTTCTTGGCCACGTCGTTGATCTGTTTGTCGGTGACATGGAACGGGCTGTCCAGGAGCCAGTTCTTCAGATCGTCGATGCCCTTGGTGACCTTGTCGGACAGGGTGTCGATGTTGTCCATCACCTGCCACACCACGAACCAGCCGACCAGGCCCATGATGATGAAGCCGGACACCGCGGTGACGGCCGTGGCCAGCCCCCTGGGCAGTCCGTAGCTCCTCAGCCGGGCGACGGTCGGCTGGAGCAGCGCGGTGACGAGCAGAGCGGCGACGAAGGCCAGCACGACGAGCTGCACCGCGCTGATGACCCGCATGAGTACCCAGAGGGTCCCCGCGAGCACGAGGAGCCGCCAGCCGGCCTCGGCCGCGACCCGCATCCCCCAGGGGATCGCCGCGACCGGATCGGGCCGCGCGGCGACGGAGGGCGCGTACGTGGGCGGGGCCGGCACCTGGTCGACGGCGGGGTCGTCCTTCGCTGCGGGCTTCCCCGGTGCGGTGTCCTCCGTCGCGGGCGGGTCCGCGGGCAGAGGGTCGTCCTCGGCCTCCGACTCGGCCCGCCGTTCGTCAAGGCGCTCGCCCAGTCTGGTCAGTTCGGCGCCCAGTGTTCCGAGCCACCCCGGCAGTTTCGACATAACGGTTCCTCTACCCCCGTCCGCTCTCCCCACCACTCCCCCGGGAGCGGTCCCGCATGACCGTACACGCGCGAAGCCCCCCACCGTAGGACGGAGAGGGGCTTCGCGAGGTTGAGACCTGAACCTCGGAAGGTTCCAGTACTCGGAAGGTTCTAGTACGAGTGGTGGACCAGCCAGTAGGACCAGGCACCGCACGGGCTTCCGTAGCGGCCGTTCATGTAACTGAGGCCCCACTTGATCTGGGTGGCCGGGTTCGTCTGCCAGTCGGCGCCGGCGGACGCCATCTTCGAGCCGGGGTAGGCCTGGACGAGGCCGTAGGCGCCGGAAGACGGGTTGGTCGCCCGGTAGTTCCAGGTCGACTCGTGGTCCACGATGTTGCTGAAGCACTGGAACTGGTCGGCCGGCACGATCTGGCGTGCGATGGCCTGGATCTCGGCCACCGTGTAGGAGCCCTGCGTGGCGAACGAGGTGGTGGAGCGGACCTCGGAGCGGCTGGCGCGCTCGGCCGCTTCCTTCTTCTCCTGGCGCTCCTTCTCCAGCTTGTCCTCGGCCGCCTGCTTCTTGGACTTGGCGTCCTTGGCAGCCTGGATACGGGCCGATTCCTCCGCGGACTTCTTCGCGGCGGAGTCGGCCGCGGACGCCTGCGCGTCGGCCTGCTGCGTCAGCGACGCGGTCTGCACCTGGGCCTGCTGGCCCGCGGGAATGTCGGCGAGCAGCGTGGTGTCGGCTGCGGTCGCCTCGAAGTTGTTGTCGTCGACAGCAGGGGTGCTGCCCGATGCAACGCCTACGACGGCGCCTACGGTGGTGACCGCGGTGGCAGATGCCACGGCGAACCCCCGGACCGAGATCCGGCTCACACGGTGTCCTTCCAGCATCGCCCGCTTAGGTGACCTCGCGGGCGCAATCGTGCCCCTGACACTGGCCTCCCTACTGCTTGGGTCACGGGAGGCACGGGCCCGGTGGGCGACTCCCCGGAGGGAACGCCGCGTGGTACTCGCGGGCGGCATACGGGCGGCGGTTGTTGAGTTGTCTGGTGTGTGGCACCTCTGGAGGTGCCGGTGTGCCGTATGCGGGGCCTGACGGAAGCAAGACTCTGCCGGAACGGGACGCCGGGAAGCAATTCTCTGTTGCGTGTGAAAGCTCACACCTCGTTTGGAGCACCCGAATTTCGGAAAAGGCGCCGCAACGCGAGGCCGCCCGGCTAGGCTCCTTGGCCCGCCGGGCGGCAGCAAAAGCCCCAGCCGGTATCAGATCTGACCTTCCTCCAGCATTTCGGTCACCAGGGCGGCGATACGGGAACGCTCGGAACGCGTGAGCGTCACGTGCGCGAAGAGCGGGTGGCCCTTCAGCTTCTCGACCACGGCGACCACGCCGTCGTACCGGCCGACCCTGAGGTTGTCCCGCTGCGCCACGTCATGCGTGAGCACGACGCGCGAATTCGTGCCGATCCGGGACAACACGGTCAGCAGGACGTTCCGTTCGAGCGACTGGGCCTCGTCGACGATCACGAAGGCGTCGTGCAGGGACCGGCCCCGGATGTGGGTGAGCGGCAGGATCTCCAGCATGCCGCGTCCCAGCACCTCTTCGATCACCTCGCGTCCGGAGACGGCCGAGAGGGTGTCGAAGACGGCCTGCGCCCAGGGGCTCATCTTCTCGGCCTCGCTGCCGGGGAGATAGCCGAGCTCCTGGCCGCCGACCGCGTACAGCGGGCGGAAGACCATCACCTTCTTGTGCTGCCCGCGCTCCAGCACCGCTTCGAGGCCGGCGCAGAGCGCGAGGGCCGACTTGCCGGTGCCGGCCCGGCCGCCCAGCGACACGATCCCGACCTCCTGGTCCAGCAGGAGATCGAGGGCGATGCGCTGCTCGGCGCTGCGGCCGTGGATGCCGAACGCTTCCCGGTCGCCGCGCACGAGGCGCACCTGCCCGTCGGGCGTCACCCGGCCGAGCGCCTTGCCCCGCTCGGACTGGAGGACCAGACCGGTGTGCACGGGCAGGTCGGCGGCCTCGGGGACGTACAGCGTCTCCTCGGCGAAGAGCAGGTCCACCTGGTCGGCGGCGAGGGGCAGTTCCGCCATGCCCGTCCAGCCGGAGTCGGTGATCGCGAGTTCGGCGCGGTACTCCTCGGCGAGGAGGCCGACCGAGGACGCCTTGATGCGCAGCGGAAGGTCCTTGGAGACGACCGTGACGTCGTACCCCTCGGCCTGGAGGTTGCGCGCGACCGCGAGGATCCGTGAGTCGTTGTCCCCCAACCGGTAGCCGGCGGGCAGGACGCCGGGATCGGAGTGGTTGAGTTCGACACGGAGCGTCCCGCCCAGGTCCCCGAGGGGGATCGGGGCGTCCAGCCGGCCGTAGCGGACCCGGAGGTCGTCCAGCAGGCGCAGGGCCTGGCGGGCGAAGTAGCCGAGCTCCGGATGGTGCCGTTTGGCCTCCAGTTCCGTGACCACGACGACAGGGAGCACGACTTCGTGCTCGTCGAAGCGGGCCATGGCGTTCGGATCGGCCAGCAGGACGCTGGTGTCGAGAACATAGGTGCGCCTGTCGGGCATGCGGCGCTTTGTGCTGGTCACCACGGAAGGACGTACCCCCTCGGACGAGGTTGGGGTGCGACGGCGTCGCGGAGCATCCCAATGGGAGAGGACGGACCGGGCTCCGGCCGCCTTGCGCGGGCCGAGCGCCGGCCCTCCACGTCAGCCGCACTGTGTGTACGGTCCCTCGTGTGCAAAGGGCCTCCCGGGCGAGCGGACTCGACGCCGCTCACTTGGACACGGCGTCCGCCTGGTTGATGACCGGACGCCGACCTGTCAGGGATATGCCCTCGAACACGCCCGGCCATGCCGACCGGCCCCACTTCCGGGGGAAGGCCGGGCGGGTGGCGCGGTGGTGGCTCAGCCGCCGTAGCGGCGGTGGCGGGCGGCGTAGTCGCGCAGGGCCCGCAGGAAGTCGACCCGGCGGAAGGCCGGCCAGAAGACCTCGCAGAAGTAGTACTCCGAATGCGCGCTCTGCCAGAGCATGAACCCGGAGAGCCGCTGCTCACCGCTGGTGCGGATCACGAGGTCCGGGTCGGGCTGGCCGCGCGTGTAGAGGTGCTCGGAGATCAGGTCGGTGGAGACGATCTCGGCCAGGTCCTCGAAGGAGGTGCCCTTCGCGGAGTGGTCCAGGAGCAGCGAGCGCACCGCGTCGGCGATCTCCTGGCGGCCCCCGTAGCCCACGGCGACGTTGACCAGTATCCCGTCGACGCCGATCGTGGCCTGCTCGGCCTCCTTGAGGACCGTCTGGGTGTGGGAGGGCAGCAGGTCGAGCGTGCCGACGTGGTGGACGCGCCAGCGGCCGTCCGCGGCGAGGCCGCGCACGGTGTTCTCGATGATGCCGAGCAGGGGCGTCAGCTCGGCATCGGGCCGGTCGAAGTTGTCCGTGGACAGCAGCCAGAGCGTGACGACCTCGACGTCGGTCTCGCTGCACCAGCCGAGGAGTTCCTTGATCTTGTCGGCCCCGGCCTGGTGCCCCTCGGCCGCGGTGCCGCCGGACGCCTTGGCCCAGCGCCGGTTGCCGTCGAGGATGACACCGATGTGCTTGGGCACCTGGGCGTGATCGAGGCGGGCCTCCACCCGGCGCGCGTAGAGCCCGTACACCAGGTCGCGCAAGTTCACTGAGTCCACCTCTCGGTTCCGTGCGGGCCCGCCGGCCCCTTCACCCGGGGTCCGGGATCGTCCCCCGGGGATCGGATCGCCGCACTGGAAAGGAGCATCGCTCCGCCGTGTCATGGCAGTCCCGTCAGGGCCACCACATTACTGCGCAGCCGCCGCACCGGCCCAACCCGGCCTGTCACAAGTCCGTGATAAGCAGAGAATCATGACTGACTCCCCTTCCTCCTACCGGGCCGCCGGATCGCGCTACGACTCCATGGAGTACCGGCGCAGCGGACGCAGCGGCCTGAAGCTCCCGGCCGTCTCTCTCGGTCTCTGGCACAACTTCGGCGACGACCGGTCGCTCGGCTCGCAGCGGGCCATCCTGCGCCGCGCCTTCGACCTCGGTGTGACCCATTTCGACCTGGCCAACAACTACGGCCCGCCGCCCGGCTCCGCCGAGCTGAACTTCGGCAGGCTCTTCCGGCAGGACTTCGCGCCGTACCGGGACGAGCTGCTGATCTCCACCAAGGCGGGATACGAGATGCACCCCGGCCCCTACGGGGAGTGGGGCTCGCGCAAGTACCTGCTGTCGTCGCTGGACGCCTCGCTGAAGCGGATGGGCCTGGACTACGTCGACATCTTCTACTCGCACCGCTTCGATCCGGACACTCCGCTGGAGGAGACGATGGGGGCGCTGGCCTCCGCCGTGCGCCAGGGCAAGGCGCTGTACGTGGGGGTGTCCTCGTACAACTCGGCGCAGACCGCCGAGGCGGCGCGGCTGCTGCGGGAGATGGGGGTGCCGGCCCTGATCCACCAGCCGTCCTACTCGATGATCAACCGCTGGACCGAGGACGACGGGCTGCTGGACACGCTGGAGGCGGCCGGTATGGGCTGCATCTCCTTCGTGCCGCTGGCCCAGGGGCTGCTGACCGGGAAGTACCTGAACGGCGTACCGGAGGGCTCTCGGGCCACGCAGGGCAAGTCGCTCGACCCGGGGCTGCTGTCGCGGGAGGTGGTGCGCCGGCTGAACGGGCTGAACGACATCGCGCGCCGCCGGGGCCAGTCGCTCGCCCAGCTGGCTCTGACGTGGGTGCTGCGCGACAGCCGTATGACGTCGGCCCTGATCGGCGCGTCACGGGTGGAGCAGCTGGAGGAGAACGTCGCCGCGCTGGCGGGTCCCGGGCTGTCGGCCGAGGAGCTGAAGGAGATCGACACCTTCGCCGTGGACACCGAGGGCACCAACATCTGGGCCGGACGGGGCTGAGGACCCCGGCCCGTCCGGTCTCCGGCACGGGCCGGGACGCGGGCACAAAAAACGGGCCGGTCCGTGGGGGGGGTTACGGACCGGCCCGAGGGGGGGGTTCCACCATAACCCTTCGTAAGTGATGTTGGGTGCCGCGGCGCGAAATAATTACTCTCCGAGAGTGGGAGGCTCCGCTCCGGGCACGCGATCGGGGGCCGCGCACGCCCTGGACCTGCACGGACGCCCCGGGGCGCCGGTCAGTCACCGAAAACGTCCACAGGATGTCCACATTCCGTGTCTCAGTGGCCGCCCCGCGGCTTCACGCAGCCGGTGCCTTCCATGTAGCGGCCATGCGCTTCGGCGTTGACGAGGCCGTTGACCGTGCCGTCCAGCGAGCCCTTCACGCACAGGGTGCCGAGGGACAGGATGAACGAGGTGCGGTGCGGTCCGAAGGAGCCGGTGGCGATCGTCCCTTCGGCGTATCCGAGCCCGGTGAGTGCCCGGCGGACGCCGGTCTCGGTCGACTCGCGTCCCTCCGCGAGCCCGGCGAGCCCCCGCTTCACCTTCGCCACCTCGGCCTCGCCCCTGGCCCGGTCCGCGTCCGACAGGTCGAGGGTGGACTGGAAGGCGTGGTTCTCGGCGTAGTGCGGGGCGCCGTCGCCGGGGCCCCGCTCGTCGTACGGGCTCGCGGACGGGCTCGCGGACGGGCTCGCGGACGGGCTCGCGGCGATGGGTGACGGGCTGTCCGGGGCCGAGGCGGCCCGGCCGCCGGCGTGCTCCGTGCCGCAGCCCGCGAGGGCCGCGGCCAGCAGGAGCGCGGTCGCGCCGGTGAGGAGCGGGGAGGTACGTCCGACTGGGCTCATGGGCACGAGTATGGGACACCGACGTGCCTGCCCGGGGCGGGAGTTGGGGGGCGGACCCGTCGTCAGGTCGTGGCCGCGGCGCCCCGGTGTCCCCGGGTGAAGCGGATGCCCACGGTGTCGCCGCCGACGACCACGAAGCGGCCGCCCTGGCAGCGGATGACGGCCTCGTGGACCTCGCCCCGCTCGTCCCGGCGTTCGTCGGTGCTCAGCACGGTCCAGCCTCCTTCGGGGGGCTGGGGCAGGGCGGCCAGGGCGGTGTACTCCCACTGGGCGGCGGGGACGCACCAGTCGGGCAGGTGCGGCCAGGTGCCGGCGCCGACGTGCAGGGTGCCGTCGGACGCACAGGTCAGGAGCACCGACTGGCCGTCGTCCAGGAGGAAAGCGACGGCCTCCGGCTCGCCCATGCGCCCCTCCGGGCGGTAGAAGATGCCGAGCACGCCGACGATCCTGGCCCCCCTGAGCCACTCGGCGTTGCCCTGGCGCGGGCCGCGTGTGGCGTCCCTGTCGTTGCCGGCGTCCATGGCCTGCTCCTTCCCCGAGCGCTCAGCGAACAGAGTGCCATCCTTCGGGCCCCGGGGGCGTTGGTCTCACACCGGTTTTCGGGCCTCGATCAGGAAGCGGGTGGTGTGGGCGACGAACGGGCCGCCGGTCTCCAGCTCGTGGTGCAGCTCGGCGAGCCGGGGCCGGTACTGCTCGACGGTGAAGCCGGGCACCATCCAGATCACCTTGCGCAGGAAGTAGACGACGGCGCCGATGTCGGAGAACTCGGTACGCAGCCGCTCGGCCCGCAGGTCGACCACGTCGAGACCGGCCGCCTCGGCGTCGGCGCGCGCCCGCTCCGGGTCGCGGGCGCCGCGCACCTCGGGGGGCTGCGGTCCGAGGAAGTACTCGACCAGCTCGAAGACGCTGGCGGGGCCCACCTGTTGGGAGAGGTATGTGCCACCGGGGGCCAGCACCCGGGCGATCTCCTGCCACCAGGTGGTCACCGGATGGCGGCTGACCACCAGGTCGAAGGCGGCGTCACCGAAGGGCAGCGGCGGCTCGTCGTCGTCCGCGACGACCACGGCGCCGCGCGGGTGCAACAGGGCTGTGGCGCGGGCGATGTTCGGCGGCCAGGACTCGGTGGCGACGGTCGGCACGGGCAGCTTCGGCACGGAGGCGAGCACCTCGCCGCCGCCCGTCTGGATGTCGAGCGCGGCCCGCGCCCGGCCCATCCGCTCCCCCACCAGCCGGGCGTACCCCCAGGAGGGGCGCTCCTCGGTGGCCCGGCCGTCCAGCCAGGAGAAGTCCCAGCCATCTACGGAGACGGCGTCCGCCTCGGCGACGAGGGCGTCGAACCGGGCGGCTTCGCCGGGCTCGGGTGGTGTGCGGTCCTCGGGTGCGGCGGGCATGCGGCCATGGTCGCAGGGGGCGGCGAAGGGGCGCGACCGTTTTACCGCCCGCGCGGCAGGGCCCGAATGGCGACGGCGCCACGGGCGCCGCTCGCGCGGGTCCGTGGCGCCGTCGGCGCGCCCAGGTCGTGTCGCGAAGTCCCGTCGTACCCGAAGGGCGTCGGGGGGCCGGACGGGGCTTCGCGGACACGGCCCGGGGGCGGGGTCACCACCAGAAGACGGGGTACGGCTGCTTGTTGACCCGGTTGCCGACGAGGCCGACCAGCACCAGGATCACCGTGGCCGCGGCGAGCAGGGCGAGGAACGGGACGACCGAGGGGCCGGTGGCGGCCACGATCACGGCCGTCGCGGCGGCCGGTGAGTGGGCGACGCGCAGCAGCATCATGGCGCCGAGCGCGAGTCCGCCCGCGATGCCGGAGGCCCAGACACCCTGTCCCAGGGCGGCGAGGACGACGAACCCGGTGACCGCGGAGACGAGTTGTCCGCCGATCACGCTGCGGGGCTGCCCGAGGGGCGTCTGACTGGCACCCGCGATGAGCGCCATGCTCGCCGCGAGCGGCGGGATGAGGAGTACCTGGTCCGTCCATTCGCCGATGGCCACCAGGAGGGTCAGCGCGATCACGCTGCTCGCGGTGGCGACCAGCATCGTCAGCGGCTTGGGCCGGGGTGGCGCCTGGGTCGCGTGCCACGGACGCGTGGGGGCGGGGACCTCGGCCACGGGCCTGGTCTGCGTCATTGTGTCGGATTCCTCTCAACTCACGAGTGATGCACATCCGCCGCCTAATGGCTTACCCATTAGCGCTGACGGTATGAATGTACCCGCAACCGACCGGCTACGCGGCCGGTTGCGGGACTACGACCGGAATGACTCAGCCGGTCAGCGATGCCTCCCCGAGACGGTCGGCACCGCACGGCAGGGGCAGCTCCCTGGCCTGCTGGGCCAGCGGCGCCCGTCTGACCTTGCCCGAGGTGGTCCTCGGCAGCGCCTCCACCACCGAGAACGCCCGGGGACAGGCATGGGGCGCCAGTCGCTCGGCGCAGAACCGCGCGAGCTCCGCCGCCACGTCCTGGGGACCGGCGCCGCGCGGCACGCTCTCCAGCTCCAGATACGCGACGGGCACGGCGCCCCCGACCGGGTCCGGCTGCGGCACCACCGCCGCCTCACGGACCGCGGGGTGCCCGCGCAGCACCGCCTCGGTCTCGTACGGGGAGATCCGGTGGTCGTACGACTTGAAGACGTCGTCCTCCCGGCCGAGGACGCTCAGGAACCCCTCGGCGTCCCGTACGGCGATGTCACCGGTCCGGTAGAGCCCGGCGTCGACGGCCGGGCGCAGGGCCCCGCTGTCGTCGATGTAGCCGGCCATCAGCCCGGCCGGGGCGGCCGCCGCGTCGACGCACAGCTCGCCGGGGCCGTTCTCCGTCGGCCCGTCCTGGCCCATCAGGGTGAGGACGTACCCGGGCAGCGCCTTGCCGAGCCGGCGCCCGGCGCCGCGCAGCGCCGGGGTGGTGCCGGCCAGGGCCGTGGCCTCGCTCTGCCCGTAGCCGTCGCGCAGCCGTACCCCCCAGTGGGTGGCGACGGCCTGCGCCTCGGCCTCGGTCAGGGGCTCGCCCGCGCTGGTCGCCTCCCGCAGCCGTCCGGGGCCCCGCCGCGCCAGGTGCGGCATCAGCAGGCGCCAGACGCTGGGGGGTGCGCAGACCGAGGTGACCTCCAGCCGGTCCGCCGAGGCGCCGAACTCCGCCGCGTCGAACGCGCCGGGGGCCAGGGCCACGATCGTCGCCTGCGCGTTCCACGGGGCGAAGAAGCCGCTCCAGGCGTGTTTGGCCCATCCCGGTGCCGAGACGTTGAGGTGCCGGTCCCCGGGGCGCAGCCCGTTCCAGTACATGCTCGACAGATGGCCGACGGGGTAGCTGGTGTGCGTGTGGGCGACCAGTTTCGGCGCGGAGGTCGTCCCCGAGGTGAAGTAGCAGAAGGCGATGTCGTCGGCGGGTGTGGGGCCGTCCGGGAGGAAACTGTCCGGCATCGGCTCGCGGTCCGCGTAGGGCAGCCAGCCCTCGGCGGAGCCCTCGACGACGATCCTCGCCCCGGGAACGGCGGGCACCGCAGCTGCGGTCCGCTCCTCGGAGATCACGTGCTGGACCCGCCCGCGCTCGACGCGCTCCCGGATCTCGGGCCCGGACAGGCTGGTGTACGCCGGAATGACGACGGCGCCCGTCTTCAGGCAGGCGAGCAGGATCTCCCAGAGCTGGGTGCGCACGTCCAGCAGGAGCAGCACGCGCCGGCCGCGCCCGACGCCCAGCGAGCGCAGCCAGTTGGCCGTGCGGTCGGACTCGCGCGACAGCTGGTCGAAGGTGCTCTCCGCCGGCGTGCCGTCCGCCCCGACGACCGAGAGCGCCGTCGCCCCGTTGCCCCGGCCGATGACGTCGAACCATTCGAGCGCCCAGTTGAAGTGCCCGGGGCGCGGCCAGCGGAACGCCGCGCACGCGGCGTCGTGGTCGTCGCGGTGGAGCAGGAGGACGTCCCGGGCGGCCCGGAACTCCTCGTGGGCCGGGGTGCGCCGGTGGGTCCAGTAGGCGGCGGCGGACGGGCCGTTCACTGCGCCTCCAGGCAGGTGAGCTGCGGTACGCGGCGCTGGGCGAGCATGTCCTGCGCGATGGCGTCGGCATCGGCCATGAACTCGCCCCAGGGGCCCGGCCGGCTGCTGCCGACCTGGGTGAACCAGCGCGCGTGCTCGGTGGGTATGCCGAGCGCGTACAGCCCGGCCACCGGCTGCCCGTGCGCGTCCACCGGGTGGTACGGGGCGCTGGTGACCGACAGGCCGCCCGTGTCGAACACGGCCTCGTCGTCGACGTTGGCGTAGCTGGTGGCCAGGCCGCGCTCGCGCAGTGCGGTGATGAGCGGGCCGCTGTCACGGCGGATGTCGGTGGTGGGGATGCGGGCGTCCACGACCACCTCGACGGGGACCTCGGAGCCGGTCACCTGCCGGGACGCCGCGACGAAGGTGCCGTTCCCGGCGTCCGTACGGAATTCGGCGCCCGGCCCGAGTATCCGCAGCACGCCCGCCTCCATCAGGGCCAGCACCTGTTGGAGCCGCTTCCGGGGCGGGCCCGCGGCCAGGTGCGAGCTGACCGGGACGAACCGGCCGAGGAAGTCGAGTTCGTGCGAGCAGGCCGTCAGGCCGCCGAGGTCGACGGCGAGCCGGATGGTGGAGCGCACGTCGCGCAGCGTGTCCAGCGCCGCCTTGACGGGCCCGTCGTGGTTCCCCCGCGCGGCGTGGGCGAGGTCGTCCTCGATGAGTTCGGTCAGCCGCTTGCGGTAGCCGTCGGGGCCGTCGAAGACCTCGTCCCGGAACGGCCGGGCCCAGGCGAACAGGTCGACCCCGGGGTCCTTCACGCCGAAGCGGCGGGCCCTGCGGGCGACGGCGAACTCCGGCGCGGCGTCCATGGAAGCGGCCCGGGTCGCCTCCGTCACGAAGACCGCGGCGGCCTGCGGGCCCTGCTCCCCGCGGATCAGCGTCTCGAAGTAGACGAGGTTGACCTCGGCCATGATCCAGGGCAGGACCTGCCGCTCGAAGTCGAGCTTCCCGGACGCGGTCAGCGCCCGCACGCGCTCCCGGGTGAAGATCCGCGCCCGGTAGGAGTGGTCCGGGGACTTCTGGTTGCGGCCCCGGGCCGGCAGGGGCACGCCGCTGCGGGAACCGGCGACGATCCCGGGCTCCCGGCCGCTGGGGACGTAGCGCAGGGCCCCGTCCCCGGCCTCCTCGTACCGCCCGCCCCGGCCCTCGGTGAGCAGGCTCATGACGTCGTAGAAGGCGAGCCCGAGGCCCAGCACCCCCACGGTGGCGGTCGGCGGTACGTCGTCCAGCGCCATGTCGGCCGCGGAGTCGCCGCGCACATAGCGCAGATGCGGCCGCTCGTCGGCGAAGTCCGCCAGGACCCGCTGCTCCGGGAGGAGTTCGGGTACGGAGTGCCCGGTGGTGAGGGCGACCCGTTCGACGGTGAGGACGTCGGCGCTCCGCGGCCGTACGAGCCAGCGGCCCCCGGGCCCCTCGGCGCACAGGTCCACCACCCGGTCGGTGAGGCAGGACACCCGCACGTGCGCGGGGGCGCCGGTGACGACCGCGTCGAGGACGAACCGCAGGTACTCGCCGTAGACCGCGCGCGGCGCGTAGCCGAGCGGGTCGCCCTCGTCTGGATGGGCCCGCTGCCACCACTCGCCCAGCGAGGGGCCGGCGCCCGCGCGTGCGGGGCCGTCGTCACAGGGGCCGGAGAACATGGTGACCTCACCGGCCGGCGTGTTCATCAGCAGGGTCCTCGGCTGGTCGGTCCGCCAGATGCGGCCGGCCCCCGGCTCGTGGTCGTCGATCACATGGAGGCGCACCTCGCGGCCGCCCTCGTCGGCGGCGGCGCGGGCCACCAGACGTTCCAGCACCGCCAGACCGCGTGGCCCGGCGCCCACGATCGCCGCGCTGAGCGGTGTCGTGTCATGTGTCACTGCCTTCTCCTCGTGTCCTGACAGCAGTGCTTGTCGGTCATATCTGTCGGCCGTGTGGTTGAGCATGTGCAGCAGTTCGTGGGAGGCGAGGCTGCCCCGGGCGGGCCGGCCTCCGGGCAGGGGGAGGGCGCCCGTCCGCGCCCACTCCAGACGCCCGTCCGGCCCGATCGCCCCCTGGGTGAGCCCCTTGTTGTCCACGTGCAGGCAGTACGGCACGTCGAGCAGGCCCTCGCGGAAGGCGTGGAGCAGGCCCTCGCCGATGTCGCCCGCCTCCAGCACGGGGGCCATCAGGGCGCGGGCCTCGCGCAGGATGTCGGTCGGGTCGGCCTGCCCGTGCCACGGCAGCACGCTCTCGTGCCGGGCGTGGCGGGCGGTGGCGTCGGCGAGCCGCAGGGCGGCGAGGTTCTCCTCGACGCTCGGGATGCGGTGCGCCTCCACCGAGGTCTTCACGATGAGCCGCCCGGCCCCGCCGCGCACCGCGACCTCGGCACTGGTGGCCTGGAGCAGTTCGGCGCCCTGCAGGCTGCGCGGGAAGACGCCCATGTACGCGTAGAGCACGATGTGCCGTTCCACCCACGGCGGAAGCAGTTCGTCGGCGAGGATCCGCATGGCGGCGAGCGCCTCGATGTCCTGCACCGGGCTGGTCTGCTGGGCGTAGCTCAGGCTGACGGAGGGGATCCCGCACCGCGCGAAGAAGAGGCCCTCCAGCACGCTCATCGCCACCAGCAGCGAGGGCGGGCACAACTGGCCCAGCAGGCAGCCCCCGAAGGTCTCCAGATGGGCCCCGAGCCCCTGGGCCCGGCACTCCTCGGCGAGTCGCGTGCCGGCGTCCCGCCAGGACGCGACGGACTCCGCGAGCGGCGTGCGCCCGTACGGCAGGCAGTAGGAGACCGGTCCGCCCTCGCTGGTCGTCAGGCCGGCGGCGGCCATCGCGGCGAAGATGTCGGCGGGCTGCGCCGATCCGTGCCGGACCTGGACGGGGAGGTCCCCGGCCGCCCCCGCGACGGACCTCGTGATCTCGGGGCCGTGGGCGACGAGGGGGAAGCCGTTCAGCGGGAGTCCCTCGTCCAGCGCCCGGCGCGCGCCCGCGTGGTCACCGACGCGTGTGTAGCTGTCCAGCGTGATGGTGCCGACCGCGCGGACCTGGCTGTCCGCGACGGCGCGGAGTCCGGCGGCCATGTCCCCGGGCAGCGCCATGCCCATGCGCGGCTGCACCACGAGCCGCCCGTCCTCGGCCGCCCTCGCCACGTGGGCGTTCAGGTCGGCGGGTATGCCCTCGGTCATGTGCCCGGCACCCCCACGAGCTCGTGCGGCTGGGCGCCCGGGAGTTCGTGCAGGTAGTCGGTGAGCGCCTGGGGCGACGCGCTGTCGCTGAATACGGCGTCGAACCCGGCCGCGACGAGTTCGTCAGAGTACTGGTCGTTCCCGTCGCCGAGGATTCCGAGCTTTCCGCCGATCATGACGGGTAATCCGGCCCCTTCCGGGGTTTTCCGGAGCTTCTTGATGACACGTCGCCCGTCGAGGAATCCGTGGCCGTTGACCGAACTGATCACCACGGCGTCGGGCCGTTCCACGCGTATCGCGTCGAGGATGACGTCATCGGGAACACATGATCCGAGGTTGATCACCTCGTTTCCGCTCTCCTGCAGCAGGAGCTGCAGGAAGACCAGATTCCAGGTATGCGAGTCGGAGGACACGGTCGAGAGGAGCACGCGGCGCTGCGGCCGCCTTGCGGGTGTGATCATTTCCCTTTCCTGATTCGGTCGGTCCGGCCTGCACCGGCTGGGGCTACCGCCCGTAACCTGACGGCTGCACGCTGGAGTGAGCTGTGCCTCAACGCTCCTGTGCGGCGTAGACTCCCGCTCGCGAGTCGGCAACCTCTCCGCTCCGTGCTTCACGCGGCGCCGCAGGTCGCGTGCGTATGGCCAGGACGGTGCAGCCTTCGGCGCTGGACATCTGGTGCCGCGTTCCGGGGCCTTCGACGATCAGGTCGCCCTTGACGAAGGAGCGGCCGTCACTGTGATCGAGAGTGCCGTCGAGAACCAGCATCAGCTCGTGGCCGAGGTGCTCATGGAAGTCGCCGTGCGCTCCGGCGGGAAACCGCAGGAGGAGTCCGACAGAAACCTCCTCGGCGCCGTCCGGACCCCACAGCGGGTAGTGGTCGACGCCCGTGCGGCCCGGCTCGACCCACGAGACCCAGTCGAGCTCTTCGAGGCTGAAACCGCTGCGGAAGACGTTGCGGATGACTTCGATATCGGACATCGGGGCTCTCCTTGGGAAAGAACGAGGAATGGATTACGGCAGACGGAGAAGAAGACACGCGTCACTTCGAGCACGCGCGCCGCGCAGAGAAAACATGCGGGCACCACAAACAGGCACCAAGAAGACAGGCGTCAGCGTGACGCCGCCACAGAAATCCCCCCACGGGAACTCAGGCCAAGCCCTTCCGGGGCTAATGGCTTGAACGTTAGCCGTTGCACGTGACGCTACATCATGATTCCGCCACATGGGGCTACGTCTCGACATCCGAGAGGGAGGGTCACAATGACCACACACGGTAGAAACACTCTCGAAATCCGCCCCCTTGAACCGTTGGCGGTCGAGTTCACCAGCTCATGGCACTTCGACGCGGGCGTCCTGATCGACGAGGTCAACACCCCACAGGGGCTGGCACGTTGGACCGGAACGTACCGTTCACGCCTTGGGATGGCCGCCGGTGCCCCGGTGGAGGTCGGACCCTGTGATGTGACGACCGCGCTGGCCGTCCGGGGAGCCGTGCGGGATCTGCTCGACGCGATGGTCGACCGGTCGGTGCCGCCCCGGTCCTCCCTCGACCTCGTGACCGGGCAGGCGCAGCGCGTCCAGGCGGCCCGGGTCAGCTGGCCCCCGGCCGGCCCGCAGCTCGAATGGCCGGACGGCATGGGCACGATGGACATCGTTTCGGCCCAGGTCTGCGCCTCGGCGACCCGGCTGCTGACCTCGCCGCGCCGCGAGCTGCTGCGCCGCTGTCCGGCCCCGAGCTGCGTGCTGTTCTTCACCGCGCTGCGCACCGGCCAGCAGTGGTGCAGCCCCGCCTGCGGAAACCGCGCCCGGGTCGCACGCCACAGCGCCAAGACGCGCTGACGCCCGCTCACCCGGCGTACGGAGGGCGGCCGGTCAGACCGCCAGGCCGCCGAACAGGAGACCCAGCAACGCCCCGGCGAGCATGAACGGGCCGAACGGGATGCCCGTCCTGCGCCCGGCGCGCCGCAGTACGACGAGCACCACCCCGTACACCGCGCCGAACAGGAACCCCGCGAAGCCCCCCGCGAACACGACGGCCCAGCCGTACCAGCCGAGGGCCACGCCCAGCGAGAGGGCGAGCTTCACATCGCCGAAGCCCATGCCGCTCGGGTTGATCAGGAAGAGCAGGAAGTAGAACGCGCCGAGGACGAGCCCGCCGAGCAGGGCGGAGAGCCAGGAACCGGCGTGTTCCGGCAGCAGCGCCGCGAGGCCCAGGAGCACGGCTGCCGCCCCGGCGGCCGGAAGCGTGAGCCCGTCGGGCAGCCGGTGGACACGGTGGTCGACGCTCGCGAGGAGCACCCCGATGGGCGCCAGCACCAGCCAGACGGCCAGTTCGGGCCGCGTCCCGGTGGACCAGGCGAGGGCGGCACAGACGAGCGCGGTGACGACGGGCGCGAGACGGTACGGCGCGTAACGGAGGCCGGTGGGCGGCGGTTCGACGGGGAGCGGTCCGGCGGGCCGGTCATCGGCGGCATCGGCGGCATCGGCGGTATCGGCCGGGGGTACGGGTCCGGGCTCGGGCTCGGCGGCACCGGCGGGCGGTACGGGTCGTCCGGGTCCGGCGGCACCGGCCAGGGGTACGGGTCCGGGCTCAGTGGCTTCCGCGACCGGCTGTACGCCGGCGACCGGCGCCCCCGCGCAGGTGGCGCAGCGGGTGGTGCCGAGCCAGGCGCGGGCGGGCCCGGTGAGCGGGTGACCGGCCGGGCAGGCGTCCCGCCGGGGTTCGCCGGGCCGGACGGAGAATCGGTAGGCGGCGCGCGGGACCAGCAGGCCGGTCGCGGCGCCCCAGAGGGCGGCGACCCCCATCAGCATGGCGTACACCGCACCGATCCTAATCGCGCCGCCCGCCGGGGCGTTGGGGCCGACGCACCGTTTCCGCCCCGGCGGCGGGCGGGCGCCGCTACCGTCGTCGGCATGGCTCGATGGCGCGATGGCACGGGAACCCTGACGATCACGGACCGGGACGGGGTGACCGAGACCCGGGTGCCGCTACGGATCGCGGCCTCCTACCGGCACCGGACGCGCGGGCTCCTCGGCCGGGACGGCATCGACGGGGCGCTGATGATCACGCCGTGCGGAAGTGTGCACTCCTTCCGGATGCGGTTCACGATCGATGTGGCCTATCTGGACCGGCGGTTCAACGTCCTGGCGGTCCACACGATGAGGCCGGGGCGCCTCGGCCTGCCCCGGTTGCGCGGCCGCCATGTGATCGAGGCGGAGGCGGGCGCGATGGCCGCGTGGGGGCTGCGGCCGGGCGTACAGGTGCGGATCACGCAGTCCCGCGAGCGGGTGTAGACGACGCCACTGGGCCCAACGCCGTTGTTTGGGCCCGGAATTGGGGCCTGGGGCCCGGGTCGGGGCCCGGCCCGGCGCTCTACGCTCACGCCGGACCCGGGTTCTGCGGTACGCGGGGCGGGGAACGGGCTTCGGAGGGGGTAACCGTGAGCGGTGGCAGCGGCTGGGGCGGCAGGGGCGCGGGGCAGGGCCCGGCCGGGGCGCGCGGGGGCGGGTCCGGGGGTGTGTTCCTCCCGCTGGCCCTCAGCTGGGCGGCCGGGGCGGTCGTCCGTCTCGCCGTCGGCTATCTGGTCGCGCACGGGCTCGTCCGCCTGCTGGGCACCGAAGCCCGGCTCGACGACTTCGCCTGGCGGCTGGGCCTGCTGCACGTGCCCGCCGTCCTCGCCACCGCGCTGACCGTGCTCGCCGCCGTCCGGGTACTGCCCGAGGAGCGGCGCGGGTCCAGGGCGCTGTACCTGTCGGCCGCGCTCGCCGTCCCGCTGGTCGCCCTGTGCTACGGCTACGCCACGGCCTGGCAGGTCGCCGGGATCGAGGGCGCCGTGATGCCCGTCGTGGCGGCGGCGACCGGGGCGGCGGTGGGCCTGGGTGTCGACCGGCTGCTGGAGGAGGGCGAGCCGGACGCGCTCGCCGGCTCGCTCACCGTGAAGTAGGCGCGCTCACCGTGGAGCGAACCCGCTCACCATGGAGTAGGCGCGCTCACCGGTTGGGCACGTCGCTGCCGTAGACGACCCACGGCGACTGCTCGAAGGAGTTCACGCCGGACAGCTGCGGCTGGGCGGCGGCCACCTCCGGCAGGACGGCGAGCGTGTCGGGCCAGCAGTCGAAGTACACCGACCCCTTCACGATGAAGCCCTGCCAGTCGGTCGCGGCCGACGCGCCCTCGCGGTCGACCACGAATCCGACGCAGAGCAGCGAGGCCCTGCCGACCGCCTCCCGTACCGCGCGCAGGGCGTGCTCCTGGCCGGGGCGGCTCAGCCCGCCGAGCGCGAAGCGCAGCTCCACCGTCCCGTCCCCGCCGCGTTCGATACGGGCCGGTATCCCGGCGCCGTCCTCCAGCCAGAGCAGGAAGTCGACCCGGTCGAGGCGTTGCAGACCGGCGAGGAGCACGAGTTGGTCCCTGGTCACCCAGGACTGGGTGCCGGAGGGCTCGGCGCCGGGGCTGAGCAGGGTGATGCGCCGGGTGACCGGGTGTACCGCCCGCACACCCGCCGTCTCCAGGTCCCCGAGCAGGGACTCGGCGTCGGGGCGGCTCCAGCACAGGTGGAACGAGGAGAAGAATCCGTCACTCATCAACACGTCACCTCATGAAGTACGGGCAGCCCGCCGAGCCCGTCCCGCCGCGGTGTGCGGCGGTGCGGGTGGCCAGGGGATGTCTCGCGGGTGGTCGGTTCCCGAGGGTAGGCGAAACCCCCGGTCCGGGGCGTGGGCCCAGGGGCCCACGGGCGGGCCCCAACTACCCGGCGCGTCCCCCGTCCGACGCGAAAGCCGTGGGTCGCGGGGCAAAAGCCGTGGACAACGCCGCGCCTCCCGGACAGGGTGAGCGGCGATGACACGCACCGATTCGCCTCCCGCATGGGACGAGCGCACCCAGCTGACCACCTTTCTCGACTACGCCCGCGCCACCGCGGTCGCCAAGTGCGAGGGCCTCTCGCAGGAGGACGCCGTCCGGGCGCCGCTGCCCGGCTCGCCCCTGATGACCCTCGCGGGAATCGTCAACCACCTGCGCTGGGTCGAGTACTTCTGGTTCGAAGTCGTGCTCCTCGGCGGCGAGGACGAAGGGCCCTGGACGGACGAGGACCCGGACCGCGAGATGCGGATCGCCGTCGACATGCCGCTCGCCGATGTGCTGAGGGAGTACGAGGAGCAGAGCGCCCGCTACCGGGAGCTCGTCGCGTCCCACGACCTGGACACCCCGGCGCAGCGCCCGCGCAGCAACGGCCGCCACCCCGATCTGCGCTGGATCGTCCTGCACCTCATCGAGGAGACCGCCCGGCACAACGGGCACATCGACATCATCCGGGAGATCGTCGACGGCACGACCGGCGACTGATCAGCGGGGGCCGCGCCGGGCCCGGTCCAACTCGACGTTGAACTGGGCACCGGCCAGCAGCGCCAGGTTGGTGAGCCACACCCAGATCAGGAACACCACGAGCCCCGCCAGTGAGCCGTACAGCCGGCTGTAGGAGCCGATGTACGTGGCGTACACCGCGAACCCCGCCGAGGCGATCAGCCACAGCAGCGCCGCCAGCACCCCGCCGGGCAGCGCCCGGCGGGCCCCGCGCGCCGGTTCCGGGCCGGTCCGGAAGAGGACCGTGATCAGAGCGGCGACCAGACAGAGCAGCAGCGGCCACTTCAGCCCCGCCCACAACGCGTCGCCCACATGTGCCAGGCCCAGCCGGTGCCCGAGCCAGCGAGCCAGCGGCCCGGTGAGTACGAGGGCGAACGCGCTGGTCATCATCAGCAGCAGCAGTCCGATCGCGGACGCGACGATGATGTGCGCCTTGCGCAGGGCGGGCCGGGTGTCCTTCGCGCCGTGCATCGCGTGCTGCGCCCGCCGGAACACCGCCAGATAGCTGGAAGCGGACCACACCGCGCTGACCGTCCCGGTCCCCACCAGCAGCCAGACGGCGGTGCGCTGCTGGGTGGCGGCCTCCAGCGGCTGCCGCAGCGCGGCGGCGGACTCGGCGGGGGCGAAGGCGGTGATGTCGGCGATCAGCGCGCCCGTCGCGCCGGGGTTGGCGAGCCCGATGACGGACACGGTCACCAGGAGCGCGGGGAGCAGGGCGAGGATGGCGTAGTACGTGAGGGCCGCCGCCCAGTCCGAGATGTCGTCGTTCCAGAGCGAGAGCGGCGTCCGGCGCAACGCGATCGGCCAGATCCGCGTGGGGTGCGTGCGGGTGCGGGCGGACGCGGGGCGGGGGGCGGCTTCGGGTGCGCTGTCGGAGTGCTCGCTGTCGGGGCGCGTTCCGTCCGGACGCGTTCCATGCGGTTGCGTTCCGTCCGGACGCGTTCCGTCCGGATACGCGCCGTCCGGGTGGGGCGGGGTGTCGGCGGTGGGGCCGCTGGACTTGCTGGACACGGTGGCGGCTCCGGGGCGTAGGAGGCGGGCGCGGCGCGGGGGACGGTGCGGTGTGCCCCTGCCTCTCCTCTTCTGCTCGGCTTCCCCGCCCGGTACACCGTATTCGCCGGACGACGGGCAGCCGTTGTCGTACCCCGGCCGTACGCTCCCTGCATGAGCGTCTCCCTCTACTACACCGCGCGCCGTGCGACCCCGCTGACCGATTCCGAGTCGGCCGCCGTCGCACGCGTCGTCGCCGCGCACCGGACGTCGTTCCCGTACGAGGACGAGGAGAGCCTCTACGTGTACGACCCGCGGACGGCGGAGCCGGGGCAGGTCCTCGACGGCTCCACCAAGATGCCGTTCGACCCGGGCCGCCTGCTGCCGGTGATCGCGCATGTGCTGGACTCGGTCACGGAGTTGCGCCGCGCCCTGCCCGACGCCGACTGGCGCGTGCACATGGACGACCTCGACGTGCCGTGGGACGAGGCCGAGGGGTACGCCCTGCCCGGGATGCGCGACGCGGACCTGGCCGCCGAGCTGTCGGCCGCGGGCCGGGACGCCGTGGCCGGCGCGCCGGACGGCCGTGCCACGCTTGGCCCGTGACGACACCCGAGCCCCTGACCCCCGACGCCCCCGGCGTCCTGCACCGCCCGCTCCTCACGCAGCAGTGGCTCGACCTCTGCTTCGTCCACTGGGCCGTGGAGCCCGACGCGGTGGCGGGTCTGCTGCCCGCGGGGACGGTGCCCGACACGTTCGACGGCGTCACGTACGTGGGTCTGGTGGCCTTCCGGATGCACCGGGTGGGGTGGCTGGGGCTCCCCGGGGTGCCCTATCTCGGCTCGTTCCCCGAGACGAACGTCCGCCTGTACTCGGTCGACGGACAGGGGCGGCGCGGGGTCGTCTTCCGCTCGCTGGACGCGTCCCGGCTGCTCCCCGCGGCAATGGGCCGGCTCGCCTTCCGCCTGCCGTACGTGTGGTCCCGGATGCGGGTGGAGGCCACCGGCGGCACGATCGCGTACACCAGCACGCGCCGCGCGCCCGGCCCGCGCGGCGCGTACAGCCGCATCACCGTGCGCCCCGGCGAACGCGTCGGCGACCCCACGGAGTTGGAGCACTTCCTCACCGCGCGCTGGGGCCTGCACCACACCCTCCTCGGCCGCACGTCCTACCTGCGCAACGACCACCCCCGCTGGCCCCTGCACCGCGCGGAGCTGCTCGGCTGCGAGGAGAACCTGATCGAGGCGGCCGGCCTGCCCGCCCCGCGCGAGGCCCCGGTCAGCGTGCTGTACTCCCCCGGCGTCCCGGTCCGCCTGGGCGGCCCGTCCCGCCCGAACGGCACACCGGCACCGTGAACGGCGCCCCGGCCGCCCGGGAAAATGGCTTGCGGCCGCACGGCCCTCCTCCTACCGTGATGTGCATGGGTTCCCTGTGACATTCCCCGTGCGCCTGCGTTGAGCTCGGCTCCGTAGGCGCGCTTCCTCGCGCACATCCGCACATCCGCGCATCCACACGTTCGTGCACTCACGCATCCGTGCGTTCCATCACGCATCCGTGCGTCCGCGTGCCGATCGGCTCGGGCCGGGCCGGGAACAGGGGGCTTTATGCACACCGCACAACTATCTCTTCAGAACGTCACCCGCCGCTACGACGACCAGGTCGTGCTGGACGACGTCACCTTCAGCGTCAGGCCCGGTGAGAGGGCAGGCGTCATCGGCGACAACGGGGCCGGGAAATCCACCCTGCTCCGGCTCGTCGCCGAGCGGGACCGGCCCGACAACGGTGAGCTGACCGTGGTCGCGCCGGGCGGAGTCGGGTATCTCGCCCAGTCACTGGCCCTGCCGCCCGGGGCCACCGTCCAGGACGCGGTGGACGCGGCGCTCGCCGAACTGCGCGCGCTGGAGGCCCGGATGCGCCGGGCCGAGGCCGCGCTCGGGGGCCCGGCGGGGGCACGGCAGGCCGCCGCGCTGGAGGAATACGCCGAGCTGGTCGCCCGGTACGAGGCACGGGCCGGTTACGAGGCCGACGCCCGGGTGGACATCGCCCTGCACGGGCTCGGCCTGCCGGGCCTGGCGCGCGACCGGGCCCTGTCCACGCTGTCGGGCGGCGAGCGGTCCCGGCTCGCGCTGGCGGCGACGCTGGCGTCCCGGCCGGAACTGCTCCTGCTGGACGAGCCGACCAACGACCTGGACGACCGGGCGGTGGCCTGGCTGGAGGCCCATCTGCGGGCGCACCGCGGCACGGTGCTCGCGGTCACCCACGACCGGGTGTTCCTGGAGCGGGTGACCACCACGATTCTGGAGGTCTCGGAGGGCCGGGTCACGCGGTACGGAAACGGCTACGAGGGCTACCTCGCCGCCAAGGCCGCCGACCGGCGGCGCCGGCTGCGGGAGTACGCGGACTGGTGCGCCGAGCTGGCCCGCAACCGGGAGCTGGCCGCCTCCAATGTGGCCCGCCTGGACGCGATCCCCCGCAAGGTGCCGCTCAGCGTGTTCGGGCACGGCGGTTTCCGGGCGCGGGGCCGGGGGCACGGGGCGATGGTCCGTATCCGCAACGCGAAGGAGCGCGTCGAACGGCTGACGGAGCGCCCGGTCGCGCCGCCGCCCGATCCGCTGGTGTTCGCCGCCCGGGTGGCCACCGCGGAGGACGCCGCGCCCCGGGTCGCCGCGGAGCTGGACGGCGTACGGGTCGGCGGCCGGCTCTCCGTGCCCGCGCTGCGAATCGGCGGCGCGGAACGCCTCCTCGTCACCGGACCCAACGGGGCCGGCAAGTCGACGCTGATGCGGGTGCTCGCGGGTGAGCTGCTCCCCGACGACGGGACGGTGCACACGCGGGGCCGGGTCGGGCATCTGAGACAGGAGGAGACGCCGTGGCCGGCCGGCCTGACGGTGGCGCAGGCGTACGCCCACGGGCGCGGCGGGGACCTGGAGGAGCACACCGTACAGCTGCTGTCCTTCGGCCTGTTCAGCCCCGCCGACCTGCGCCTCAAGGTGGGCGAGCTGTCCTACGGGCAGCGCCGCCGGATCGAACTGGCCCGCCTGGTCGGCGAACCCGTCGACCTGCTGCTGCTGGACGAGCCGACCAACCATCTGTCCCCGGCGCTGGTCGAGGAGCTGGAAGGAGCCCTGGCCGGGTACCGGGGCGCGGTGGTCGTCGTCACCCACGACCGCCGGATGCGTGACCGGTTCACCGGGCGGCGGCTGGAAATGTGCGAGGGGCAGGTGGTGCGGGATACGGACGCCGGGTGAACATGGCTGATACGAGCCCACGCGCACGGCTTGAATCCTCCCCCTCCAAAGGGGGCGGGCGCAGGTCATATGAACACCAGCTGATTCACTCCTGAACCACTTCTGTCCCGCTGGTGGACACTCGTGGAGAACCCCTGGGGGGGCTTTGTCTTCCTTGATATCCGGCCGTTCCGGTCTCGCGCGCTCGAAGCGCGCGAGACGGATCGCGGCCTGCACCGCACTCGTTCTCTCCGCCGGCATGCTGCTGGCGGCTCCGGCCTCGGCCGACGAGGCGAAGGGCGCCGACGCCCCGAAGGCCGCCGTCGGGGCGAAGCCGCGCCTGGACTTGAACGGCAACGGCGACAGCGACCTCATCTACCGGGGCCTGGACGGCTACCTGTACGTCAAGGCGGGGCCGTACACCCCGGACTACCAGTACTGGCTCCCTGCCACCGACCTCCGGGAGATGTACAAGGACGTCATCGCGCCGGGCGACCTCAACGGGGACGGCCCGCCCGAGATCCTCACGCTGTCGGCGACGGGCACGCTCACGCTGTACCCGAGCGCGGGCGAAGAGAGGACCTCCCCTCCCACCTGGTCCGGTGACGGCTGGCAGAAGTACAACAAGATCGTCTCCCCCGGCGACCTGACCGGCGACGGCCTGGGTGACCTGATCGCGCGCACGCCCTCCGGCGACGTCTACCTCCACGCCTCCACCGGCACCATCGAGGGCGAGCCCTTCGCGCCCGGCGTCAAGGTGGCCTCGGGCTGGGAGACGTACGACCAGATCGTCGGCCTCAACGATGCCAACGGCGACGGGTCGGGCGATGTCGTCACCCGCACCACCGAGGGCGACCTGTACTTCTTCGCCGGTACCGGCGACCCGGCGAAGCCCTTCAAAGCACCCAAGAAGATCGGCTACGGCTTCGACACCTACAACCAGCTCGTGGGTGTCGACGACCTCAACGGGGACGGCTACGGCGACCTCATGGGCCGCAAGCCGAACGGTGACACGTACCTCTACCGGTCCACCGGCGCCGGCACGTTCCGGACGCGGACCGCCGACGCCTTCGGATGGCAGAAGGCCGCCCTGTTCGTCGGCGGGGGCGGCAACCCGGACTTCGGCAAGCACCAGGCTGTGGGCACCACCACCGACGGCCGCTGGTGGTGGTACGACTCCAAGAACAACGGCCAGTTCTACCCTCGCGCGCTCCGCAACATCGTCGAGCCGGGACTGATGAGGGTCGTCTCCTCCCTCGACGTCGACGGCCTGGCCGAGCCCCTCTGGGTGCAGGACGGTCAGCTGTACATCGGGAACCACCACTTCGGCGGCGACTGGGGCGGCTACGACGACCTGATCGGCCCGGGTGACCTGAACGACGACGGCAAGGGCGACCTGCTGGCCCGCGACACCAAGGGCGACCTGTACCTGTACCGGGGCAACGGCCTCACCGAGTTCGAGGCCAAGATCAAGGTCGGCTACGGCTACGGGACGTACCGCCACATCGTCGGCGCCGGCGACCTCACCGGCGACGGCCGGGCCGACGTGGTGGCCGTCGCCAAGGACGGCACGCTGTACCTGTACGAAGGCACGGGCAGCGCGACCGCGCCGCTGAAGGCACGCGTCAAGATCGGCTACGGCTTCGACATCTACAACAAGTTCGCCGCGCCCGGCGACATCAACGGTGACGGCAGGGCCGACCTGATCGGCGTCAACGGCTACGGCGACCTGTACCGCTACACGTCCACCGGGACCGGCCAGCTCACCAAGCGCGTACAGATCGGCTACGGCTTCAACATCTACGACGGCCTGTACTGATCCCCGCGCGGCGGCGGCATCCGGCCGCCGCCGCGCGGTACGGGTCAGCTCTGTGCGCCGCTCTCCCCGCGCTGGAAGGAGACCTCCACGCGCCGGTTCTTCCTGCGGCCCTGCTCGTCGTCGTTGCTGGCGATCGGGTAGTCCTCGCCGTAGCCCCGGATCTCGAACGTGATCCCGCTGCCGCTCAGCGCCTCGTCCAGCACGTTGTGCACGGCCTCGGCGCGCTTCTTGGAGAGCATGTCACCGTGCTCGGACGAGCCCAGGTTGTCGGTGAACCCGAACACCCGCACCTTCGAGGCGTCCTGCTTCTTGATCTCCTCGGCAATGGCGTTGATCCGCCCGTTGGCCTCGGCACCCAGCTTGGCGCTGTCCTTGCCGAAGAGAACCTCGGCCTGGAGCGCGAACTTGATGTCCGCGTTGGTGTCCTCACGCCGCTCCTCGCCGCCGAGATCCTCGATGACGGACTTGATGTCGAGGACTTTGGGCGGGGCGAGGGTGGCGCCTTCGGGGAGCTTGAGGTCGGTGTCCTTCGGGTCGATTTCGACCGGGGGTTCCGCGGAGGCGGAGGGGTAGGGGCTGTCGTCGGCCTGCGCTGTCGGCAGGGCCATGCTGAAAGCCAGAGCCACGGTGAGTACCGCTACTGCCCCCCTCGCCGACGCCCGCACGCTGCCGCTCGTCTCGCCGCTCATCACGAGATTGCAATCGTCGTGTTGGCAAAGCCGGGGAACTGCAGGCCGACTTCGTTGGTGGACAGATCGGGTGCGGGGAACTGAGCGAAGAACGTAAGAGCGGCACCCGCCTCGATACTCGGGTCGAATCCGCTCGTCGTCAGCGGTCGGTTGTCGGTGTCACGCAGCACGTAGTAGCGCTTCTTCGCCTTCGAGTCCACCAGCGTCATTCCCGCGAAGGACCGGTCGGTGGACGCCACCGCCTCCTCCTCGCCGCTCCACTGGATCGGCGTGGTGTAATCCTCACTTCCGGTGTTCTTGATCTGGCCGCTCACGGTGAGGAATCCACCTGAGTCGCGCGTGGCGGAATTAATGACCAATTCAACTCCGCCGTCCCCCTTGGCGGTTGCCAGAACCGTACTGGTTTCCGTGGCCGCGCCGCCGGATTTGCTCTTCTCCTTCTCGGCACCGGGCGCCGCCGCGGAGTTCGATGCCCCCTTGCCCTGGGCGCCCCCGTCGTCGTCGCCACCGCACGCCGCCGCGGAGAAGGCCAACGTCGCGACCAAGAGCGCGGTAGCACCGGCCCGGCGCACGTTCCTCACGTACCCAGTAGTCATCGATCCCTATCCTTTGCGGTCAGTCTCAGTCAGTCTTCGGCCAGGCGTACGGAGAAGAGGTCGGCCACGTCGGGCATGAACGTCAGGTCCTCGGGATCGACCGCCCATTCCAGGTCGCCGTCGCAGCGAACCTTGCCGATCGGCGCGGCCTCCGCGTCCGGATCCGGAACCGCGTCCGGGTCACTGTCCGGATCCGGGATGAACGTGCATCGAGGTTCGACAACGGCCACGGCCACGGCTTCCGCCTTCTTGCCCCCGACCCCGGGAACACTGTTCGTACTCATGCCCTTGCTCGACTTCAGACGGACCTCGTAGCCCCATCTGCCATCGGCCAGTGGCCGGCATCGGACATCAGTCGCCTTGTTCCGGCCGGCGAACGCGAATGCCTTCCCGCATGCGTCACCGCGTCCCCCGAGGAAGGCCGTGTTGAACACCGAGTCGAAGTATTCGAGGTCGGCCAGATGTGCCTTCAGATCCGGTTCGAGCAGGCTGCGCGATTCCTTGGCAGCCGCCAGCGCGGCGGCGTCGGCCGCACTCTGGGCGCCGTTGCGATGAATATCGGCCTCACCGAACGCCAATAAGATCAACGCAACGAAGAGCAGGCCCACTATCGCTGCGATGTACAGCGGCGCGGCCTGCCCCGATTCACTGTGGAAACGCAAGCTCACTTGTTGAGGACCTTGTTGATCTTCGCCGTGAACTTGTTGGCGATGGTGGTCCCCATCTTGGTATTGATCAGCGCAATCACGATCGCCACCACCAGGATCGTGATGCCGACATACTCGATCGCCCCCTGGCCCCTGTCCTTGCGGCGCTTCATGTGATGGGCGGTGGTGTTCGCCCAGCGGTTCACATAAATCTGTGTGCTCACGGCGGCCTTGAGCGCGATGTCCTTCATGACGATGTCCCCCTCCGAGTTCGACCGACCGAGAACCGGTCGACGCTGATCCGTGAGTCCGCGTGTCTCCGACGTGAGCAACGTACGTCGGTACAACACCCCTCATCATGGGCCTCAGGGCCCAACTCCGGGCCCACTTGCGCCGTTGCGTGCCAGGTAGCGTTCCGCTTTCAGCCATGCCGTGCCGGTCCCCCCGGCGGCCTGCGGTGCCATAGGGCGATGGCCTCGCCGCGGCTGCCGACATTCAGCTTGGTGAAGATGCGGTTGATGTGGTTCTTCACCGTCTTCTGACTGATGAAACAGGCGGCGGCGATCTGCTGATTGGACATGCCCGACGCGATCAGATCCATCACCTCCACCTCCCGCTCACTCAGCTCCGACAACACGCTCCGGGCGGCCGGAGCGGAAGACCTCGACGTTGAATGTCCCACAAATGGCCCCGTGGGCGGGGCATTTCGCGGGGACGGGCCGTCACTGTGCGGTTCCGCAGGGCAACGGGCCGCCGCCCCCGCGCACACCGCCCCCAGCCCGTCCGGCAGCGGCGGCCGCCCCTCGTCCTCCGGGGTGGCCCGCTCCCGCAGGGACTCCAGCAGCGCGCCGCTCGCCGAGTGGGTGAAGCGGGCCCGGCCCTCCGCCGTGTCCCGGACCGCGGCCACCAGTTCGGCCGCCGTGAACTCGCCGTGCACCAGATAGCCCCCGGCGCCCAGGCGCAGCGCCCGACGGACGACGGCGCTCTCGCTGCTGTAGGTCATCATCAGCACCGGGGCCAGGCGCACCAGGTGCGGCAGGGCCGAGATCCCGTCGACCCCGGGCATGCGCACATCGAGCAGGACGACGTCCGGGCGGTGCCGTACCGCCTTCTCGTACGCCTGACGGCCGTCGCCCGCCTCCGCGACCACGACGAGGCCGCCGCGGCCGTGCAGGAGCGCCGTCAGGCCGGCCCGTACGACGGGGTTGTCGTCGGCGACCAGGACCCGCAGCGGGGTGGCGGCGGGGGCGGGGAAGGCCGGGGCGGGCGGCTGCGGTGGCCACTGCTCCCCGGAGCCGTAACGGCCGTCGGGTATGTCGTCCGGCACGACAGGGCCTCCTCTCTCAGGGAACGGGGACGGTGGGGGCCGGCGCACGCGGGAGGTCCATCGCGGCGAGGGACAGGTCGAGGCGGACCTCCGTGCCCCGGGACGCCCCGCCCCGGCCGATCCGTATGCGGGCCCCGATGGAGGCGGCCCGTTCGACCATGCCGACGAGGCCGAAGTGGCCGGCCCGGCGCAGGGCGGCCAGGGTGGTGCCCGGGGGCAGGCCGTCGCCGTCGTCGTACACGCTGATCCGCACCACGTCGCGGACCAGGCCGGCGGAGACGTCCACCAGGGAGGCGCGGGCGTGGCGGCGGGCGTTCTCCATGGCTTCGGTGGCGATGGTCAGGGCATGCCGGGCGACGGCGTGGGGTACGGGCGGCACCCGGTCGTCGCCGAGGCGGCGGAAGACGGCCCGGACCCCGGTGCGGCGTTCGAAGTCGGCGGTGCGGGCGGCCAGTTCGGCGACGAGGTCGATACCGCCGTCGAGGCCGGAGTCGCGGCGCAGGTCCGAGAGGAGTTCCCGGGATTCGGCGGCGGCCCGGCGGGCGGAGCGGGCGACCAGCTCCGCCCGGCGTCTGACGGCCGCCGGGTCCATGCGGTCGGCGGTGCTCGCCAGGCCGTCGGCGGCCAGGGCCAGGCCGTGCAGGGTCTTGGCGACGGAGTCGTGCATCTCGCGGGCAAGCCGGGCCCGCTCCGCCTCCACCGCCCTGCTGACGGCGAGCCGCGCCCGGGTCTCGGTCAGCGCCTGGGACGCGGCGCCGAACCGCAGCAGCAGGCCCCGGAGCGTGGCGCCGACCGCGCCGGCCATGATGCAGAGCCCCACCATGAGGAGCGCGGTGGCGTCGGCCTCGTCCTGTTCGCTGATGCCGTAGGCGGCGGCCAGCAGCAGGGTCTGGAGCGCGGCGAAGACGGCGCCGCCCCGCCAGCTGTAGACGAGGCCCGCGAGGAGCGGGGTGCAGACCGTGACGTACGAGAGGGTCGAACCGGGGCTGGCGGCGAACAGCAGCAGCGCGCCGAACAGCATGTCGGCGGCGAGGAGCGAGGGGTGGCGCAGGAGGAACGGGCCGAAGCGCTCCCAGTCCCGCATCAGCACGTAGGACACCATGACGGTGACGAGGACCGCCGCCCCCACCAGCCAGCTGCCCAGCTCGTCGTGGACCCCGGCGAGGGCGAAGGGGGCGGCCAGCGCGGTCATGGCGAGCCGGAAGCCGAAGAGCTGGCGGCACAGGGCCTGGAGGGCGTTCACCTGGATGGGCAGCGGCGGCACATGGCCGGGTGCGCTCGCCGGTGTCGTCGCGTCGGGGCCGCCGGTCAGGGCGGGGCCGGCCGGTCGTGGGGCCATGGTCTGTCTTCACCTCCTCGCGGGGGTCGCGGTGGCGTGCCCGTGGGCGTCAGCTGCCGAAGATCTCGTTGATGTCGACGTTCGCCGCGTAGTAGAAGCCGACCGCGATCAGGATCATCGTTCCCGGGAGCATGAAGCTGGTGACGATGAGCGTGGCCTTGGGGACGGCCTTGGACGCCCTGCGGCGGGCGTTCTGGGCGTCGGTGCGCCGCATGTCGTTGGCGATCTGAATGAGGGTCTCCACGATGGGCGCGCCGAGCTCCTCGCCCTGCTGGAGGGCGGAGACGAACATGGAGACCTGTTCGGACTCGTTGCGCTTGCGGAGCTGGTCGAAGGCGTCGCGCCTGCTGACGCCCATGTCCATCTGGCGCAGGGTGATCCGCAGCTCGTCGGACCAGGGGCCGGTGTACTTGTCCGCCACCCGCTCCAGCGCCTGGCGGAAGCCGAGGCCGGCGGAGACGACGACCGCGAGGACGTCGAGGAAGTCGGGCAGGGTCCGGTCGATGTCGTCCTTGCGCCGGCTGATGGCCGCCCGGATGATCACGTCCGTCCAGAAGAGGCCGTAGACGAGCAGGATGATCGCCAGGACGACCTGTCCGTTCATCAGCATCGCCAGGGCGGCCAGGATGCCGAGGCCGCCGTAGACGGCGCGCCGGGCGGCGTACCGGTCGACGGTGAGGCCCCGGGGGTTGCCCGCCATGTCCAGCTTGCGGCGGATCCGGGCGACGCGTCCGGGGCCCATCATCGACAGGACGCGGGGGGCATACGGCATGCCCAGCCGGTCGATGGCCGAGCCGGCGGCGCTGGTGCGGCTGGCGCCGACCTCCAGGGCGATGGCCAGGTCGCCGGGGAGTTTGGCGTCGGCGCGATACATACGGATGCCCTGGAAGGCGCCGAGGACGGCGAGTCCGATGACGGCCGCGAGCAGTAGTTCCATCTCTGTGCTCCTCTCTCTTCCGGCCGTCAGATACGGACGCGGGTCAGGCGGTTGATCAGGAAGAAGCCGAGGGCGTACAGGCCCGCCGCGATCACGATGGCGATCCGGCCCGGGGTGGCGGCGGCCATGTCGTCGAGGGCGCCCGCGCGCATTCCGTTCACGACGAGCAGGAAGGCCAGGCCGAGGACGGGGACGGCGACGGCGGTCACCTTCACCTGGGAGAGCAGGGTGGTGACCTCGCGCCTGGTCTCCTTGCGTTCCTCCAGCGTGCCCGTCAGGTTGCGCAGCGAGGAGACGATCGAGCCGCCCGTCCGGTTGGAGAGGATGAGGGTGGAGACCAGGACGGTCAGTTCGCGGGAGGGCAGCCGTTCCACGAGTTCGTTCAGGGCGTCGTCCAGGGAGTGGCCGACGGCCAGCCGGTCGGCCACCCGGCGCAGCTCGGCGTGGGCCGGGTCGTCCAGTTCCTCGACCGCCATGCCGATGGCCGTGCGCAGGGCCAGGCCCGCCTGGGTGGCGTTGGCGAGGACGCGGGTCAGTTCGGGGAGCTGGTTGATGAACGCCTCGGTGCGTTTGGCGCGTTGCCAGTTGAGGAAGGCGTTGCCGCCCCACAGGCCGATGAGTACGGCGACGAGCCCGAAGAACGACGCGAAGACGGAGGCCATGACGAAGTAGATCGCGAGCAGGGCCGCCACGACGTAGACGGCGTACTCGCCGGGGGTGAGGTCGAGGCCGGTGACCGCGATCTTGCGTTCGATGCGCTTGCCCAGGCCGGTCCTGCGCAGCCACTGGTCGATCGCCCGGAAGCGCCGGACGCGGCCCTCCACGGCCGGCTGCCCGGTCTGGGACATGCGGTCGATCAGCGCCTGCCGTTGTTCCCTGCCCGAGGAGTAGCTGTGCAGGCCGATGACGGCGAGCAGACAGGCGAGCAGGGTGACACCGACCGTCAGGAGCGGGAGGTTGTCCATGTCGGGGGCCTTCTGGGTGAGCGGCGGGCGGGGGGGTGGGGCGGGCTCAGGCGGTGGAGGTGCGTACGAGGAGTTGTTCGTCGGCCTGGGCGACGCCGAAGGCCGGCGGGACGGTCTCGTTGGTCATGTGGAAGCGTTCGGCGACGCGGCGCGGCACCGGGAAGTAGTCGAAGCGGCCGTACACGCGCCCGTCCGCCGCCATCGGGAGGGCGTTGAAGCGGCAGACGGAGACGATGCGGTAGTCCTCGCGGCCGTGCGAGTCGACCACGGCGATCTCGGTGATGCGGCGGGAGCCGTCGCCGTGCCGGGTCAGCTGAACGATCACGTCGACGGCGCTGTTGATCTGGTCGTGGATCGCGGCGAACGGGATCTCGACCTCGGACATGGAGCTGAGGGTCTGCAACCGCATCAGCGCGTCCTCCGCGCTGTTCGCGTGGACGGTGGCGAGCGAGCCGTCGTGGCCGGTGGACATGGCCTGGAGCATGTCGAGCGTCTCGCCGCCCCTGACCTCACCGACGATGATGCGGTCGGGCCGCATGCGCAGCGAGTTGCGGACGAGGTCGCGGATGGTGATGCGGCCCTTGCCCTCCACGTTGGAGGGGCGGCTCTCCAGCGTGATCACGTGGGACTGCTGGAGCTGGAGTTCGGCGGAGTCCTCGATGGTCACGATGCGTTCGCCGTCCGGGATGAGCCCGGACAGGGCGTTGAGCAGGGTGGTCTTGCCGGTGCCGGTGGCCCCGGAGACGATCACGTTGAACTTGGCGCGGACGAAGCCGGCGAGCAGGATCAGCATGTGCTCGTCCAGCGAGCCGAGGGAGATCATCTCCTGGAGCGTGAAGGCCCTCGGGAAGCGCCGGATGGTGAGGATGGGGCCCGAGAGGGAGAGCGGCGGGATGATCACGTTGACGCGCTCGCCGGACGGCAGCCGGGCGTCGACCATCGGGTTCGCCTCGTCCACGCGGCGGTTGACCGTGGAGACGATGCGTTCGATGGTCTGCATCAGCTGCTCGGTGGAGGAGAAGCGCATCGGGAGGAGTTCGAGGCGTCCGCCGCGCTCCACGTAGACCTGTTCGGGGCCGTTGACCATGATCTCGCTGATGGAGGCGTCTTCGAGGAGCGGTTCGAGGATGCCGAGGCCGAGTGCCTCGTCCACGACGCGCCGGATGAGGTGCGAGCGCTCCACGGAGGACAGGACGGGGCCCTCGCGGCTGATGATGTGGCCGAGGACGCGTTCGAGCCGCGCCCTGCGATCGGCCGCCGCGAGGGCGGACATCTCCGCGAGGTCGATCTCCTCCAGGAGCTTGGCGCGGTAGACCCCGACCAGCCGGCTCTCCTCGCTCATCCCGTTCGCCGGCTCGGGACTGGTGATACGCGCCCGCAGGCTCATGTGCTCAACTCCCTCGGTTCTTCTCGGCGCTGTGTGGGCTACGGGTCAGTCGGTCGGCATGGTGGCGCTCTTCTCGACGGAGCCGAAGGAGAACATCGGCAGCAGGCTGGGGATGGAGACGCGCACGGTGACCGTCACGGAGCCGGCGCCCCGCGTCGTGGAGGCCTCGGCCCCGTCGGCCAGCCAGCCGCTCATGGAGTCCCGGGCCACCGCGCCCGCCCGGTGCTCCTGGTGGTCGGTCGAGGCGACCCTGGCCGCCGTCCGGGCCGCCGTACCCGCCTGCTGGGCCGCGTACACGGCGATGCCGAGCTGGACCACGGCCAGCGCGACGACGAGGAGGAGGGTGAGGACGCCCACGTACTCGATGGCGGCCTGGCCGCGCTCCCGGGACGCGGCGGGCCGGCCGCGCCGCCGGGAAGGGGCCGGCCCGCGCCTCACCACGCGTCCCGCCTCTCGTTGCGGGCCTTGGCCTCGCCCGTCGCGTGCCAGGGCAGGTCGAAGGCGCCGGGGAACAGCATCGGCACGTCGAGCCTCACCCGGACGGTGACCAGCTCGCTGGACGGTTCACCGCAGCGCTCCACGCGGGTGGTCCAGCCGCTGGGCACGTCCTCGCGCACGGCCCGCTCGCAGGCCGCCTGCTGGCTGCCCTCCGTGACCGCCGCGGCCCTGACCGCCTTGTCCGCCGCGTTCCCCGCCAGGATGTACGTGTAGCAGACCATCGCGGCCTGCCAGAGCAGCGCCAGGGTGATCAGGATCAGCGGCAGGGTGCCGACGAACTCGATCGCGGTCTGGCCCCGGTCGGACCGGCCGTCGCGAAGGGCCCGGGTGCGGGCGCCGCCCGCTCCGGGCCGTCGCCGCCGGTCCGCTCGTAAGAGGTTCATGATGCAACGGTCCCCCTCGGTCGCCCCGGTCCGTCCGGTCGTCGCGCGTTCACTTGGTACGTCCCCGCCGGCCGCCGGCCGAAGCGCGGTCCCCCTTCAACCTGCCCCCTCGGGCGGCTCCTTCCGCGTTCTTGACCAGACCGAGATCTCCGGCCAGCCCCCACAGGGCCTGTTTCACGGTGGATTTGGCGTCCAGGTCCTGGAGGCGGCCCGCGTCGACCACCGCCTGGAGCTCCTTGAAGTTGGCGGGGACCGGGATCCGGGCGACCCGGGTGGCGGTGATCTTCTCGATCAGGGCGGGCTGGATCTCGGTGCTGCGGGTGTGGCGGTTGACGACGGTGACGGTCTCCTCGGCCTTGCGGACCTGGAGCCGGTCCCAGAGGCGGACCATGCGCTTGGCGGCGCGGACGGTGATCACGTCCGGGGTGGTGACCAGCAGGGTGTGGTCGGCCATCTCGATGGCCGCCGCGTTGGCCGAGTTCATGTGCGTACCGCAGTCGATGACGACGATCTCGTAGCGGTGCCGCAGGGCGCTGACGGTCTGGCGTACGACGCGGTCGCTGACGTCCTCGCCGCGCTCCCCCTCGCCCGGGGCGAGCAGCAGGGCGAGGCCGGTGTCGTGGTTGAACAGGGCGTCCTGGAGGACGCGCGGCGAGATGTCCTGGATGGTGGAGAGGTCGACGATGGAGCGCCGGAACTGCACGTCGAGGTAGGAGGCGACGTCCCCCGACTGGAGGTCGAGGTCGGCGAGGGCGACCGTGTGGCCGGACGCGGCGGCGGCGAGGGCCAGCTGTACGGCGGTGACGGTGGTGCCGACGCCGCCCTTCGCGCCGCTGACCGTGACGACGGTGCCGCCGGGGCCGGTGAGGACGTCGGCGCCCGCGCCGAGATGGCGGCGGACCCCGGTGGACCAGCCGGCGGCGCCCTGGACGCGCTGCGCCAGCTCCTCGTACGAGAGGGGCAGGCCCGCCAGGCCCCGGGCGCCGGCGTCCATGGCCGCCGAGTAGAGCCCGGGGCTCGCGTCGGCGGTGACGAGGACGACCCCGACCGCGGGGAAGCGCAGGGCCACCTCCCGGATCAGCTCCAGGGCCGGGACCGGGCCGATCCGTTCGTGCACGAGGACCACCTCGGGCAGCTCGTCCAGGGACTCGGCGGCGAGCTGGGCCAGGGTGTCGAGCAGTGAGGTCGAGTCGCCGAGCGGCGCGGCCGGCTCCGCGTCGGGGAGCTGGCCGAGCAGCGTCGTGACGGCTCGGGCGGCGTCGGCGTCGCCGACGGCCGGGAGGATGCGTGTGCTCATCCGGTCCTCACTTGTTCTTGTCTTCGTCGAGGTTGTAGCTGCCCTCGCCCGGCCGGAGCGTGGTGGGGCTGTCGGCGGGGAGCAGGGCGAGGCGGACGTGCTCGGCGAAGGACTCCGCGTAGGCGACGCGCTGGGCGTCGGTGGTGTTCAGGGCGAAGGTGATCGGGACCGCCTCGGTGGGGCCGTCGCCGCGGTCCTCCGGCTTGGGTTCCAGGGAGGTCAGCCGGCCGACGTCGATGACCTTGGCGTTGGCGACGATGACGCGGGAGGTCGACTTCTCCTTCTCGGTGCGGCCGGCGAACGTGGCGTAGATGTTGACCAGGTTGCCCGGCCTGATCTTGCCGGCGACGCCGGTCGCGGCGTCGATCATGATGGCTATCTCCTGCTGCCCGTCCTTGAGCTGGGGGCGGTCGACGAGCATGTCGTCCTGGAGCAGCGAGCCGGTGTGGAGTTCGGTGACCGCGATCTTGCCGCGGAGGGCGGAGAGGTCGGTGACGGCGTTCTTGGAGAGCCAGCGCCTGGGCATCCTGATCTTCTCGAACTGGCTTGCTTCCAGGGGCTTGTAGGGCGTGATCGTGGATTTGACCCGGTACGCGGTCACCTCGGGCCCGACCTTGGAGTTCACGTCACTGATCACCGAGAGCACACCGGCGAACGCCCCGAAGGCGCACAGGACCGACAGGAGGAGCAGGATGACGCCGCGGCGTTGCCGTGAATTCATGGGCGGAGCAACCTCGTTGGGATATGTGGGCCGACGGGCGGGGGAACAGGGCGGTACGGGGATCAGGGCGGTACGGGGACGGGCCGGCGCCGCCCGTCATGACCTCAGGACAACGGCACCGTTCGACCGGGTCTCGGGCGGTTTCAGCGGGGCGTTGCACAGGCCGCAGCGGTCACCGATGAGTTCGTTGCCGCACCAGGCGCACACCTCTCTGCGCACCGAGGAGACCAGCTGGTAGATCAGCGAGATATCGGGCAGGAAGGCGGCGAATTCGATCAGTTTCGACGTGCCCCACCAGCCGGGTGACTCCTCGGGCAGCGCGGCCTCGTGGACCGCCTGCACCTGCCAGCCGGGGGCGAGGGTTCCCGTCACCCACTCCGACTGGGACTGCCCCCGGGCGAAGAGGAGGTGCGTGGCGAACCCGGGACCGGCGAGTTCGCCCGTACCGACCCTGATCAGCTGGGGTTCCGGGTTGGCCAGCACGCCGAACTGCGAGCCGGGGACCCAGGACTTGGCGTGCGCCTTGAGAGTGACCGGGACCCGGTCGAGCCTGGTCACCGAGTTGAGCAGCGCCCCGGCGTGGATGTAGTGGGAGAGGAGCCGGGCGGCCGAGGCGATCACGCCCGCGCTGAAGTCGCACACGGACAACTGGCGTAACTGGCGTACGAGTACGGCCACGCCCAGCGGGGGCAGCGGCGATCTGAGCAGCGCGATCCGGTCGCTCTCCAGGACGGAGCGAATGGTGTGCAGGCGGCGCTCGTGCGCGGCGGGGATGCCGGCCGGGTAGACGGCGATGACATAGCCGTGCTGCTCCAGGAGGATCTGCATGTCGCCGATCGCCTGGTCGAGGGGCTGTTCGCCGGGGGCGCGCAGGACGACGGCGGGGGGTGTCTGCTGGTCCTGCGGGGGCAGCACGAGGCCGGGGCCGGTCACTGCTATTGCTGTCGGCACGCCGTTCCCCGTTCACCTCGGGCCGCCGCGTACCGCCGGCCGTAATCGCTCCTGCCGGGTGCTTCCGGCTCGGATGCTCCCGCCTGAGCACTTTATCCACGTACGGCAGGGCAGAGAACACCTTCAAGAAGTCCGTACGGCACGGCTGATGAAGTCTTCTCGGGGCGTCGGCGCGGCAAACCGTTCCCAGTGGACGGGTGTTGGTTTGCGCACGGTACGGCGGTTCCGGCGGGGTTCGCTCGCGCCCGCCGGGCGGCCCGGTCAGGACCGGTCGCTGCCAGAGGTCTTGACAACTTGATTGGTCTGGACCAGTTTATCGCCCAGCGGTGGCCACCGTTCCTCGATTCCACACCCCCGACACCCCCGTGTCGCCCCCCGCCATCCCCGACTCCTCCCGGAGGCAGCAAGTGGATCGTTCCCCCGCACCGAGCCGCAGAAGACGCCGTACCCGCCCGGTACTCGGCTCCGCCATGGCGGTCGTCGCCGCCGGCGCGCTGACCCTGACCGGGCTCGTCACCAGCGCCGAGGCCGCCGACGTCAACGTCGCCAAGAACGCCGGCTTCGAGTCGGGCCTCTCCAACTGGACGTGTACCGGCAACTCCGGCACCACCGTCTCCTCCCCCGTGCACAGCGGCACCTCGGCCCTCCAGGCGACCCCGGCCGGCCAGGACAACGCCAAGTGCTCGCAGACCGTGGCCGTCAAGCCCAACTCGACGTACCAGCTCAGCTCCTGGGTCCAGGGCGGATACGCCTACCTGGGCGCCAGCGGCACAGGCACCACCGACGTGTCGACCTGGTCCCCCGGCTCCAGCAGCTGGACCCAGCTCAGCACCTCCTTCACGACCGGCCCGAACACCACGTCGGTCACCGTGTACACGCACGGCTGGTACGGGCAGGCCGCCTACCTCGCCGACGACGTCTCGGTCACCGGCCCGGACGGCGGCGGCGGCACCGACGAGCCCGGCCCGTCGATCCCCGGGGCCCCCGCCGGGCTCGCGGTCGGCTCGACCACCTCGTCCTCCATCGCCCTGTCCTGGAGCGCGGTGTCCGGCGCGACCGGCTACACCGTCTACAAGGACGGCGTGAAGGCCACCACCTCCACCGGCACCTCGGCGACCGTCACCGGTCTCTCCGCCGACACGGCGTACCAGTTCGCGGTGACCGCCACCAACGCGGCCGGTGAGTCCGTCAAGTCCGCCGCGGTCAGCGGCCGTACGGCCACCTCCGGGACGGGCAACCCGAACCCCGGCACCTCCGTGCCCAAGCACGCGGTCACCGGCTACTGGCAGAACTTCAACAACGGCGCGGCCGTCCAGAAGCTCAGCGACGTGCCCGCGAACTACGACATCATCGCGGTCTCCTTCGCCGACGCCACGGCCACACCCGGCGCCGTCACGTTCAACCTGGACTCGGCGGGCCTGAACGGCTACACCGTCGACCAGTTCAAGGCCGACATCAAGGCGAAGCAGGCGGCCGGCAAGAACGTCATCATCTCGGTCGGCGGCGAGAAGGGCTCGGTCTCGGTCAACAGCGACGCGTCCGCGGCCAACTTCGCCGACTCGCTCTACTCGCTGATCCAGGAGTACGGCTTC
This sequence comes from Streptomyces sp. Mut1, assembly GCF_030719295.1. Taxonomy (NCBI): domain Bacteria; kingdom Bacillati; phylum Actinomycetota; class Actinomycetes; order Kitasatosporales; family Streptomycetaceae; genus Streptomyces; species Streptomyces castrisilvae. Next base: position 5,070,755 of record NZ_CP120997.1, on the reverse strand, counting down.
AACGGCGTCGACATCGACCTGGAGAACGGCCTCAACTCCACGTACATGACGAAGGCACTGCGTTCGCTGTCGCAGAAGGCGGGCTCCGGCCTCGTCATCACGATGGCCCCGCAGACCATCGACATGCAGTCCACCGCGGGCGAGTACTTCAAGACGGCGCTCAACATCAAGGACATCCTGACCGTCGTCAACATGCAGTACTACAACAGCGGTTCGATGCTCGGCTGCGACGGCAAGGTCTACTCGCAGGGCTCGGTGGACTTCCTCACCGCGCTCGCCTGCATCCAGCTCGAAGGCGGCCTCGACCCGTCGCAGGTCGGCCTCGGTGTCCCCGCCTCCACCAGCGGCGCGGGCAGCGGCTACGTCTCCCCGTCGGTCGTGAACGCGGCCCTGGACTGCCTGGCCAAGGGCACCAGCTGCGGCACCTTCAAGCCGTCGAAGACGTACCCCGGTGTGCGCGGCGCGATGACCTGGTCGACCAACTGGGACGCCTCGTCCGGCAACGCCTGGTCGAACGCGGTCGCCCCGCACGTCCACGGGCTGCCGTAACCACCACCTGTCACCCCTGCCGGCCCGCGGCCGGCAGCACCGACCAGCAGCGCCGCCGCTCCCCCGGCGGCGCTGCTGCGTTCCGGGCGGGGTGCGCGCGGGCAGCTTCGATACCGGTAACGCAACAGTCCTGTACGCGTGTTGCCCAACCGCATGGATGTCCGCGCCCGCGCGTGGCACCGTTGGGGGGCGCGGTGCTGGGGGCGACGGGGGGAGTGACATGGCCGGGGCGCGGATCGATGCGCTGGGCGGCGACGACCCGGTGACGCTCGGGCCCTACCGGCTGCTGGGGCGTCTGGCGTCCGGGGGCATGGGCCGGATCTATCTGGCCCGCGGCGGCGGCCGCGGCCTGGTCGCCGTGAAGACGCTACTGGCCGAGGGCCGGGTCGGCGAGACCGACCGGCGGCGCTTCGCCCGCGAGGTGGCGCTCGCACAGCGGGTGGACAGCGCGTTCACGGCGCGCGTACGGGACGCCGACCCGGACGCCCGGTGGCCCTGGATGGCCATCGACTACATCGCGGCGCCCCCGCTCTCCGAACTGGTGCGCTGCTGCGGGGTGCTGCCGGCCTCGGCCGTACGGTGGATCGCGGCCGGCACCGCGCAGGCCCTGGTCACCCTGCACGAGGCGGGGATCGTCCACCGCGACGTCAAGCCGCAGAACGTGCTGCTGCCGCTGGACGGGCCCCGGGTCATCGACTTCGGCATCTCGCACGCCAGCGACCTCACCCTCACCAACCTCACGCTCGGCACGATCGCCTTCACCTCGCCCGAGCAGGCGCGCGGCGAGGAGTCCACGGCCGCGTCCGACGTGTACTCGCTGGGCGCCACGCTGTTCCTGCTCGCGACCGGCCGCCCGCCCTACCGCACCGACGGCGACACCCTGCGCCTGCTGGCCCGTGTGCAGCGCTGCCAGCTCGACCTGGCGGGCCTGCCGAAGGAGCTCGTCCAGACGATCCGGCCCTGCCTGGCCGTCCAGCCGCGCCACCGGCCGGCCCCCGCCGAGCTGCTGGCCCGCTTCCGCCGGCAGCAGGCCGGACTGCCGACGACGACGAGCGGCACCCGCTGGCTGCCGCCGCGCTGGACGGGACTGATCGACGCGTACGCCGCCCAGGGGCGCGAGTGGGCCGGTGGCCGCTCCACGGACCCGGCGGGCGCCGCCCCGACCCTCGTCCAGCGCACCCGGCCCGCCGCGCAGCCGCCCCCGACGCTCGTCCACTCACCGGAGCGGCGGGCGAGGGCCGCGCGCGACCGCACCCGCCGCGAGATGGCCGCCCTCGCCGAACTGGCCGCGCGCCAGCGCGCCGAGCAGGCCGAACGCGAGGAGGCGGAGCGCGAGCAGGCCGAACTCCTCGCCCAGCGGCAGGCGGAGCGGGACGAGCGGGAGCGCGCCGAGGCGGCCCGCCGGGAGGCCGAGCGCGCCGAACGGGCCCGCGCCGCCCAGGAACGGGCGGACCGGGAGCGCGCCGAACGGGAGCGCGTGGAGCGCGAACGGGCCGAGCGGGAGCGCGCCGCCGCCCTGCGACGTGCCGAGCAGGAGCGAGCCGCACGCCGGCAGGCCGCGCGCGCCCGGACCGCCTCGCCCGCCTCTCCCGTCCCGCCGGGCCCCGGCGCCCCGTCACCGCGCACCGGCTCACCGGCCGCCGCCTCGGCCCTGGGCTGGCTGCTCGTGGTGGCCGCCGTGATCGCGCTGGTGGCGTGGCAGCCCTGGGAGAAGGCGGGCGGCGGCTCGGCGTCCGGCAGCGCCGCGTCCGGCTCCGTCACCTCCGGCAGCGATCTCGACACCCACGGGGACGACAAGGCGGGAGCCGCCCCGGACACCGACACCGACACCGACTCCGACTCCGACAACAGCGACGCGGACACGGACACGGCCACCGAGGAGCCGACGCCGACCCCCACGCGTCGTCCCACGTCCCCGGCGCCGAAGCCGACCCCGAAGCCGAAACCCACCATGGACGCCACCGACCGGGCCTTCGCCGCCGTGCACGCCGGGGACTGCCTCAACGTGTACAACGACGGGTACGACAACATGAGCGCGAGCCGCCCGATCCGGGTGAGTTGCGGCGCCTCGAACGCGTACATGCACGTCAGCCGGGTCAGCACCCGCTCCGGCGCGTCCAGTTCCTGCGACACCGGGGCGGGCTTCACCTGGTGGAGCAGGACGGGCGACGACGGGGTCGTGCGCACGCTGTGCCTGGACCGGGTGTACCGGGCGGGCCAGTGCTTCCCCGCGAAGGTCAACGGGGCCACCAACGCCGATCTGACGGTGGTGTGGAGCTGCGACGCGTCCAAGGTGCCGAAGGCGGGCCAGTCGATCCTGCGGATCACCGGCTTCTACCGGGCCCCGAAGGCGGGCCAGAACTGGACCTGCCCTTCGGGGCCCGGCGAACGCTTCTGGTACTGGCAGGTGAACCAGGGCCGCAGCATCATCTGCGCCTCGGCCGCGTGAGCCGTACGCGTACGGTCAGATCACCAGGCTGAGGAGCGCGGCGACCGCGAAACCGGCGACGGACAGCACGGTCTCCAGAACGGTCCAGGACTTCAGGGTGTCGCGTTCGGAGATGCCGAAGTACTTGGACACCATCCAGAAGCCGCCGTCGTTGACGTGCGAGGCGATGATGGAGCCCGCCGAGATCGCCATGATGATCAGCGCGAGGTGCGGCTGCGAGAAGTCCTGGTTCTCCACGAGCGGGACCACGATGCCGGCGGTCGTCACGATGGCGACGGTCGCCGAGCCCTGGGCGATGCGCAGCACGGCCGAGATCAGCCAGGCGAGCAGGATGACGGGCAGCCCGACGTCGTTGAAGGTGTCGGCGAGCGCGTCCGCGATGCCGCTGCCCTTGAGCACGGCGCCGAAGATGCCTCCCGCGCCGACGACCAGCAGGATGTTGCCGACCGGCTTCAGGGACGAGGTGGACACCGACTCCAGGGACTTGCGGGACCAGCCGCGCCGGATGCCCAGCAGGTAGTACGCGAGCAGCAGCGCGATCGTCAGGGCGACGAACGGGTTGCCGAAGAACTCGATGACCGAGCGGAGTGTCGAGGGGTCGAGCGCGATGGAGGAGAACGTGGCGGCGAGGATCAGCACCAGCGGGGTGCCGATGATGGCCAGCACGGTGGAGAGCGCGACCGGTGCCTCGTGCGGGGTGACCCCGGCGGCCCGCTGCTCGGCGACGACGGCCGCCTTCGCCTCCTCGGCGGCCTCGACCATGTCCTGCGGCACGTCCACGAAGATCCGCTTCCCGATCCAGGCGGCGTAACCCCAGGCGGCGAGGACGGACGGGATGCCGACGAGGGCGCCCATCAGGATGACCCAGCCGAGCGAGACGTGGAAGAGCCCGGCGGCGGCGACCGGGCCGGGGTGCGGCGGCAGGAACGCGTGGGTCATGGACAGACCGGCGAGCAGCGGCATCGAGTACAGCAGAATCGATTTTCCGGACCTCTTGGCGGCGGCGTAGACGATCGGGGCGAGGACGAAGATGCCGACGTCGAAGAAGACCGGGATGCCGAAGATCAGACCGGTCAGGCCCATCGCGAGGGGGGCGCGCTTCTCACCGAAGAGGCGCAGCAGCCGGGCGCTGAGCACCTCGGCCCCGCCGGAGACCTCCAGGATCGCGCCGAGCATCGTGCCGAGGCCGATGATGATCGCGACATGGCCGAGGATGCCGCCCATGCCGGATTCGATGACGGAGACGGCGGCGGACTTCTGCACCGTGCCAAAGAGTTCGGTGACCGAGAGGCCCGCGCCCAGGCCGACGGCTATGGACACCGCGAGGAGCGCGACGAACGGCTGGAGCCTGACCTTGATGATCAGGTAGAGGAGGAGCGCGATCCCGAGAACGGCGACGGTCAGCAGACCGGCCGTCCCGTCGATCAGGAGGAGGAGTCCACCGGTGTGGGGTGGCGTCTCGGGCGGGGTGGGGCCTGCGGCGAGCTGCATGGGTAACTCCGTTGTCGTCCATGGTTCTGGGGCAGGGGGGATCGCGGCACGGCGCCGTTGACCTGTGCGGCGCCGTGCCGGGCGGGGTGGGGGTTACGGGGATGGCTCAGCCCAGGACGGCGAGGGCGTCGATCTCGATGAGCAGGCCCTTGGGCAGGCCGACGTAGACCGTGGTGCGCGCGGCGGGGGCCTGCTTGAGGTCCTGCTCGGCGAAGTACGTGTTGTAGATCTCGTTCATCTCGGCGAAGTGGTCCACGTCCGTGAGGTAGACGCGCATCATCATCACGTCGTCCCAGCTCGCGCCGCCCTCCTCCAGGATCGCCTTGACGTTGGCGAAGGTCTGGAGGGTCTGCTCACGCAGGGTGGGCCCGGCCGGGGTGGGAGCCTGGCCCGCCACGGCGGGCAGGAAGCCGACCTGGCCGGCGACCTGGAGGATGTTGCCCTTGCGCACGCCGTGCGAGAACTTCGCCGGCGGGGTGGTGTGGGTGCTCGGGGTGAGGGCGGTCTTGGCGGTCTTGGCGGTCATCGCTGATCAGGCCTTCTTGGGTCGGTTGCTGCCGGAGTACTCCCGGCTGATGGTGTCGGCGGTGCGCCGGACCAGGGGGAGCAGGGTGAGGAGTTCCTCGGCCGTGACGACCACGTTCGGCGCGGAGACCGACATCGCGGCGACGACGCGCCCGTCCGCGCCGCGGATCGGGGCGCCGACGCAGTTGATGGACTCCTCGTGGCCGCCGAGGTCGGTGGCCCAGCCCTGTTCGCGTACGGTGGCCAGTTCCTTGAGGAACGCGGCGGCGCCGGGCGTCGAACGGGACGTGTACATGGGGTAGTCGAGCTTGTCGGCGATGGAGCGCCGCTCGGCCTCGCTCAGGTCGGCGAGCAGCAGTTTGGCCACGGCGGCGACGGTGATCGCGACGGGCTTGCCGATCCGGGAGTACATGCGGACCGGGTAGCGGCTCTCGACCTTGTCGATGTAGAGGACCTCGTTCTCCTCGTACACGGCGAGGTGGACGGTGTGCCCGCAGTTCTCGTTGAGTTCGACCAGGTGCGGGTGGGCGATCTCGCGTACGTCGAGGTTCTCGACGGCCTCCTGGGCCAGCGCGAACAGGCGGGCGCCGAGGCGGTAGCGCTGGTCCTGCTGCCGGTAGACGAGGCCGTGTTCGTGGAGCGTACGGAGCAGGCGCAGTGCGGTGGACTTGTGGACGCCGAGCCGCTCGGCGACCTGTCCGAGGTCGGCGGGTCCCTGGGCGAGGAGCGGCAGGATGCTGAGCGCCCGGTCGACGGTCTGGCTCACGCGCGTGCCTCGCTGTCCTCGGCCCGGCCTTCGCCGGTGACGCCCCTCTTGTCGGATCGCTCGCTGAGCTCGCTCATGTCGTACGTACCTCCGTGTCGTCCCCCGTCCAGCCGGGGCCGAGACGCAGTCTCCCCCAGGCGTCGTCGTCCAGGGCCGCGAGGTGGTCGGCCCGGTCGCGGGCGGGCGGTTCGGTGAGGTCGCCGGGAACGGTGAGCACGGCGGCGGCCATCAGGTGCCCGTGGCGGGCGCGGTCGCGGACCGGGAGTCCGCGAAGGGTGGCGGACAGGAACCCGGCGGCGAAGGCGTCGCCGGCGCCCACCGGGGCAACGACGTCCACGCGGAGCGCGGGAACGTCGGTGACGGTGTCGGGGCCGCTGCGCGGGGCCTCTCCCCGCCCCGCCCCTTCCCGAACCGGGGGCGTTGCCCCCGGACCCCCAGTCCTCAAACGCCGGACGGGCTGAAAATCAGCCCCGCCGGCGTCCGAGGCGCGGGGTCCGGGGCGGAGCCCCGGTTCATGGGAGAACACCGTGACGCCGTCGGCCCCCCGCTTCACCACGACCACCCCCGGCTCCGGCAGCGCCTCACGGATCGCCTCGGCGCCCACGACCCCCCACGCCGACTCCGCCTCGTCCTCTCCCACGAACACCACATCCGCCCGCCGCGCCAGATCGAGCAGCACCGCGGGGGACTCCCCCCGCCACAGCCCCGGCCGGTAGTTCACGTCGAACGAGATCAGGGGCCGCCCCCGACGCGGAGCGGTCAGCTCGTGGAGCAGCGCCAGGCAGTCGGCGGACAGCGCGGCCGTGATGCCGGACAGGTGCAGGATCCGCCCGGCGGGCAGCTTGTCGGGCGGCACGGTGGAGGGCGACATCGCGGAGGCCGCGGACCCGGCCCGGTAGTACGCCACCTCGTGGACATCCGTGGCGCGGTCCGTCGCCGTACGGAAGTAGATGCCGGTGGGCCGGTGCGGATCGCGCCGCACGGCGGAGGTGTCGACGCCGTACGCGCCGATCGCCTCGACCAGGTGGTCGCCGAATCCGTCCGCCCCGACCCGGCTCACCCAGGCCGATCGGTGCCCGGCCGCGGCGAGCGCGCAGGCCACATTGGACTCCGCGCCGCCGATCCCCCGGGCGAAGGACGGCACGTCGGCGAGGCGTCCGGGCCGCGAGGGCAGGAACGTCACCATGGACTCACCGAGGCACACGACGTCGGCGGTCGTGGCGTCGGTACGGGTCCTGGGCGTGGTTCCGGACACGCGGGGCTCCTCAGGGGTCGGGCGGCAACGCCGGCACTCACCATTGACCGGGCGTCGGCTCGGATGTTAGACAGCCCTGAGCGATATACGCAATGGGTGTTGCATATGTTGCAATCGCATCGCTGACCGGACCCGGACCGAGGAGACCTCATGGCCGCCGCGCCCCACGTGACCGCTCTCGCCGACGAACCGGTCGACCACCGGTTCAAGGGGCTCCCGCCGGACGCGGCGGGCCTGACGGTCGGCGCGCTGGCCGCCGAGCGCCGCAACCTCTTCGACGGCGGGTTCACCACCCCCGTGCTCGCCCTGTCCGCCGAGTCCGTGGAGCACAACCTCGCGCTCCTGGAGACGTACGCCGAGCGCCACGGCCTCGCGTTCGCCCCGCACGGCAAGACGTCGATGTCCCCGCAGCTGTTCGCCCGCCAGCTCCAGCACGGCGCGTGGGGCATCACGGCGGCCGTTCCCCACCAGGCCCGCGTCTACCGGGCGTTCGGAATCGGGCGGATCTTCCTCGCCAACGAGCTGGTGGACGCCGCCGCGCTGCGCTGGCTCGCGGGCGAGCTGGACGCCGACCCGGACTTCGCGTTCGTCTGTTACGTCGACTCCGTGCGCGGGGTGGAGCTGATGGACGAGGCCCTGCGCGCGGCGGGCGCCTCCCGCCCCGTCGACGTCGTGGTGGAGCTGGGCGCGGGCGAGGGCGCCCGCACCGGGGCCAGGACGGAGGCGGACTGCGCCGCCGTGGCCGACGCGGTGGCCGGGGCGGCGGCCCTGCGCCTGGTGGGCGTGGCGGGGTACGAGGGTGAGGTGCCGCAGGCCTCCGGCGAGCGGGTGCGGGACTGGCTGCGCCGGCTCGTCGCGCTGGCCGCCGGCTTCGACGCGGAGGGGCGTTTCGCCGGGCTCGGGGCCGGGGAGCCGATCGTGGTCAGCGCGGGCGGCAGCGCGTGGTTCGACGCGGTGGCGGAGGTGTTCGCCGAGATCCCCGGGCTCTCCGCCCCCGTACTCAAGCTGCTGCGCTCGGGGGCGTACGTCTCGCACGACGACGGGCACTACCGCCACCTCACGCCCTTCAACCGGGTCCCCGAGGAGGGCGCGCTCCGGCCGGCGTTCCGGCTGTGGGCGCAGGTCGTGTCGCGCCCGACCGCCGAGCAGGCGTTCCTCAACGCGGGCAAGCGGGACGCGGCGTACGACCTGGACCTGCCCGAGGCGCAGGTCGTGCGCTCCGCGCGGGACGGGTCGGTGCGGGCGGCCGAGGGGATCACGGTCAGCGGCCTGTCGGACCAGCACGCGTGGGTGCGGACCGGGCCGGACGCCCGGCTGGAGGTCGGGGACTGGGTGGGGATGGGCCTGTCCCACCCGTGCACGAGCTTCGACAAATGGCAGCTGATCCCGCTCGTGGAGGCGGACGGCACGGTCACCGACTTCGTCCGCACCTTCTTCTGAGCCGGGCTCCGCTCCGCGAAAGGCACCCCTCCCCCATGGACCTCGTCATCCGCGACGCCCGCGTCATCGACGGCACCGCCACCCCCTCCTACCGTGCCGACGTGGCCGTCACCGACGGCCGCGTCGCGGAGATCCACCGCGAGGACTCCCCCGGCCCCCGCCCCACCGCCGCCCGCACCCTGGACGCCGACGGCCTGGCCCTGTCCCCCGGCTTCATCGACATGCACGCCCACAGCGACCTGGCGCTGCTGCGGGACCCCGACCACAGCGCGAAGGCCGCCCAGGGCGTCACGCTGGAGGTCCTCGGCCAGGACGGCCTGTCGTACGCGCCCGTGGACGACCGCACGCTCGCCGAGGTCCGCCGCTCCATCGCCGGGTGGAACGGCTACGGCGACGACATCGACTTCGACTGGCGCACCGTCGGCGGCTACCTCGACCGGCTCGACCGCAACTTCGGCGGACAGGGCATCGCGGTCAACGCCGCCTACCTCGTCCCGCAGGGCACGGTGCGGATGCACGCGGTCGGCTGGGAGGACCGGCCCGCCACCGACGCCGAGCTGGCCCGGATGCGCGGGCTCGTGGACCAGGGCATGCGCGAGGGCGCCGTCGGCATGTCGTCGGGGCTCACCTACACCCCCGGCATGTACGCGGACGACGCCGAACTCACCGCGCTGTGCCGGGTGGTGGCCGCGCACGGCGGCTACTACTGCCCGCACCACCGCTCCTACGGCGCCGGCGCGCTGGAGGCGTACGAGGAGATGGTGCGGCTCACCCGCGACGCGGGCTGTTCCCTGCACCTGGCCCACGCGACCATGAACTTCGGGGTCAACGAGGGCCGCGCCCCGGAACTGCTCGCCCTCCTGGACGACGCGCTCGACGCGGGCGCCGACATCTCGCTCGACACCTACCCGTACACCCCCGGCTGCACGACCCTCGTCGCGATGCTGCCCAGCTGGGCGGGCGAGGGCGGCCCGGAATCGGTCCTGGCCCGGCTGGCCGACGACGCCACGGCCGCGCGCATCCGCCACGACCTGGAGGTCACCGGCTCGGACGGCTGCCACGGGGTGCCGATCGAGTGGGACACCATCGAGATCTCCGGGGCCGGCGCGCCCGCGCTCGCCGCGTACGTCGGCCGTACGGTGGCCGAGTCGGCGCGGCTGCGCGGCGAGGAGCCCTGGGTGACCGCGCGCCGGCTGCTGGTGGAGGACCGGCTCGGGACGACGATCCTCCAGCACGTGGGCCACGAGGAGAACGTCCGGCGGATCATGCGCCACCGCGTCCACACCGGAGGCAGTGACGGCATCCTCCAGGGGGACAAGCCGCACCCTCGCGCGTACGGCACCTTTCCCCACTACCTGGGTCACTACGCACGGGAGCTGGGCATCCTCTCGCTGGAGGAGTGCGTCGCCCACCTCACCTCGCGCCCGGCGGCCCGGCTGCGGCTGCCCGACCGGGGGTACGTGCGCGAGGGCCACCGCGCCGACCTGGTCCTCTTCGACCCGGAGACGGTGGCGGCGGGCTCGACGTTCGAGGAGCCCCGCGCCCTGCCCTCCGGCATCCCGCACGTGCTGATCGACGGCCGCTTCGTGATCGAGGACAGCAGGCGTACGCAGGTACTCGCGGGCCGGTCGGTGCGCGGAGCAGGCCGGAGGGCGGGCTGACCCACGGGGCCGCCCGACGCCGGGAGGCGCCCGGCGGGGCGCTTCACATCGTGTTGACGATGAGTCCGATGTGGGTGAAGTAGTTGAGCCCGCCGAAGAACAGGAACGCCAGCCCGGCAAGCGCCCAGACGACACCGATGACAGGGGTCATCCAGGTCCGGGGGCGACGCAGCACGAACGGGAAGAGGAGGGCGCCGATGCCGACGAGGACGTACAGCCCGGACATGAAGCTCGCCTCCAGCATCGGCATGTCGGCGAACTCGCCGGAGATGGGCTCCTCGGGGGGCGCGGCGAAGAGGGTGTACTTCCAGCCGGCCGCGGCGATCCCGAAGCAGGCGAGCCCGAGGCCGAAGACGAAGACCGAGATGGGTCCGGCGATCCGGGCCACCCGGTCAACGCGGTCCGCGTCGCCGACGACGGCTCCCTGTTTCCAGAGGTAGAAGCTTGCGGCGAGGAGGAAGACGCCGAAGGCCAGGGCCGGTTCACCGAAGATGATGTTGTCGAAGGGGAAGCCCTGTCCGGCCAGCGGCCAGGTCAGGGTCATGTGCAGACCCGTGGTGACGAGGGTGAAGCCGATCGCCCCGAACGCCAGGGCCCAGCCCTCGGGGGTGATGGTGCGCCGGGGACGGAGGAGCTGGTATCCGAGCGCGACCACCAGCAGGAGTCCGGCGCCCGCGGCGACGGACATGATCGTGTTGTACGTCGGCATCTTGGTCCAGTCGATCTTCAGACCGGACGCCGCCAGGGGAAGGGCATGGCTGATCATGCGCGGAGCCTATAGCCGCATTTCGACCATATCGCCCATTGAGTAGGTCGCTTGAGCTGTACGGGTCACCCACGTCACCGCACCACCCCCCGGGGCGGAGCACTCCTGCGCCCCGGGGAGAACGGCCCGGCCGTCACGGCCCGTACGTCACGGCTTGGGCAGGGTGCACCCCGCACGGTCCAGGTCGAAGACGTTGCCGGCGCCGATGCACGCGGCGATGCCGTAGGTCTCCTGGGCGTAGTTGATGCCCTGGCGCACCGTCACCTGCCCGTTCTCGTCGACCTCGCACGGGTTGTTGTCCGTGCACTGCTGGCCGTCCTCGTTGCCCGTGTTGTTGACGGCGACCACCTTGCCGGTGGCGTCGTCGATCACCGGGGAGCCGGAGGTGCCGCCGATGGTCTGGCAGGCGGAGGTGTAGCGGACGGAGTCCTTCCAGGTCCATCCGCCTTCCTTGAGCCGGTAGACGAACCCGTCGACGTTGCAGCTGTAGGTGCGCTTCCAGTACCCGGACACGACGGTGATCGCGCTGCCCTGGACCGGGTGCGCGGTGTTCAGCTCCAGCGCCTTGATGCCGTACGTGCTCTCGATCTGGGCGTACGTGGAGGTGAGCTGGTACACCGATATGTCGGTGTCCGTCATCGTGCCGTACGCGATCTTGCTCGCCCGGACCGTGCCGATACCGCTGCCCGAGGCGTTGAGCAGGGTGAAGCTGCGGCTGGAGGAACGGTTCACCAGGACCGTGCCGGGGGCCGGGAAGCCGGTCTCCAGGCAGTGCCCGTTGGAGAGCACGAGGGCCGGGTCGTCGGGCTGCGAGTCCGGCGTGCGGACGACCGAGCCCGAGCAGTTGCTGAGCGCCACGGTCCCGGCGAAGCCGATGGCCTTGGGCCGGACCGCCTCGGTCCGGAGCGTGGTGTGACCGGCCGGGGCTGCTGCCTCGACCGTGCCGATCGGTGCCGCCGCGTGGCTTGTCGCCGCGGTCGCGGGGGCGATACCGGCTCCGAGGAGCAGCACCGCGAAGAGCGCACCGACGAGAGGCTTTTGCATGTGGGGGTCCCCTCTTGTGACCTGAACAGAGCGTGACAGGCCTCTGCCACCGAAATTTCTTCGGTTTTGACATGCGCATGTTGGCGCATGGGGAGGGGGTGCACAAGGGGCGGGTTCCGGACGCGTGTTCAGGTCACCAGGCCCTGGCGGTACGCGTAGACGACGGCCTGGACGCGGTCGCGCAGCCCGAGCTTGGCGAGAATGCGGGAGACGAACGTCTTCACGGTCTCCTGGCTGATCAGGAGCGCCCCCGCGATCTCGCTGTTGGAGAAGCCGTCCGCGATCAGGCGCAGCACCTCCAGCTCGCGCGGGGTCAGCGGGAGGTCGGAAGAGGTGGACCCGGTGGGACGGATGCGGGCGGCGTACCGGCCGACCAGCTTGCGCGTCACCTCGGGGTCGATCAGCGCCTGGCCCGTGTGCACGGTCCGGATGCCGTGCAGCAGCTGGGCGGGCGGGGCGTCCTTGAGCAGGAACCCGCTCGCCCCGGCACGCAGCGCCTCGTACACGTACTCGTCCAGGTTGAAGGTGGTCACCACCAGCACCTTGGCGGGCCGCTCCACGCCCGCCCCGGCCAGCAGGCGCGTCGCCTCGATGCCGTCCAGCACCGGCATGCGGATGTCCATCACCACGACGTCCGGGCGCAGCCGGCCCGCCATCTCGACGGCGGTCCGGCCGTCCCCGCACTCGCCCGCCACCTCCAGGTCCGGCTGGGCGTCGATGATCGTGGCGAGGCCGGTGCGGACGAGGATCTGGTCGTCGCAGACGAGGACCCGGACCGGTGCGGTCACGACGCGCTCCCCGAGGGTATGCGGGCGCGCACGACGAAGCCGCCGTCCGCGGCGGGCTCCGCGCTGAAGTCGCCGCCCAGGACGCCGACCCGCTCGCTCAGCCCGGCCAGCCCACGCCCGCTGCCCTTGGGGACCTCGGCCCGCCTGCCGGAGCCGTCCGTACCGACCTCCACGGTGATCTCTCTTCCGCCGTGCCGCACGAGCACCGAAGTCCGGCTGCCGTGGGCGTACTTGAGCGCGTTCGTCAGCGCTTCCTGCACCACACGGTAGGCCACCAGATCGGCGCTTCCGGTGGACTCGGCGGGGGTGCCGTGCTCGGTGAACTCCACGCTCTGCCCGGCCCGCCGGGTCTGTTCGACGAGGGTGTGGATACGGCCGACGGCCGGCTTCCTGGCCTCCGCGCCGTGGCCCGGGTCGAGCAGGTCGAGCAGGTGGCGCAGGTCGTTGATGGCCCGGCGGCCGGTGTCGGTGACGGTGCTCAGGGTGTGGTCGAGCCGGTCGGGCACGGCGGTCAGATAGCGGGCCGCCTCGGCCTGCACGACCATCGCCGTCACGTGGTGGGTCACGATGTCGTGCAACTCGCGCGCGATGCGGGCACGTTCGGCGGCACGGGTGTCGTCGGCGAGCCGGCGGCGGCGTTCCGCCTCGGCGGACCGGGTGGCGCGCAGCCACGTCCCGGCACCCCAGGCGAAGGCCAGCACCAGGTAGAACGTCAGGAACTCGTCCACCGGTTCGGTGCCGTACCGGTACAGAAAGACCGCCAGCGGCACGTACGCGACGGTCAGGACGAGCGCGGTGACGCGCCGGTGGCGGTCCAGATGGGCACCCGCGCTCAGCATGGTGATGAGCAGCCCGGTGCCGGCGACCAGGTGGTAGCCGCCGAACTGGTCGACGGCGAAGCCCATCGAGACCAGGGCCAGGCAGACCGTCGGCCACCTGCGCCGCAGGGCGAGCGGCAGGCTCTCCAGCACGGCGGCCAGCACGCCCAGCGCGTCGAACGGACGCTCCGCCACGCCACCGAGCTGCGTCCCGTGCTGGTGAAAGGCGGGGATGAGCGACATGGCGAACAGCAGCAGCCCGAACGGCAGATCGCGGACGGTGACATCGAGCCGCTGCCACCACGCCGGCCGGCGGACGGCGGTGTCGAACCGCCGCCACCCGGCCGGCACGCTCCGAAGACTGATCACCGGGAAACTGTAGTGGCGGCACCGGTCAGGTCGGTACGCCGGCCTCCGCGGGGCACCAGATTGCCGCGCCGGCGCGCCAGCCACAGGAACGCGAGCGTCAGCAGGACCCCGAACAGCACGGCGTACACGCTCGCTTCGGGGCCGAAGTCCCCGCCGGTGACGAGCGTGGAGCCGGAGGCCACCGAGTCCAGGATGCCCTGCGGGGTGTCGTTGCCCGAGACCTCGGTACTGAAGATGCCGGCCGCGGCGAAGTTCCACCCGAAGTGCACCCCGATGGGCACCCACAGGCTGCGGGTGGCGGCGTACGCGGCGGCGAGCATGCCGCCCGCCTCGATCGCGATGGCGATGGCGCCCCACAGGTTCGCGGCCGGGTTGGCCAGGTGCATCAGACCGAACAGCACCCCGGTCAGCGTCAGCGCGATCACGGTTCCGGCGCGCTCCTCGACGATCCGGAACAGCACGCCCCGGAACACCACTTCCTCGGTGACGGCGGCAGCGGCCATGAAGCCGACGAGCCCCACCGCACCCGACACCGAGCCCAGGCCGTTCACCTCGTAGTCCCCGAGCAGGGCGATGTTCGCGATGACCGCCGTGAACAGCACCAGCCCGATCAGCGTCCCGCGCCGCAGCCCCCTCGCCGCCCCCTCGCGGGCCAGCTCGGTGACCGCACGCCGTTCGGTACGCCCCACCACCCACCGGTAGACGAGGAGGGCGAGCACCCCGGTCACGAGGCCGAGGCCGAGCGTGAGCCACGGGTTCCCGTCCACCGCGCTGACGCACTGGCCGCCGATCGCCCAGACCGCCACAACGGCGAGGAGCTGCCAGACCACTCTCATGAGAATCCCTTCGACGCGTCCGCGGCGGCCTGCCGCGGCTCCGTCCGAACGCTACGGACGGGGCGCGCCGAAATCGTCACCGCTGAGTGGACACCTGCGCGTAGCTCGCACGGGGGACAACGCGCGGATCCACCGGCTCGGGGCCTCGCCCCGTACCGCTATCCGGCCTTCTCCGTCAGGGCCGCCGCCTCCCGCGACAGCCGTACGGCCTGCCGCAGGCTCAGCCCCGGCTCGGCGGTCCGCAGCGCCTTGACCGCCGCCACGGAGTCGAGGGGCCCCTCGTGGCCGGCCGCCCTGATCCGGCGCCCGGCCCAGCCGCCGCGCAGCTCCGCGTCCGGCACCCCGCTCTGCGCGACGGCCAGCCCGAGGGCCCTTTGGAGCCCGGGGCGTTCCGCGTCGCCCGCCCGCTCCAGCGCCTCCCGGAGCGCGGCGGCGACGGCGTCCGCGTCACGCACCACGATCACGGCCATGTCCTGCTTCCCGTTTCCGATCATGTGCCGAGCGTGCCCCGTCCGCCCGCGTTCCTCACGGGTGTTGAGCAACTTCTGAGGTACCCGGCCGGCTTCCGCCCGCCCGGCGGGCGGAGGGTGCGGCGGGCGGCCGCCGCTGCGTACGGTCGCGGCATGACTCGTGACGCCGCCCACGTACTCGACCTCGACGCCTACCTCGCCCGGATCGGCTGGAACGGGGAGCGCCGGCCCACCGCGGCCGTGCTGCGTGGCGTGCACCGCGCGCACGCGCTGGGTATCCCCTTCGAGAATCTGGACCCGGTCCTGGGCGTCGTGCCCTCGCTCGCGCTGCCCGATCTGGAGGCCAAGATCGTGCGCGGCGGGCGCGGGGGCTACTGCTACGAGCAGAACACCCTGCTCGCCGCCGCGCTGAGGGCGCTCGGCTTCGAGGTCACGCTGCTCGCCGCCCGGGTGGTGCTGGGCGCGGCCCCCGGCGACATCCGGCCCCGCACCCACATGCTGATGGAGGTCCGGGTGCCGGGCGAGCCCACCCCGTATCTCGCCGATGTCGGCTTCGGCTCGGCCGGCTCGCTGCTGGAGCCGATCGCGCTGGCCCCGGGAGCGGAGCTGCACGACGCCCCGCGCCACCACCGGCTCGTCCGGCCGGAGCACGACGGGCCGCTGGAGCTGTGGGAGCTGGTGGCCCGTACCCGGGACGGCGGGTGGGAACGGCAGTACGCGTTCACGAGGGAGCCCTTCGAGGCGCCCGACTTCGAGGTCGTCAACTGGCACATCGCGACCAACCCACGCTCGCCCTTCGAGCACCTGCTGTACGTGCGGCGCACCACCGAGGACGCGCATCTGGCCCTGTCCGGCCGCACCCTGCTGGTGACGCCGCACGGCGGCGGCGCCCCGGAGGAACGGGAGCTGGCGGACCCCGACGAGGTGGCGCGGGTACTGGCGGAGCTCTTCACGATCCGGCTCCCGCAGGGCGCCCGCCTTCCGGAGTAGGGCCTGTCGTCACCGCGCCGTGGCGCATCTCACCCGCCGCGCCACGTCACAGTCCCCGGCCACCCCATTCCAAGCCCGGCCCCTCCCGCGACCGGCGTTCCGACGGCGCGGGGAGGCGGGCGCATGGCGATGAAAGCCGGGGACGGCGTGCGCGGCTACCCGGGCGGGCCAACCGGCGGCGGAAGGCCGGGCGGCCCGTGAAACACAGTCGTAAGCTCGCTGACATGCAGGTCATCCAGTCCACGAAGCTCGCCAACGTCTGTTACGAAATCCGCGGCCCCGTGCTGGAGGAGGCGATGCGGCTGGAGGCAGCCGGGCACCGCATCCTCAAGCTCAACACCGGCAACCCCGCCGCGTTCGGTTTCGAGTGCCCGCCGGAGATCCTTGAGGACATCCTGCGCAACCTCTCCGGGGCGCACGGCTACGGCGACGCGAAGGGGCTGCTGTCCGCGCGGCGGGCGGTGATGCAGCACTACCAGACCAAGGGCATCGACCTCGACGTCGAGGACGTCTACCTGGGCAACGGCGTCTCCGAGCTGATCCAGATGTCGATGCAGGCACTGCTCGACGACGGCGACGAGGTGCTGGTCCCGGCCCCGGACTACCCGCTGTGGACGGCCTCGGTCGCCCTGGCCGGCGGCACGGCCGTGCACTACCGCTGCGACGAGCAGGCGGACTGGATGCCCGACCTCGCCGACATCGAGCGGAAGATCACCGACCGCACCAAGGCGATGGTGATCATCAACCCGAACAACCCGACGGGTGCGGTGTACGACGACGAGATGCTGCGCGGGCTGACGGAGATCGCCCGCCGCCACAACCTGATCGTCTGCTCCGACGAGATCTACGACCGCATCCTCTACGACGGCGCCACCCACACCCCCACCGCGACGATCGCCCCCGACCTGATGGTGCTCACCTTCAACGGGCTGTCGAAGAACTACCGGGTGGCCGGTTACCGCTCCGGCTGGATGGCCGTCTGCGGCCCGAAGGCGCACGCCACCTCGTACATCGAGGGGCTGACGATCCTGGCCAATATGCGGCTGTGCGCCAACATGCCCTCGCAGCACGCCGTCGCCACCGCGCTCGGCGGCCGGCAGTCGATCAACGAGCTGGTGCTGCCGGGCGGCCGCATCCTGGAGCAGCGCGACACGGCGTACGAGCTGCTGACCCAGATCCCGGGCGTGACCTGCGTGAAGCCGAAGGGGGCGCTGTACCTCTTCCCCCGGCTCGACCCCAAGGTCTACAAGATCAAGGACGACCGGCAGATGGTCCTGGACCTGTTGCGGGCCGAGAAGATCATGGTGGTGCAGGGGACGGGGTTCAACTGGCCGGACCCGGACCACTTCCGCGTGGTGACGCTGCCCTCGGTCGAGGACCTGACGGACGCGATCGGCCGGATCGCCCACTTCCTGGACGGTTACAGCCAGGTGTGACAGGCCGCGAGCGGCCGCCCGCCACCCCTTCCTCGATGATGGACAACTTTAGACTGATTCCAAGCTAGGATGGTCCCCACAGCGACACCAGGAGGCCATCCATGTACGAACCGATCCGCACCAAATCGGTCCACACACCGGCCGACCGTGCCGGCGACTTCCCGCACCGCACCCGCGAGGAGGAGCTGGACATCCAGCTCGCCGGATACCTGGCCGCCCTGCTCGCGGTCACCGACGAGCTCGGCCTCGACGCGGCGGCCGACCGCATCGCCGAGCAGGTCGCCCGGCTGCGCGGCGCCCCGCCCGCCCGGCACGCCGGCCTGAGCGACGCGCCCGCCACCGCCCTCCACCGCCGCGCCCACGCCCTCGCGGGCCGGGCCCTGGTGGTGGCGGCCTCCCGCGCCGACACAGCGGTGGCGATCCTCTCGGCCGAGCGCATGGACGCCCACACCGAGGCGCTCCCGCCCACGACCGGCACCGAGCGGCCCGCCGCCACCCGCACGCGGCTGGCCGCCGCCCACTGACGGCCCCGGGCCACGCGCCGTCGCGACGCGCGGCCCGGGTGCCACCTCTCCGGGCCCCGGCCGACGGGTCACAACCCCGACGCGGTCGCCGGCGCGGCGGTCGACAGGAAGGTCACGTCACCGATCTCGCACTCGGGCAGTCCCAGCACCGGAACCGGCCCGGTGACCTGCCTGGACGCCGTGGCGCCCACCGCCAGGTCCGCCACGACCGCGGTGCTGTGCCCCGCCGCCGCCTCCCGCGCGCTCCCCGCCCCCGCGTTCTTCACGCTCCCGGCCGTCAGGTCCCGGAAGACGAGGGGCACGGTGTAGGTCCCGCGCCGCGTCGCCCGGCTCGTCACCCGCACCTCGGCCATCGGGCGCCCGGTCGTCGCGTCGAGCCGGCAGGAGGAGACGGTGACGTCGTCGGACGGGAAGCGCATGTCCTCGTGGTTCTTCCCGTACACGTAGGAGAAGCCCACGAGCATGAGCAGGGCGAGCACCACCAGCGCGCCGGTCGCCACGATCAGCGCCAACGCCCAGCCGGGCATCGGCCGCCCCGGGAAAAGCGGCGGGCCGGACTCCGACGTGTTGGGATACGGCGGATACGTCATGCCGCTCACTCCCCCCGCTCCGCTCCCCGCGCGCACCGATGGCGCGACCCGCCAACCGTAGGGCCGGGCCGGCCACGCCCACGGCTCCGGACGGTCACAACACGACTACGAACGGGCGGAGTCGGGTACGCCGACGGCCCCCGCCGCCCGGATCGCTCCGGGTGGCGGGGGCCGTCATCGTGCGTACGGAAGGCGCTCAGCCCAGGCGCTGGACCAGGGCGCGGTACTCGTCCCACAGCTCCTTCGGCGTGTGGTCGCCGAAGGTGTTGAGGTGCTCGGGGACCAGGGCCGCCTCCTCGCGCCAGACCTCCTTGTCGACCTTGAGCAGGAAGTCGAGGTCGGCCTCGGAGAGGTCCAGGCCCTCGGTGTCGAGGGAACCCTCGGCGGGCAGGATGCCGATCGGGGTCTCGACGCCCTCCGCCTTGCCCTCCAGCCGCTCGACGATCCACTTCAGGACGCGGCTGTTCTCGCCGAAGCCGGGCCAGACGAACTTGCCCGCGTCGTTCTTGCGGAACCAGTTCACGTAGTAGATCTTCGGCAGCTTCGACTGGTCCGGCTTGTCCGCGCCGACCTTGAGCCAGTGGTTCATGTAGTCGCCCATGTTGTAGCCGCAGAACGGCAGCATGGCGAACGGGTCGCGGCGCAGCTCGCCGACCTTGCCCTCGGCGGCGGCGGTCTTCTCGGAGGCGACGTTGGCTCCGAGGAAGACACCGTGCTGCCAGTTGAAGGACTCGGTGACCAGCGGGACGGCGGAGGCGCGGCGGCCGCCGAAGAGGATGGCCGAGATCGGCACGCCCTTCGGGTCCTCCCACTCGGGCGCGATGATCGGGCACTGCCCGGCCGGAACGGTGAAGCGGGCGTTGGGGTGGGCGGCGGGCGTGTCGGACGCGGGGGTCCAGTCGTTGCCCTTCCAGTCCGTGAGGTGCGCGGGCGGCTCCTCGGTCATGCCCTCCCACCAGACGTCGCCGTCGTCGGTGAGCGCGACGTTGGTGAAGACGGAGTTGCCCCACATCGTTTTCATGGCGTTGGCGTTGGTGTGCTCGCCGGTGCCGGGCGCGACGCCGAAGAAGCCGGCCTCGGGGTTGATCGCGTACAGCCGGCCGTCCTCGCCGAACCGCATCCACGCGATGTCGTCCCCGATGGTCTCCACGGTCCAGCCGGAGATGGTGGGCTCCAGCATGGCGAGGTTCGTCTTGCCGCAGGCGCTCGGGAACGCGGCCGCCACGTACTTCGACTCACCGCGCGGCGGCGTGAGCTTCAGGATCAGCATGTGCTCGGCGAGCCAGCCCTCGTCGCGCGCCATGACCGAGGCGATGCGCAGCGCGTAGCACTTCTTGCCGAGCAGGGCGTTGCCGCCGTAGCCGGAGCCGTAGGACCAGATCTCGCGGTCCTCGGGGAAGTGCGAGATGTACTTGGTGGAGTTGCACGGCCACGGAACGTCCTCCTGGCCCTCGGCCAGGGGCGCGCCCAGGGTGTGGACGGCCTTCACGAAGAAGCCGTCCGCCCCGAGCTCGTCGAGCACCGGCTGCCCCATGCGCGTCATGGTGCGCATCGAGACGGCGACGTACGCGGAGTCGGTGATCTCGACGCCGATCGCGGAGAGCGGGGAGCCGAGCGGGCCCATGCAGAAGGGCACGACGTACATGGTCCGGCCGCGCATCGAGCCGCGGAAGACGCCCTGTTCGCCCACGAAGATGTCCCGCATCTCGGCGGGGTCCTTCCAGTGGTTGGTCGGGCCGGCGTCCTCCTCCTTCTCGGAGCAGATGAACGTCCGGGTCTCCACGCGGGCGACGTCGCTCGGGTCGGAGGCCGCGTAGTAGGAGTTCGGGCGTTTGATCTCGTCGAGTTCGGTGAACGTGCCCTTGGCCACGAGCTCCCCGCACAGGCGCTCGTACTCGGCCTCGGAACCGTCGCACCAGACCACGCGGTCCGGTTCGGTGAGTGCTGCGATCTCATCCACCCAGGAGACGAGCTCCTGGTGGCTGGTGGGAACAGTGAGGGGAGCCGCGATGTCGCGCGCCACGATCGCTCCTTGGTGAGGGTGTCTTCTGTTTGGTGCTCTGGTGCCCCGTGGGGGCCGCGACCCGGATGCGTATACCCCTTCGAATTCCCCTGGCGCTCATCCGGTGCCGACCGCACTCATTTGATCATCCGGCCGTTTTGCCCATATGTCCAGAGGGCCGCCCACGTGAGCATCGACACTCGGTTCCGGCCCGTATCCCGTACCTACGGTGGCGTAGGTACGATGCGGGAATGACTGCCGCAGCCGCCGCACGCGACTCCACCGGAGCGCGCCCGGCCACCCCCGCCGACGCCCCGCTCAAACCGAAGATGCGCGGCTGGCTGCACGCCGGGATGTTCCCGGCCGTGGTCGTCGCCGGCGCCGTGCTCATCGCCCTCTCGGACAGCACCCGGGGCCGGATAGCCTGCGCGATCTACATCCTGACGGCGTGCCTGCTCTTCGGCGTGAGCGCGGTCTACCACCGCGGCACGTGGGGTCCGCGCGGCGAAGCCGTACTGCGCCGGCTCGACCACGCGAACATCTTCCTGATCATCGCGGGCACCTACACCCCGCTCACCCTGCTCCTCCTGCCGAAGTCCACCGGCACCCCGCTCCTGTGGGCGGTCTGGGCGGCTGCGGTCGCGGGCATAGCCTTCCGGGTGTTCTGGGTCGGCGCCCCGCGCTGGCTCTACACGCCCTGCTACATCGCGATGGGCTGGGCGGCGGTCTTCTTCCTGCCGGACTTCATGCGGACCGGCGGGATCGCGGTGCTGGTGCTGGTCGTCGTCGGCGGGGTCCTCTACAGCGTGGGCGGCGTCATCTACGGCATCAAGCGGCCGAACCCGTCACCGCGCTGGTTCGGCTTCCACGAGGTCTTCCACTCGCTGACCCTGGCGGCCTTCGTCGTGCACTACGTCGGCATCTCCCTGGTGGCGTACAACCACAGCTGAACCTCCCCCTCCTGGACAAGGGCCGCGGCTTCCGAGCCGCGGCCCTTTCGCGTGCGCCCGGCGGAGCACCCCTCTTTGACATCGGCCATCTTTTGAGAGTTACTGTCACTTGACTGAACACATCACTTGACTGAATGCATCACTTGACGGCAACTATCAAAGGAGTGGGCCGTGAACCGACGCTGGTGGGCCCTGGGCGCGCTCGTGGCGAGCATGCTCGTCCTCGGCTTCGACATGACGATCCTCAACGTGGCGCTGCCGACGATGGCCCGCGATCTCGGCGCCACCACGGGCGAACAGCAGTGGATGGCCGACTCCTACGTCGTCGTGTTCGCCGCCCTGATGCTCCCGGCGGGCCTGCTGGGCGACAGGTTCGGCCGCCGCCGGATGCTCATCACCGGCCTCGGTGTCTTCCTGGCCGGCTCGCTCGTCGGCGTCCTCGCCACCGGGGTGCCCGCCGTCGTGGCCGCCCGCTGCGTGATGGGCGTCGGCGGCGCGCTCGTCATGCCGCTCGCCCTCGCCGTCCTGCCCTCGCTCTTCGGCGAACCACGGGACCGGATCAAGGCCGTCGGCATCGTCTCGGCCGCTTCCGCGCTCGGCATGCCGCTCGGTCCGATCCTCGGCGGCTGGCTGCTCGACCACTTCTGGTGGGGCTCGATCTTCCTGGTCAACATACCGATGGTCGGGATCGGGATCGCCGCCTGCGTGTTCCTGCTCCCCGAGACCCGCGACCCCGCGGCACCCGGGGTCGACGCCGTCTCCACCGCGCTGACCGCGGCCGGCCTCGGCACCCTGATCTACGCGATCATCGAGGCGCCCGGCCGCGGCTGGGGCGACCCGCTGGTGCTCGCCGCCCTGGCCGGCGGCGCGGTCCTGCTCGCCGCCCTCGTCGTACGGGAACGCAAGGCGGTCCGCCCGATGCTCGACCTGACCCTGCTGCGGCAGCGGCCGTTCCTGCTGAGCGCGCTCGCCGCGACGCTGGTCATGTTCGTGATGGCCGGGCTCATGTTCATCCTCCCCGGCTACCTCCAGGCCGTACTGGGCCACGACGCCTTCGGCACCGGGCTGCGCATGCTGCCGATGATGGGCGGCCTGATCGTCGCCGCGAAGGCCGGCAGCCCGGTCACCGAGCGTTTCGGCGCCCGCGCCACCATGTCGGCCGGGCTCGTCGTGCTCGCCTTCGCCGCGCTGCTCGGCAGCCGTACGACCGTCGACAGCGGTTACGGCTTCACCGCGCTGTGGCTGTCCGTCGCCGGACTCGGCTTCGGCTTCGCGGTCGTGCCCGCCATGGACGCGGCGCTCGGCGCCCTGCCCGCCGACCGGGCCGGCAGCGGTTCCGGGCTGCTGATGACCGTGCGCCAGACGGGCAGCGCCCTCGGGATCGCCCTGCTGGGAAGCCTGCTGGCCGGCGCCTACTCCGCCCGGCTCGACACCGCGGGCCTCCCGGCAGCCGCCGCCGGCACAGCCGGGGACTCCGTCGTCGCCGCCCACGCCGTCGCCGCCCGGCTCGGCGCCCGGCACCTCGCGGACTCCGCCGACGCGGCGTACGTCCACGGCATGGGCCTGGTCCTGCTGGTCATCGCCGCGACGTCCCTGGTCGGCGCACTGCTCGTCGGGGCGTTCCTGACGACGGCGCCCAAGGGGCGGGCCCCGTCCCCGGACGTGGCCGCCGCCCCGGCCGATGCCTGACAATGGGGCCATGGCCGCCACCCCCCGCATCCCCGCCTTCACCGCACCCGAGACGCAGCCGATGGGGCTGCGCGAGCGCAAGAAGCTCAAGACCCGGGTCGCGATCCGGCAGGCCACGTACCGCCTCATCCAGGAGCAGGGGTACGAGGCGACGACGATCGAGCAGATCGCGGAGGCGGCCGAGGTCTCACCGAGCACCGTGTTCCGGTACTTCGCGACCAAGGAGGACATCGTCCTCACCGACGAGT
Source organism: Streptomyces sp. Mut1 (assembly GCF_030719295.1). Lineage (NCBI taxonomy): Bacteria > Bacillati > Actinomycetota > Actinomycetes > Kitasatosporales > Streptomycetaceae > Streptomyces > Streptomyces castrisilvae. The sequence goes on along the minus strand of NZ_CP120997.1, from coordinate 5,047,099 downwards.
ACGACCCGGTCATGGAAGCCGTGCTCCGCAGCCGCCCGGCGGACGAACCCCCGCTGGTGTCCGTACGGCTGATGATGCGGGAGGCGCTGTCCTCGTTCCTCACCACCGACGACGAGGAGCTGCGCCAGCGCACCCGGCTGATGGTCGAGGTCCCCGCGATCCGCGCCCGGATGACGGAGACCATGTCGGACACGGCGAAGGTGCTCGCCCGGGTCCTCGCCGACCGCACCGGCCGCAGCGCGGACGACCTGGGCATCCGGGTGTTCATCGCGGCGGTCCTGGGCGCGCTGCGCGAGGTCACGCTGTACTGGGGCGAGCACAACCAGGAGGGCGACCTGCTGGCCATGATCAACGAGGCGATGGACGAGCTGGAGGGCGGCCTGCGCCTCTGACCGCGCGCCGGTCGGGCACCGCCGGGTCCGGCGCCCTCCCGATCAGCCGGCGCCCAGGGCGTCGGCCAGCGCCTGCGGGTCGGTCGTCGGCGCGTCACAGACGAAGTGCCTGCACACGTACGCGGTCGGCGCGCCGTCCGTCATCGGCCGGTCCGCCAGCAACGGGAACTCCGCCCCGCCCGCCTCCCCCGCCGCGACGACCGCGCCGGGCGCCCGCCCCAGCAGGGCCGTACGGTGCAGCTCGCCGCCCACCGGTCCGGCCACCGCCACCTCGCGCGGCCCGTCGAGCAGCGCCTCGGCCACCGCGAGCCCCCAGCCGATGAAGCGCGGCGCACGCGGCCCGAGCGCCTTCACCACGCCCAGCGCCCCTTCGGCTCCGGCGCGGTGGGGCTCGGAGCCGGTGTGCGCGGCGTACGAGAGGAGCGCGCCGGCCGCCGCGGTCCAGCCCGCCGGGGTGGCGCTGTCGGTGGGGTCCTGGGGGCGGCGGATCAGCTGCTCGGCGTCGTCCGCCGTGTCGTACAGCTGGCCGCCCTCGCCCGTGAAGTGCTGGAGCACGATGTCGAGCAGGAACCCGGCGAACTCCAGCCAGGCGCCCTCCCCGGTGACGGCCGCCAGCGCGAGGAAGCCCTCGGCGACATCGCCGTAGTCCTCCAGCACCCCGGCGTGCTCCCCGGCGCGCCCGTCCTTCGAGGTACGGACCAGCCGGGCGACGGGGCCCATGTGCACCCGTACCAGGAGGTCGGCCGCCTCGGTGGCGCGCTCGACGAGGTCGGGCCGGTCGAAGTAGGCCCCCGTCTCGGCGAGCGCGGCGATCGCGAGGCCGTTCCAGGCGGCGACCACCTTGTCGTCGCGCCCGGGGCGCGGGCGCGCCCCCCGGGCGGCGAGCAGCCGCTCCCGTACGCCGGCGGCGCGCGGATCGTCGTGCTCCCCGGGCAGCTGAAGCACCGAGGAACCCTCCTCGAAGGTGCCCTCGCCGGTCACCCCGAAGTACTCCGCGGCGAACGCGGCGTCGTCCTCGCCCAGCACCTCACGCAGCTGCGCCGGCGTCCACACGTAGTACGCGCCCTCGACGTGCCTGCCGTCCGCGTCCTCGCTGTCGGCGTCCAGCGCGGAGGCGAACCCGCCCTCGGGCGTACGCAGTTCGCGGACCATGAAGTCGGCCGTCTCCAACGCCACCCGCCGGGCGAGCTCCGACCCGGTCGAGCGCCACAGATGGGCGTAGACGCGGCACAGCAGCGCGTTGTCGTAGAGCATCTTCTCGAAGTGCGGCACGACCCACTCACGGTCCACGGAGTACCGCGCGAACCCGCCGCCGAGCTGGTCGTAGATCCCGCCCCTGGCCATCGCCTCGCAGGTGTCGGCCGCCATCTGCAACGCCCCCTCCGCCCCGGTTCGGGCGTGGTGACGCAGCAGGAACTCCAGCGCCATCGACGGCGGGAACTTCGGCGCCCCGCCGAACCCGCCCCGCTTCTCGTCGTACTCCCGGGTCAGCCCCAGCAGCGCCTGCGCCGGCTCCGCCTCCCCGGGCGGCCCGTCGCTGCCGTGCGCGAGGCTGCGCTCGGACAGGTCCCGCACGATCCGCCCGGCCACCTCCCCGACCTCGTCCCGCCGGCCGGTCCAGGCCCCCGTCACCCCTTCGAGCACCTGCCGGAACGACGGCATGCCGTGCCGGGACTCGGGCGGGAAGTACGTCCCGAAGTAGAACGGCTCCGCGTCCGCGGTGAGAAACACGGTCATCGGCCACCCACCCTGCCCGGTGGCCGCCTGCACCGCCTCCATGTACACGGCGTCCACATCGGGCCGCTCCTCGCGGTCCACCTTCACGGACACGAAGTGCTCGTTCAGGTACGCGGCGGTGTCCTCGTCCTCGAACGACTCGTGCGCCATGACGTGGCACCAGTGGCAGGACGAGTAGCCGACCGACAACAGCACGGGCACATCGCGCCGCCGCGCCTCCTCGAACGCCTCGGGCGACCAGGGCCACCAGTCGACCGGATTGTCAGCATGCTGAAGCAGATACGGCGAGGTCACACCAGCCAACCGATTCATGCGAGCCAGCCTCTCACAGCGCCGGGCCGGGGCACGGGGACCGCACGGACGCGGGTGCCCCGTGACCGTAGGACAGTAGGCTGAGCCCAATGAGTTCCGGAACTGCTCAGGCTCCTCGGAGGAGGTACCCCATGACTGCTGAGATGGTGGCGCCCGAGTGGATGCACGCGCAGATCAGCGCGGAGCAGTACGACTCCTGGTCCGAGGAACAGTGCGCCGGCATCGAGATCGTGGACGGGATGGTCGTCGTGAGCCCGAGCGCATCCAAGCGGCACAACCGCTTGGCCCGCATCCTGGCCAACGCCCTGGACGCCGCCGCGGGCCCGGACTGGAACGCCGACACGGACTTCGACGTCCGCCTGCAGGACGTCCCCCTCACCAACCGCCGTCCGGACGTCACGGTCTACCGGGCTGAGACCATCGACCTCACGCCGACTCGCCCGGAGCATGTGCTCCTGGTCGTCGAGGTCGTGTCGCCCGGGTCGGAAACAACCGACCGGGTCGTGAAGGTGGACCAGTACGCCAAGGCCGGCATCCCCTTCTACTGGCGGGTCGAACAGGCCGCCACCGGGGTCCCGATCGTGTACACCTACGTCCTCGACCCAGCCAGCCGGGCCTACCGGGACGGCGAGGTGTTCACCGGCACCGTGAAGGCCGCCGCGCCATTCCCTGTCACGGTCGACCTTGGGACCCTGTAGGCAACGAGGAATCGCCCGCAGTCAGGCCCTCCTGCTGGGCACCGGCCTGACCGCCGGATCGGTGCTCGCAGGCACCGGCACCGCGGCCGCCGCCGGAACCCCCGCGGTGAGCACTTGGAACAGACCGCTCTCCGCCAACGGCTGACCCGTCGTCGGCCAGGCCACCCGCCAGCGCGTGGAGGGCACCGAGAAGGTGGAGACGTCCCTCCTGACGGGCGAGGTGTCGGCCGTGCTGCTGTACGTCGCCCGGCGCTTCGCCTACGAGATCGACATGCCGCACCTGGGCGACCTTCTCGGACACACCACCTACCGCGCCATGGGCGTCGCCTTCGAGAGCGACCACCTCTCGGGTACGACACTGGCCGTCCGACCGCTCTTCCACCCGCTCGGCGCACAGCCCGGCAACGGCCGCTGGAACGAACTGGCCAAGGATGTCGCCCCGCTCGAAGGCACCCGGACCGCCGCGGCTCCTCCAGCTGACGAATCGAGGCGGTGAGGTGCTCTTCACGTGTCCCGTCGCCGCGGTATCGGCGGGGCGGGCGGCGGACGGGCCGCAACCGCCGCGGTGGTCCCCGACGTCACCCGGGGGAACGGATGAGATCCCCGAGCCTTCTTAGGGTGAGCGTCATGGCGATGGATGGGGCCGGACGGCGTTTCGTCGACGGCCGGTTCGAGCTGCTGGAACGGCTCGGCGGCGGGGGCATGGGCCTCGTGTGGCGGGCGCGCGACACGGAGTTGCGGCGTGAGGTGGCGCTGAAAGAGGTACGGCCGCTCGATCCGAGGGTCGCGGAGAACGGCTCGTCGGAGGCGGCCGTGCTGCGGGAGCGGGTGTTGCGGGAGGCCCGTGCGCTCGCGCGGCTGCGGCATCCGCATGTGGTGACCATCTTCCACATCGTCACCGGGCCGGAGCCTCAGTTCCCCTGGCTGGTCATGGAGTTGGTACCGGGCGGCTCGCTCGCCGACCGGCTGGAGCGGGGGCTGCTGACGCCGCCCGAAGCGGCCCGGCTGGGGCGGGGGGTGCTGGCCGGGCTGGTCGCCGCGCACGCGGCGGGCATCCTGCACCGCGATGTGAAGCCGGCCAACGTGCTCATACGGGAGGACGGCAGCCCCGTCCTCACCGACTTCGGGATCGCCGCGCTGGGCGAGCTGTCCACGCTGACCACGACCGGCGCCCTCATCGGCTCGCCCGAGTACATCGCCCCCGAGCGGCTGCGGGGCCGGGAGGGCGACCCCGCGTCCGACCTGTGGTCGCTCGGCATGCTGCTGTACGTCGCGGTCGAGGGCGTCCATCCGTTGCGCCGCAACACCGTTCTGGCGACGCTCACCGCGGTCCTGGAGGAGTCCGTGCCGCCGCCCGTCCGCGCCGGGGCGCTCGCCCCGGTCCTGACCGCCCTGCTCGGCCGCGATCCCGCCGCCCGGCCGGACGCCGCGGAGCTGGACCGGCTCCTCGCGGCGGTGGAGGCGGGGACGGTGGGCGGGGCGGTCGCCGACGCGGGGCCGGGCCCCCTAGCCCCGCGCGGCGCACCCGGGCCCGCACCGGACGCGCCCGGCTACGCCGACCTGCCCACCCACTCGGCGGCCCTCCCGCGCCCCGGCACACCGCAGCCCTCCGACGCCGCGCCGGAGACCTCCGGCGACGGCGAGGGCAGGAGCGAGGGCGGGAGCGAGGACGACAGCGAGGCCACATCCGAGGACGCCCACGAGGAGACCGGTGACGACACCGGCGAGGGCGCGCGCCTGTCGTCGGTCGCCCCGCGCCGGGTCCTGAGCGGTGCCATGACCCTCGTACGGGTGGCCGTCGTACTGGCGCTGATCGGTGCCGGAGTGCGCTTCCTGCCCGGCCTCATCGAGAAGGCCGGGACCACGGCCGGTTCCGCCGCCGGCGCCACCGGGCCGAAACATCAGTCCGACGGCTACTTCCTCACCCCCAAGGGCATGCGCGAGGCGGTGGCGGCGCTGAAGGAGAAGATCGGCGGCACCGTCGTCGGAGGCATGTCGGCGCACGGATACCTGGTGTCGGTCAGCGTCCAGCGCAAGGACCGGCCCGACCTCCGGGCCGGTTACGACTACCGGGGCGACGGGGTGGAGGGCGGGGGCCCGGCCGGCGTCGTCAGCAGAGCCGACGCCCTCGACATGGCCGCGTTCGACTGGGACCTGCTGACCGACCTGTGGCCCAGGGCCCAGGCCGAGCTGGGCATCAAGGACGCCGAACGCAGCCACCTGATCCTGGAGTACTCCCCGGACCTCAAGGGCCCCGCCCTCTCGCTGTACGTCAGCGACGCGTACGGCACCGCGCACATGCGGGTGAACAGTGCGGGGAAGATCCTTGAGCGGTACCCGAGGGAGCCGCCGAAGGAGGGCCGGTGACGTGATCCCCTCGTGCGGCGGGGCACGGGCGCGGCTACGGATCCGCCAAGACCACCCGTAGCCGCGCCCGCGCCCCCTGCTTCACGCGCGCTTGCGGCGGCTGAGGACGACCAGCGCGCCGACCACGACCAGGGCGGCGCCCGCCCCGATCAGGGGGAGGGTGCCGGGGCCGGCGCCGGTGGCGGCGAGGTCCTGGGAGGCGTCGGAGGTGGGGGCCGGGGTGGAGCCGGCGGACTTGGTGTCGGGGGCCGAGGCGGGAAGGCCGTCACCGGCGTCGGTGTCGGAACCCGTGTGCTTCGGGTTCGCCGCGGGCTTCGTGGTCTCACCTGACGCCTCGTCCGAGGTCTTGCCGGTCAGGCTCTCGCCGTTGAGGGCCACCTCCACCGTGGCCTTGCCGTTGCCCGAGGACAGGACCGCGACGGACACCTTGCTCGCCTTGTCGGTGAGGGTGGTGACGGCGTCCGCGTCGGCCGGGGCGGAGTTGCCGGCCGTCTCGTTCTCCTCGGTGAGGTCGATCAGCGAGGAGGAGCCGTAGGCCCCCTTGGGCACCCGGTAGGCGTGGACGCCCTCGATGCGGCCGTCCACGGTCCCCGCGGCGTGGCGGTATTCGACGACGAGGCGGTCCTCGCCCATCGGGATGTCCAGGGCGCGCGTCCCGGTGCCCTCGCCGTGCAGCGAGCGCAGGGTGTACGTGCCCGAGGCGGTGACCTTGACGGCCTCGGTGCCGGAGAGCCAGCCGGCGCGGATCAGTTCGGGGGCCGAGAAGCCGGCCTCCGGGCCGCCCCCGCCCATGATCGACTTGGCGCTGGTGCCGTCGGTCTCGCAGTCGACGAGGTCACCGTCGGTGCACATGGCCCGGCCCTGGTGGCCGAAGCCCTGGTTGTGGCCGAGTTCGTGGCCCACGACGCCGAGGCCGCTCGCGGTGCCGTACAGGTTGATCCAGGTGTACGGGCCGGGGACCGAGCCGAGGCCGGCCCAGGCGCAGCCGGTCTTCTGCGCCGGGAAGATCACCGACAGGCTCTCGTAGTCCTCGCCGCGCACCAGGCCCTGCGCGGCCAGCGCCTCCTGGGTGAGGGTGTTGATCTTGTTGTAGTCGCAACCCGCCGCGCTCATCGACAGCTTGACCGGGCCAACGGCCTGCTCCCCGGCGGCCGGCACATAGGCGAACTTCCCGCGCGACATCTCCTTGAAGAACGAGGCGGCCGAGTCCTTCCCCGTACCGAAGTACGTGGCGGGCGTACTGGCCTTCACCTCGTCCGGGTGCTGGAAGGCGCTGTCGCTGAACTCGACCAGGACAGGGAGGATCTTCCTCTCCACCGTCGCATCGTCCGCGTGGGCCGTGGCGGGGACGACGCCGCCGGCGAGCGCGGCGGCGCCGCAGACCAGAGCGATGCGGCCAAGGGCGGAATTCTTCATGGGGTCCTTTTCCTTCGGATGTGCTTCCGAAGGAAGGGAGGGCGCCGGCCCGGCACCGTCCCGCGACTTTGCCTGTTCTTTACGTTGGCGGGTCGGGGGTACGGAGGAAAGGCGCGCTCAGTCCCCAGCGAGCAGCACCGGGTCGAAGCGGAACCTCATCGAGTCGGAGGCGTAGTAGTACCGCGTCGTCCCCAGCGCCGTGCCGTGCGCCTCACCCTTGTCCGCCTTCGGCCATTCCACCAGGCCCAGATAGCGCGCACCCTCGGCATCGCGCAGGGCGATCTGGCCCTTGGGCTCGTCGGTCCACAGGTTCCACAGCTGGGTGCTCCGGGTGGCGTCGCAGGCCAGCTGCGTCACCTCCGCGTGGTCCTCCGTGCTCCCGGAACGCGTCAGACACAGCCCCGTCGCCTCATTGCGTACCTGCGCCCGCGCCCGGTCGCCCGCGAACGGCTCCAGCAGCACCCACCGCTGGTACGCCCCGCCGTCGCACACCGCCTCCACCGGACGCGCGCCCGCCTGCCGCGTACCGCCGGGGATCTCCATGCAGGCACCGGTCGACACGAACCGCAGACTGCTGGGCCCGCCGAACGCGTCCGCGACCGGCAGCTGCACGGAAGCGGAAGGGGAAGGCGGAGACGTGCTCGCAGCCGTCGCGGACGGCAGAGCGGACGAGGAAGACGAGGAAGGGGAGACGGAAGCAGAAGCGGACGGTGTCTGCGGGGTTACGGAGACGGCCGGCGCGTCGCGCACCACCACCGGCGGCCGCTCCCCCTCCGCCTCCCCACCACCCGGCCACAGCAGCCATCCCCCGAACAGCACGGCCGACGACGCCACCGCCAGCACGCCGGCCTTCACCCCCGCGGCACCCGCACCACCGGCCCCACCCCCCGTGCCACCCGCACCCGCCGCCGCGGAGGCCCCGCGCGAGGCCAGATACGCGGGCGCTCCGAACAGCAGCACCGCGGCGGGAAGCACCGACCGCAGCCGCTGGTTGAGGTCGACCAGCTCGCGCGCCGCCGCCCGGCAACGGACGCAGCTCTCCAGGTGCCGGTCCAGCTCGACGTCCCGGCGCGGGCGCGAGCGCCGGACGGCGGCGGCGAGCCGGGCCCCGTACCGGCGGCACTCCTCGTCGGCCGCGCCCTGCCCGGCGTGCGCCGCCAGAAACGCCTCCCGCAGCCCTTCCCTGGCGCGGGCGGTCAGCGAGGCCACGCCGCTGGGGGTGAGGCCCAGCAGGGTCGCCACCCTTGCCGTCGGTTCCTCCTCCACGACGGAGTGCCAGAGCACCGCGCGCCAGCGTTCGGGCAGCGAGCGGAAGGCGTGTGCGACGACACCCCCGGTCTCCGCCCGCACCACCCGGTCCTCGCCGGTCTCCTCGGCGCTCACCCGGTCCGGCCCGCCCCGGCGCGCCACCGCGTCGAACCAGGCACCGAACCCGGGGGTGAGGTCGACCCGGCGGGTGCCTTCGGCCCACTCGGCGGCCGTGTTCCGCACGACGGTCAGCAGGTAGGGGCGCCACGCGTCCACGGGGCCCCTGCCGCCCCGGACCGCCTGGACGGTACGGGCGAACGCCTCCGAGGCGAGGTCCTCCGCGGTGTGCGGGTCGCGGCAGCAGGCACGGGCGTACCGCTGGACGGCGGGGGCGTGACGCCGGTAGAGCTCGGCGGTCGACGCGGTGTCACCGTCGGCGCGGACCGCGGCCGTCAGCTCGGCGTCGGAACACGCGGCCGGTCCCTGCGCCGGTCCGCCGTCGCCACGGTCCGTCATGTCTCCTGCGCTCCGATTCCTCCGAACGGGTGTCGGCGCAGTCTCGCAGACTCTCTGTCGCCCTCCGGCCGCAGGCAGGAGACTGGCTCATGGGGCGGCCGGGGACCGGGCCGCTCCGCGGACGAGAACCGAGGGGGACATATGCGGATGCGGGACAGCCACCGGGCGGACGCCGAACGGCTGTTGGTACGGGCCGTCGAGGAGGAGGTGCGGCGCACCGGGGGGCGGACCGATTCCGCCGTCCTGATGACCCGTGCGCGGGCCGCCCTCGACACCATGGCGGCCGGCGCGGCCGAGGAGTACGCGGCCTATCTCCAGGCGCTCGACGCGGCGGAGGGACTGCGGGCCGGGAACCGTTTCAACCGGGAGACCCTGTCGGCGCCGTTACTGGTCACGGGGGTCGCCGCGGCCGCCGCGTTCGGGGCCGATGTGGCGCTCGGTACGGCGTCCGGGCTCGCGCTCGGCGCCGGGGCGGTCGTCGCGGTCGCCGGCACCACCGCCACCATCGCGAAGGCCACCGCCTCGCACTGGCCGGCCGCATACCGCCGGGCCGGGGCCGCGGGCCGGCCGGGCGGGCCGGAGCAGTTGCGCCTCCAGTGGCTGGCGGCGCTGGAGGTACGGGGCGTACGCCCGTTCCTCGACCAGCAGCGCATGCTCACCGCCGCCACCCGCACCCCTGCGAAGAAGGCCGCGGCCAAGGCGCGTACGCCACTGCGCGGCGGGGACCGCAGCGCGGCCGCCCGGAAGCGCTCGCTCCTGGAGCAGTCGTTCGGTCATCTGCCCCAGGTGGGCGACGGGTTCGCGGGGCGGCGGGCGGAACTGGCCCGGATCGGCCAGTGGGTGCACGCGGCCCGCGCGTCGACGGAGACGAAGCCGACCGTCGTCGTGCTGCACGGCCCGCCGGGCGCCGGGCGCACCACGCTCGCGGTGCGGGCGGCGCACGATCTGAGGGACCAGTTCCGGGGCGCGTGCGTGGTCGACCTGCGCGGCGGCGCGGACGGCGAGGCCCCGCTGCCGACCCGGGACGCGCTGCTGCATCTGCTGAACCGGCTGGGCGCACCCCGCGAGCAGCTGCTGTTCCGCGACAGCTCGTCCGCCGAGCAGCAGGTGCGCCGGCTCGGCGAGCTCTACCACCAGCATCTGACCGGCACCGCCGTGACGATCGTCCTGGACGACGCGAGCGACGCGGCGCAGGTGGCCACGCTGATCCCGGAGCGCTCGGACAGCCTGGTCCTCGTGACCGCCCGCGAGCCGCTCGACCTGCCCGATTCGCTGCCCGCGTGGGTGCACCGGCTGGAGGTCGGGGCGCTCGATCCGGCGGGCGCGGAGGAGTTGCTGCGCTCGGTGTCGCAGGAGCCGGAGCCGGGGCCGTACGACTATCCGTCGAGCGAGGCCATCACCGACCTGTGCGGCGGGCTGCCGCTGGCGCTGCGGGTCGCGGGCTCCTCGCTCGGAGCGCGTACCGCGGGCGCGCTGGCGGCCGACCTCTCCGCCTACGGCCCGGTGCCGCCCGTCGAGCGCGCCCTGTGGCTGCGCTACACCGACCAGTCCGAGCAGGCCAGACGGCTGCTGCGGCGGCTCGCCCTGGCCGGCCGGGCGAGCCTGGGCGCGGCGGCGGCAGCCGCCCTGCTCTCCGCCGACGAGCAGGAGGCCGGCCGGCTGCTGACGGCGCTGTCCGGGGCCGGGCTGCTGGACCACGTACGCGGCTCCCGCTACCGGCTGCACGACCTGGTGCGTGGCTTCGCCCTGGCCCGGCTGCTGGACGAGGAGGAGCCGGCCGAGCGCGCGGCCGCGCAGGAACGGCTCATCGCGAACTACGCGGAGCTGGCCGGTGCGGTGATCCGGATGGTGGACGGCAAGATGTCCACCCGGGCCGGGCAGTTCGGCTCGCACGGCTTCAGTTCGCTGGACGCGGCGCTGCGCTGGCTGGACGACGAGTCGAGCTTCATCACCTCCGCGCTGCGGCACGCCGAGGGCGTCGACCAGGGCGCCGTGCTCGCGCTGCTCGGCGCGCTGTGCGACTACTGCCTGCTGCGCGGCGACCTGTACCGGCTGGGCGAGATAAGCGAGCTGACGCAGGCGGTCGACCAGGGGCTGCTGGAGCGGTCGGTGCAGTGGCGTACCGGCATCGCGGCCCGCCAGCTCGGCGAGCTGGACAAGGCCCGGACGACCCTGTCCTCCGTCGTCGGCCTCTACCGGGAGGCGCAGAACGACTCCGGTACGGCCCTGGCGCTGTGCTCGCTGGGTATCACCCTGCACCACCAGGGGAACCTGACCGAGGCGTCGGCCCGGCTCCGCGAGGCGATGCGGCTCCAGTCGGCGGCCGGGCAGGACGAGGACCGGGCCTGGTCGATGCACGCGCTGGCCGCCGTCGAACGCGACCGGGGCAACCTGGCCGAGGCGGTCACGCTCCTGGACACCGCGCTGGTCCTGCACCGCGAGGGCGAGTCGCTGCACGGCGAGGCGTGGACGCGGTTCCAGCTGGGCCAGGTCCGGCTGCGCCTGGGCGATGTGGAGCGGGCCGAGGCCGCGCTGCGCATCGCCCTCGATCTGTACGGGCGGACCCGGGACGAACGCGGCGAGGCGTGGGCGATGACCCAGCTGGCCCGCGCCCGGCTGCTGGCCGGGGACGCCGACCCGGCGGCCGAGCAGCTGAACGCGGCGCTGGCCCGTCACCGGGACAACGAGGACGCGCGCGGCGAGGCCTGGACGCTGTACTACCTGGGCCAGGCGCTGGAGGAGGCCGGTGACACCGTGCAGGCCGTACGGCAGCTGGAGCGGGCCCGCACGATGTTCTCGCGGATGCGGGACGTCTACGGTCTCGCGTGCGCCCGGCACCACTCGGGGCGCGTCACCCGCGACCAGCGGGCCGCGCAGACGGGCAACCTGCGCAATTCCGGTTTCGCCCGCCAGCTGCTGGTGGACGCCCGCGCCGACTTCCGGCGCATCGGAGTCGCCCACGGGGAGGCGTGGGCCTGCCTGGAGCTGGCGCTGATCGACGCGGGCAACCAGCGGGCGCCCCAGGCCCTGGAGCTGTGCGGCGAGGCGGTCGCGCTGTTCGAGTCGTACGGCGACGCGCGGGGCGCCGACTGGGGCCGCTTCCTGCGCTGCACGCTGCTGCCGTACGCCTCACCCGGCGGCATCGAGGTGGGCACGGTGGTGGCGCAGCAGGAGCTGGCCGACCTCGTCGCGGCCGGCCACCCGGCCCGTGACGGCAAGGTGGACGACTGCGCGGAGGCGTACCGCGTGATCCTGGACCGGGGCGTGGACCTGGAGACGGGCTGGCAGGCCTGGCACCTGGGCCTGACCCCGTCGCGCCGGGCCCGGGAAATCATGGGTGTGCCGGTCCCGGACACGGCCTGACGCCGGGCGAGCCCGGCCCGCCCGGCGACCGAGGGCATCGTTTCCGGCCCGTCCGGCGCCGGAGAACACCCCGCCGGACGGCACGAGGGGCGCGGCGGCACCACCCGGTACCGGACGGCACGAGGGGCGCGGCGGCACCACCCGGTGCCGCCCGCCCCTACTTCCGGTTCGCGGCCCCGGCCACCGGCTCGGCCGGTTCCGGCGGCTCCGGCGTCTCCTCGAAGTCCACCCGCCCCATGTGCCGGTTCATCGACTTCATCAGCAGCCACACGCCCACGGCGAGCGCCGCGAAGACGATGAAGCCGAGGACCCCGGGGGTCACCTTGTTCTTGTCGAGTTCCTCGGCGAGCGGGACGAGGTGCGTCAGTGCCTGAGTCGCGTACATATCAGGCATTGTCGCGGATGCCCGCGAAGAGGTCGCTCTCGGGGAGGGAGGTATCGACCAGAGACTTCGCCAGCTCGTACTCCTCCGTCGGCCAGACCTCCTGCTGGATCTCCATCGGGACGCGGAACCAGCCGCCCTCCGGGTCGATCTGCGTGGCGTGCGCGATCAGCGCCTTGTCGCGGATCTCGAAGAAGTCCGCGCACGGAACGTGCGTGGTCAGCGTGCGTTCGGCGCGCTCGAACTCCTTCCAGCGCTCCAGCCAGTCCGCGTACGGGGACTCCAGTCCGCGGGCCAGCAGCGCCTCGTGCAGGGCGACCGTGCGGGGACGGTTGAAGCCCTGGTTGTAGTAGAGCTTCCGCGGCGTCCAGGCCGGGCCGAACTCCGCCTCGGGGAACTTCTCGGTGTCGGCGGCGCCCTCGAAGGCGATCATCGAGATGGTGTGGGTCATGATGTGGTCGGGGTGCGGGTAGCCCCCGTTCTCGTCGTACGTGGTGATGACCTGCGGCCGGAACGCGCGGATCTTCGCGACGAGGCGGCCCGCGGCGACGGTCTCGTCCTCCAGCGCGAAGCAGCCGTCGGGCAGCGGCGGCAGCGGGTCGCCCTCGGGCAGCCCGGAGTCGACGAAGCCGAGCCACTCCTGCTTGACGCCCAGGATCGCCCGCGCCTCGTCCATCTCCTTCCTGCGCACCTCGTGGATGTTCTCCTCGATGTACGCGTCGCCCTGGAGTTTCGGGTTGAGGATGGAGCCGCGCTCGCCTCCCGTGCAGGTCACGACCAGCACGTCCACCCCCTCGGACACATACTTGGCCATGGTGGCCGCGCCCTTGCTCGACTCGTCGTCGGGGTGAGCGTGTACGGCCATCAGTCGAAGCTGCTCAGTCAAGACTCGATCCTCAGTGATTGGTCGCGAAGTGCAACTTCTATAGTGACCGAACCGGGGGGTGGAAAATTCCTCGATCCCCGGTACGGGAGGAACGATCATGACGGCGGTGCGCGAGGCGCTTCCCGAGAACCGCTACGGCCGCTCCGCGAACCAGCGCGCGGATCGCAAGCTCAAGGTCGTCGGCGGGGTGCTCGGCGCCGTGCTGCTGGGTGTGGTCGGCTGGATCGGGTACGACTACGTGGCAGGTCAGGGCCTCAGTGCCGAGATGATCAAGTTCAAGGTGGTCTCGGACGGCAAGGCCGAGGTGCATCTGGAGGTGCGCAAGGACCGGGACGCCCAGGGGTACTGCACGGTGCGCGCGCAGCGCGAGGACGGTACGGAGGTCGCCCGCAAGGACTTCCGTTTCGACGGCGACAGCAGCCGGATCGACCGCGTCCTGACCCTGCGCACGACGTCCCGGGCGACCGCCGTCGAGCTGCTCGGCTGCACGGACGACGGCGGGGCACCGCGTTGACCGCAGCACGCCCGTCGTAACCTCACTTAACAGGACCTGACCTGCGCTTTCCTCGGTCGGGTCTTTTACCTTCTCCCCCTTTTCCCGGTGAATTGTTAGGCTCGTGGTTTCGCCCACCCGTAGGAGCGCATGCTTCCCGGGTAGGGCGTTGCTTTGTATTCCCAGTACCGACGAGGAGCACCCTGTGACCCAGACCAGCGAAAACGTCACCTGGCTCACGCAGGAGGCGTACAACCAGCTCAAGGCCGAGCTGGAGCACCTGTCTGGTCCCGCGCGCACGGAGATCGCCGTCAAGATCGCGGCGGCCCGTGAGGAGGGGGACCTGCGCGAGAACGGCGGGTACCACGCGGCCAAGGAGGAGCAGGGCAAGATGGAGCTCCGGGTGCGCCAGCTGACCCAGCTCCTCGAGCACGCGAAGGTCGGCGAGCCGCCGGCCGACGACGGCGTGGTCGAGCCCGGCATGGTCGTGACGATCGCCTTCGACGGCGATGACGACGACACGGTGACCTTCCTCCTGGCCTCCCGCGAGTACGCCAGCGGCGACATCGAGACGTACTCGCCGCAGTCGCCGCTCGGCACCGGCGTGAACGGCAAGAAGATGGGCGAGAGCGCCGAATACGAGCTGCCGAACGGCAAGACCGCCACGGTGAAGATCCTGTCGGCGAAGCCGTACACCGGCTGATCCACCGCCGCGCACCGCAGACGCGGACAGCGGGAAGCCCCGGCCGTCGACGGCCGGGGCTTCCCGCTGTGCGGCAGGGACCTCCTAGGCCGCCGAGCGGTACTTGCGGACCGCGAGGGTCCGGAAGACCGCGAGGATCACCACGGACCACACGACCGAGGCGATGATCGGGTGCTGCATGGGCCAGGCGTCGGGTGTGACGAAGCCCTCCGGCAGGTTCCCGAAGAGGACCCGGCAGGCCTGCACGGTGGCGCTGAACGGGTTCCACTCGGCGATGTAGCGCAGGAACGTCGGCATCTGGTTGGCGTCCACGAAGGCGTTCGAGATGAACGTGAGCGGGAAGAGCCAGATCAGCCCGCCGGATGTGGCCGCCTCCGGGGTGCGGACGGTGAGGCCGATCAGCGCGCCGATCCAGGAGAACGCGTAGCCGAGCAGGAGCAGCAGGAGGAAGCCCAGCAGCACCTTGCCGATGTTCTCGTGGGTGCGCCAGCCGACGATCAGCGCGACGCCCGCGAGGACGACGAGCGTGAGCGCGGTCTGCACGAGGTCGGCGAGGGTGCGTCCGGTCAGGACGGCGCCCCGGGTCATGGGCAGGGACCGGAAGCGGTCGATCAGCCCCTTGTGCATGTCGTCCGCGATGCCCGCCCCCGCGCCCGCGGTGGCGAAGGTGACGGTCTGGGCGAAGATGCCGGCCATCAGGAACTCGCGGTAGGCCTGCGGCGAGATCGTGCCGCCGACCTTGATGGACCCGCCGAAGACGTACGTGAACAGCACCACGAACATGATCGGCTGGATGAGCCCGAAGATGACCATCTCGGGGATCCGGGTCATGCGGATCAGGTTGCGGCGGGCGATGACCAGCGAGTCGCGTACGGACTGGCCGATGCCGCCGCCGGAGCGTGCGACCGGGGCCGTGCTCGTCTGGGTGAGGGCGCTCACTTCTCTGCCTCCGTCCGGGCGCCGGTGGCCGGCTCGGCCGTCCCGCCCTCGCCGTCCCCGGCGTTCTCGTCGCTCTTCTGCTGTTCGGCGGCGTGGCCGGTGAGGGAGATGAACACGTCGTCGAGGGTGGGGCGGCGCAGTCCGATGTCGTCGATCTCCACGCCCAGACCGTCGAGTTCCCGGATGACCTCGGCGAGGAGCTTGGCGCCGCCGTCGACCGGGACGGTCAGTTTGCGCATGTGCGGGAGGACTGCGGTCTCGCCCTTGCCGAGCCGGGTGAGGACGGCGCGGGCTGGTTCGATCTGGTCGGGCTCGTGCACGACGACCTCGACGCGCTCGCCGCCGGTGCGGGCCTTGAGCTGGTCGGATGTGCCCCGGGCGATGACCCTGCCGTGGTCGATCACGCAGATGTCGTGGGCGAGGTGGTCCGCCTCCTCCAGGTACTGCGTGGTCAGCAGCAGGGTCGTACCGCCGGCGACCAGTTCCTGGATGACGTCCCAGAGCTGCTGCCGGTTGCGCGGGTCGAGGCCGGTGGTCGGCTCGTCCATGAACATGACCGGCGGGGAGACGACGAGGGCGGCGGCGAGGTCGAGGCGGCGGCGCATGCCGCCGGAGTACGTCTTGGCGGGGCGGTCGGCCGCGTCGGCCAGGTTGAACCGCTCCAGCAGCTCCCCCGCCCGGACCTTCGCCGCGCGCCCGCTCATCTGGTAGAGCTGGCCGACCATGCGGAGGTTCTCGCGGCCGGTCAGGTATTCGTCGACGGCGGCGAACTGGCCGGAGAGCCCGATCGAGCGCCGTACCTCGTTGGGGTTCTTCAGCACGTCGATACCCGCGACGAAGGCGCTGCCGCTGTCGGGCTTGAGCAGCGTCGTCAGGACGCGTACGGCGGTCGTCTTGCCGGCCCCGTTGGGGCCCAGGAGTCCGAGGACGGTGCCTTCGGGCACGTCCAGGTCGACACCGCCGAGTGCTCGTACGTCTCCGAAGGTCTTCACGAGCCCTTCGGCGTAGATGGCGCCTGGCATAAGGGATTCCCCCAGTGCGTTCGGGTGGCTGCCTCACAGATCCTAGATTTGCCCGTAGTACCGCGCCCGGTGAACACACAAGCCGAACGTGGGTCCGCCGGACCGGGCGCACGCACAGTATCGCGATACATCGCGACTCACAAGCGTCCGGTCCGCGCGGCCGCGGGCCGTCACTCCATCACCCGGTAGCCCGCCTCGCGCAGCGCCGCCTTCACGTCCTCGCAGTGCTCGGGGCCCTTGGTCTCCAGGTGCAGTTCCACCTCCGCCTCGGTGAGGCCGAGCCGGGGGTCGGTGCGGGCGTGGCTCACGTCCAGGACGTTGGCGTCGGCCACCGAGAGCACGCCGAGCAGGGTGGCCAGCGCGCCGGGGCGGTCCGTCAGCCGCAGCCGCAGGCTCAGATAGCGGCCGGCCGCCGCCATGCCGTGGGTCAGGATGCGCTGCATCAGGAGCGGGTCCACATTGCCGCCGGAGAGCAGGGCCACCACGGGCCCGTGGAACGACTTCGGGTCGCTGAGCAGGGCGGCCACCGGGCTCGCCCCGGCCGGCTCGACCACCATCTTGGCCCGCTCCAGACAGAGCAGCAGGGCGCTGGACAGCTCGTCCTCGGAGACCGTACGCACCTCGTCCACCAGGTCCTGGACCAGGCCGAACGGCACGTCACCGGGGCGCCCGACCTTGATGCCGTCGGCCATCGTCTGGAGCGAGCCGATCGAGACGGGACGACCGGCCGCCAGGGACGGCGGGTAGCAGGCGGCGCCGGCCGCCTGCACGCCGACGATCCGCACATCGGGCCTGACCGCCTTGACCGCGACCGCGATCCCGGCCGCGAGCCCGCCGCCGCCGACCCCGACGACGATCGTGCGGACCTCGGGGCACTGCTCCAGGATCTCCAGGCCCACCGTGCCCTGCCCCGCGATGATGTCGGCGTGGTCGAAGGGGTGGATGAAGACCGCGCCGGTCTCGCGCGCGTACTCCTGCGCCGCGGCCAGGGTCTCGTCCACGACCGTGCCGTGCAGCCGCACCCGGGCCCCGTACTCACGGGTCGCCGCGACCTTCGGCAGCGGCGCGCCGACCGGCATGAAGACCGTGGAGCGTACGCCGAGCAGCGCAGACGCGAGCGCGACACCCTGCGCATGGTTTCCGGCACTGGCGGCCACGACGCCCGCGGCGCGTTCGACCGGTGTCAGACCGGAGATGCGTACGTACGCGCCCCGCAGTTTGAACGAACCGGTCCGCTGGAGGTTCTCGCACTTGAACAGGACGGGCGCGCCCACCAGTGCGCTCAGATGGCGGCTGCCCTCCAGCGGGGTGACCTTGGAAACCCCGGAGAGCATCTTCTGCGCCCCGCGCACATCATCGAGGATCAGCGGGGGAAAGCGGCCGGGCGACGCGAAGTTCATACCGTAAGTCTTGCAGCTGAGAAGGGCGCCGGCCGCCGCTACCGGGCCGTCCTGCGCCGGTGTCCGCAGGTTTGTGCAGCGCTGGTACGCGTTGCCCCGGGGCCGCGTACTCTGTCCCCCACCCATCCGACACCGCACGAAGAGAGCCCCCGGCCATGCCCCCTCAGGACATGACGACTGCCTCGTCTCCTTCCGGGGGCGCTGCCCCGGAAAACCCGGGTCCCGAACACGTTCTCGACACACTTCAGCACCAGGTCGCCGTATTCGCCCGCCGCGCCGAGCAGACCCGCCTCGGCGGGGTGGGCCAGGTGCGCAACTCCATGGACCGGGCGGCATACCTGCTGCTGAACCGGCTGGACCGGGAAGGGCCGATGGGCGTCAAGGCGCTGGCCGCCGGGATGGGGATCGACTCGTCCACCGTGACCCGGCAGGTCGCGCCGCTGGTGGACACCGGCCTCGTCAAGCGGACCTCGCATCCCGAGGACGGCCGCGCGGTCGTCCTCCAGCTCTCCCCGCGCGGCCAGGCCCGGCTGGACGAGGTCCGTGCCTCACGGCGGGAGTTGATGACGCAGGTCACCGACGGGTGGAACGAGGAGGAGCGCGACACGTTCTGCGCGCTGCTCACCCGGTTCAACGCCGCGCTGGCCGCCCGGCAGGCCGCGCACCAGACCGCCCAGTCGGGCTGACCCCCCGGGCGGTCCCCGGCCGCCGAGGGGTTGACCCCCGGCCCCCGGCGCGCTCGGATTGACGGTGTGCGGGAGCGCCATGCGGGCCGACAGCGGTGCCGCGCCCAGGAGTTCGAGGCCTTCGTGGCGGGCGCGGCGGGACGGCTGCTGCACACGGCGACCCTGCTCACCGCCGAACCGGCCGACCCGCCCGGCGCCAACCCCCGCGCACAGCGCCTCCTGACGGCCTCGCTGGCGCGGACATTCGCGGACTGGGAGCGGCTGCGGGGCGAGGACCCGTACGACCGCACCCGGCAGGAACTGGCCGCCCGATTCGCCCGCGCGTCCTGGCGCCACCACCGCCCGCGCGGCGGGCTGCTGGACCGGCTGACCCCGCAGGAGCGTCTGGTCCTGGTACTGCGGCTGTACGAAGGGGTGTCCGAGGAGCAGACGGCGGCGCTGCTCGGGCTGGGGCGCCAGCAGGTGCGCGCGGTCTGCAACCGGGCGGTGGCCACGATGCGCGGCACCCGCGGCCCGACCGGGCGCCGGGGCCCCGCCCGCCTCCTGGGGGCCGGGCCGTGAGCGGCACCGGGCGCAGACAGGACGAGGTGCGGCGGATGCTGGAGGCCCGTCCACAGCCGCGGGTGCCCGCCGGGCTGGCCGCGCGGGCGGCGGAGCGCGGTGGCCGGCTGCTGCGGCGCCGGCGGACGCTGCGCCGGCTCGGGCTGCTGGCGCTGATCGCGGGGGTTGCCGTGTTCACGGTGTGGGCGGTGGTGGCGCAGCCGTGGCAGGCGCCGCCGGCCGGGACGACGCCGCCGTTGGAGGGCTGGTGAACGCGGATCGGTCGCGGACTGAACAAGGGCGCGACCGGTTTTCCCGGCCCCGCCCTCGTTCAGTCCGCGACCGGCCCGCGACCGGCCCGCGATCAGTTCGCGACCGCGTTCAATCCGCGATCAGTTCGCGATCGGTCCGCGTTCGGCCCGCGTTCAGTACGCGACCGGCCCGCTCAGCCGAGCGCCTGCGCGAGGTCGGCGAGCAGGTCGTCGCCGTTCTCGATGCCGACGGAGAGGCGGACCAGGTCGCCGGGGACCTCCAGCGGGGAGCCGGCCGCCGAGGCGTGCGTCATGCGGCCCGGGTGCTCCAGCAGCGACTCGACGCCGCCGAGCGACTCGCCCAGCGTGAACAGCTTGGCGCGGTTGCAGACCTCGACCGCCGCCTCCTCGCCGCCCGCGACGCGGAAGGACACCATGCCGCCGAACGCCTTCATCTGCTTGGCGGCGACCTCGTGGCCCGGGTGGTCGGGCAGCCCGGGGTAGAGGACGTGGGTGACCTTGGGGTGGCGGGTCAGCAGGTCGGCGACCTTGGTGGCGTTCTCGCTGTGCCGGTCCATGCGGACGGCGAGGGTCTTGATGCCGCGCAGCACCAGCCAGGCGTCGAACGGGCCGGCGACGCCGCCCATCGCGTTCTGGTGGAAGGTCAGCTCCTCGGCGAGGTCGGGGTCGTTGGCGACGAGCGCACCGCCGACAACGTCCGAGTGGCCGCCCATGTACTTGGTGGTGGAGTGCACCACGACGTCGGCGCCGAGCGCGAGGGGCTGCTGGAGGTAGGGGCTGGCGAAGGTGTTGTCGACGACGAGGCGCGCACCGGCGGCGCGGGCGACCTCGGCGACGGCCGCGATGTCGGTGATGCCGAGCAGCGGGTTGGACGGGGTCTCCACCCAGACCGCCTTGGTGCGCGGGGTGATCGCCGCCCGTACCGCCGCCACGTCCGAGGTGTCGGCCACGGAGAACTCCACGCCCCAGCGCGTGGCGACCTTCGCGAACAGCCGGAACGTGCCGCCGTAGGCGTCGTCCGGGATGACCACGTGGTCGCCGGGGGTCAGCAGCGTACGGAGCAGGCAGTCCTCGGCGGCGAGGCCGGAGGCGAAGGCGAGCCCGGTGCGGCCGCCTTCCAGGGCCGCGAGGTTCTCCTCCAGGGCGGTGCGGGTCGGGTTGGCGCTGCGGCTGTACTCGTAGCCGCCGCGCAGTCCGCCCACGCCGTCCTGCTTGTACGTGGACACCTGGTAAATGGGCGGAACCACCGCGCCGGTGAGGGGGTCGGCGGTGTTCCCCGCGTGGATCGCGAGAGTTTCGAAGCTGTGCTGGTCGCTCATGGGGCCCGAGCGTAGTTCGTCGCGAGGGCGCTCATGGAGCACCGGGGCCGTCCGGTGACAATGGGGGCATGGAGATTCTGTGGATCCTGCTCGCGCTGTGCATGCTGACCGCCGTCATCGGCCCGTTCGTGCTGCGCCGTCGGGGCGGTGGTATCCGGCTGGCCGCGCCGGGCTCCCCCGACGCGGCGGACCCGCAGGACTACGGTTTCGTGCGCCAGGAGGAGCTGGACGTCCGCACGCCCGGCCCCGACCAGGATCTGCTGGACGTGCTGGAGGTCGTCCAGCACACGCAGGAGTGGCGGGCGGCGTCCCAGCTGCTGGCGGGGACGCCGAAGGAGAGCGAGGTCCGGTGGCAGCGGGTACAGGCGTTCGCCGGGGCAGCCTCGCTCGAACTGCTCCAGCGGCCGGGCGTCGGCGGGGCCTGGCTGCGCAAGTGGCGGTCCCAGGCCCCGAAGGACGCGGGCGCTGCGGCGGTGCACGCGGAGTTCCTGGTCCAGCAGGCGTGGCGTTCGTCCACGGCGGGTACGGACGACTTCCGGATCCTGCTGGAGGAGGCCCGTTCGGTGATCGCCGAGGCGGCTCTGCTGGCGCCGGGTGACCCCGTTCCGTACATCGTGGAGCTGGCGGTCGCCCGTGGACTGGGGTATTCCGGCGAGGAGTTCGACCAGGTCTGGGCGAAGATCATCGACCGGGCGCCCGCGCACATGGGGGCGCACATCGCGGCCCTGCACTTCTGGAGCGAGCGGTGGCACGGTTCGCGCGAGGAGGCCGACCGCTTCGCGACCGCCGCGGCCGCCCGCGCCCCGCAGGGCTCGCTGCTGGCCGCGCTGCCGCTGTTCGCGGTGTACGAGCACCTGCCCGAGATCAATCTCGTGCGGGGCTTCTACCAGAGCCAGGTGGTGACGAAGGCGGTCGAGGGCGCGATGTTCGCGGTCCACGCGGCGCGCCGCGACGACCCGATGCTCGCGCATGTGCGCCACCTGCTCGTGCTGTTCCTGGTCCGGATGGAGCGCTGGTCGGAGGCGGTGCACCAGCTGGTCCACATCGACGGGCACGTGGGCGCGCTGCCCTGGACGGCGAGCGAGGACCCGGCCGCCGAGTACACGGTGTACCGGGCGCTGGCGGTCGCGGGCTACGAGGCGAACGGCGGCAGCCCGGCGACGCTGCCGCGCTGACGCCCCTCCCGCGGGGGCGTCGCCTGTGCGACGGTAGGGGCCCCGTCGTTCCCCACCGCAAGGACAGGTACACCCGTGGCACGCCTGATACCTCTGGCCCTCATCGGTCTCGGCCTCTACTTCTGGTTCAAGGCCCGCAAGCGGGCCGCCGCCTACGTCGAGGCGACCGAGCGGGGCGAGGACGCGCCCCGCCGCTGAGCGGGGGTCCGCAGGAATCCGCGGGGCGCCCGGCGCGTTGTACGGACAGCACGCCGACCCAGGAGGAGCCCCCGCATGTTCCTGCACCGCCGCACCCCCCAGCTCCCCACCCAGGAGGAAGCCCTGCGCGGCCGTCCCGCCCCGGAGTTCACCGTCCCGTCCCGCCACACGGTCCTGGGCAACAGCCTGCTCGGCCCGTATCCGGAGGGCCTGGAGACCGCGGACTTCGCGCTGGGCTGTTTCTGGGGTGCCGAGCGCAAGTTCTGGCAGACGGACGGCGTCTGGACGACGCTCGTCGGCTACCAGGGCGGCTACACCGAGAACCCCGCCTACGAAGAGGTCTGCTCGGGTCTGACCGGCCACACGGAGGCGGTCCGCGTCGTGTACGACCCGGGTGTCGTCACGTACGCCGAGCTGCTGAAGCTGTTCTGGGAGTCGCACGACCCCACCCAGGGCTTCCGCCAGGGCAACGACGTGGGCACCCAGTACCGCTCCGCGCTCTACACCCACTCCCCCGCCCAGGCGGCCGCCGCCGAGGCCTCCCGCGAGGCGTACCAGAAGGTCCTGACGGCCTCCGGCCACGGCGGGATCACCACGGAGATCCTCCCGGCCGAGGGCCGCGCCTTCTGGCCCGCCGAGCCGGACCACCAGCAGTACCTGGACAAGAACCCGGCCGGCTACTGCGGCATCGGCGGCACGGGCGTCTCCTGCCCGGTGGGCGTGGCCCCGGCGGAGGGCTGAGCACGGACGTACGCCGAAGGGCCGGGGGAGGATTCCCCCGGCCCTTCGGCGGATCACGGCGTCAGCGGCTCAGATGAGGCCCTGCGCCAGCATCGCGTCCGCGACCAGTTCGAAGCCGGCGATGTTGGCGCCGACCACGTAGTTGCCGGGGCTGCCGTACTTCTCCGCGGTGGTGTAGCAGGAGTCGTGGATGTGGCGCATGATCTCCGCGAGGCGCTGCTCCGTGTGGGCGAAGGTCCAGGAGTCGCGCGAGGCGTTCTGCTGCATCTCCAGGGCGCTGGTGGCGACGCCGCCCGCGTTGGCCGCCTTGCCGGGGGCGAAGGCCACGCCGGCGTCCTGGAAGACGCGGACGGCCTCGGGGGTGGTGGGCATGTTCGCGCCCTCGGCGACCGCCTTGACGCCGTTGCGGACGAGGGTGAGCGCGTCGGCCTCGTGCAGTTCGTTCTGGGTGGCGCAGGGCAGCGCCACGTCGACGGGGACGTTCCAGACGCCGGTGCCCTCGACGTACTTCACGTGCGCGCCGCGCCGCTCGGCGTACTCGGAGACGCGGCCGCGGCCCTGCTCCTTGATCTCCTTGAGCAGGTCGAGGTCGATGCCCTTGTCGTCCACGACGTAACCGCCGGAGTCCGAGCAGGTCACGACGGTCGCGCCGAGCTGCTGGGCCTTCTCGACGGCGTAGATCGCGACGTTGCCCGAGCCGGAGACGGCGATGCGCTGGCCGTCGAGGGACTCGCCCCGGCTGCGCAGCATCTCGGCGGTGAACAGGACGCAGCCGTAGCCGGTGGCCTCGGTGCGTACCAGGGCGCCGCCCCAGCCGAGGCCCTTGCCGGTGAGGACGCCGGACTCGTAGCGGTTGGTGATCCGCTTGTACTGGCCGAAGAGGTAGCCGATCTCGCGGCCGCCGACCCCGATATCACCCGCGGGGACGTCCGTGTACTCGCCCAGATGGCGGTGGAGCTCGGTCATGAACGACTGGCAGAACCGCATGATCTCGGCGTCCGAGCGGCCCTTCGGGTCGAAGTCCGCGCCGCCCTTGCCGCCGCCGATGGGCATGCCGGTGAGGGCGTTCTTGAAGATCTGCTCGAAGCCGAGGAACTTCACGATGCCGAGGTTGACCGAGGGGTGGAAGCGCAGCCCGCCCTTGTACGGGCCGAGCGAGCTGGAGAACTCGACCCGGAAGCCGCGGTTGACGTGGATGTCGCCCGAGTCGTCCGCCCACGGCACCCGGAAGATGAGCTGGCGCTCCGGCTCGCATATGCGCTCGATGATCCGGGCGTCCACGAACTCCGGCCGCTGGGCCAGCACGGGGCCGAGGGTCTCCAGAACCTCCCGCACCGCCTGGTGGAACTCCTTCTCGCCCTGATTGCGGCGGAGGATCTCCGCGTACAACGGCTCGATGACGCGGTTCTCGGCGGCGTACGGGGTTGCGGAGTCAGGGGTGACCGGCATCTGATCAAGACCTTCCATGGGTCGGCTCATACGCGGGGGCGCCCCCGTCCCGAGGGGCGCCTGGGTCCCCCTCCCCATTGAGGGTGTCGCCGGAACTTCACGCATACCGCGCTCTCGGATGCGGCGTACAGGACCGTTGTGGCGTATCGATTCTCCCAGTGGCCCGGCTCAATGGCCCGCCCCATCCACATGGTGATCCCGCCCGTACGGGCACCGCACCCGGCCAACGGCCTTGCGCGAGGCCGGTTCCGGGCAGGAATGGCCGGGTTGGAACCGCAACAGGGACTCCCCCGAAGTGGTGAACCTCACAGTGACCCGGGGGCGACTGTGAGGCCGGGGCCGTGGCCTCAGTCCTCACGGGGGCCGCGCAGCGCCCACAGACCCGCGCCGGAGGCCAGCACCGCCACGCCGGAGACGACGCTCAGCGCGATGTGCGTGCCGTTCTGATCCACCACGAAGCTGAGCGAGACGTTGGCCACGAGTGCGGCGAGGAGCACGGTCCACAGAAGGGGCTTCATGGGTTTCCTCCGGAGAGTGGCGGGAAGGCCGGACCGGTGTTCCGGCTGTGCCTCCATCGTTCCCGCCGCCGCGTCGCGCCACGAGGGATCTGCCTCCCGGAAGGGGGTGCAGCCCGCTACACCCCCGGGGCGCCGCCGATCGCGGTCCGCATCGCGGCGGCCGTCGCCGACGCGTCGTAGTCCGGGCCCACACCGTCCACGAGCACCAGGTCGCCCGCCATGTTCCGGGCCCGCAGCGGGATCAGCTCCTGGTAGGCCGGGGTGGCGTACCAGGCGCGTGCCGCGTCCATGCCGGGGAAGCCCAGCACGACCACCGCGCCCGGCCAGTCGCCCTCGACCACCTCGACGGGGGTGTTGTGGACCAGGAAGCGGCCCCCGAAGGGGTCCATCGTCGACTGGATGCGGTCGATGTACTCGATGACCTCCTCGCTGGGGCGCCCTTCGGGGTACAGGTGTGCGATCGCGTAGGCGGTCATGTCTCGCCCTCCGTCTTCTGCGGCGGTCCGTCGGCTGATGGGCACCATGCTGCCGGGGGCGCCGGGACGCGTCGATTACCCGCGAGGTCATGCGGGAAGCCGCCGGGGGCCGGGGCGGCCCGCCGGCGGCGGCCGAAGCGGTGGAGGCGGGCGGCTCAGGCCGCGGCGTTCTCCGTGATGGTGACCTTGCCCTTGCGGATGGTGGCCAGGCGCGGGGCGCGCCGCGCGATGGAGCTGTCGTGGGTGACCATGATGAAAGTGAGCCCGTGCTCCTTCCACAGGGTCTCCAGCACCTCCATGATCTCGTCGCGCATGGACTCGTCGAGGTTGCCGGTGGGCTCGTCGGCGAGCAGCACCTTGGGCCGCTTGACCAGGGCCCGCGCGATGGCGACGCGCTGCTGCTGGCCGCCGGACATCTCGCTGGGCACATGCCCGAGACGCTCGCCGAGGCCGACCGATTCCAGCGCCTCGGCGGCTCTTCCGCGCCGCTCGGACGCCTTGACGCCCAGCGGTACGAGGGCGGTCTCGACGTTCTCCTGGGCGGTGAGCGTGGGGATGAGGTTGAAGCTCTGGAAGACGAAGCCGATGTTCTGGGCGCGCACCTTGGTGAGCTTGGCCTCGCTGAGCCCGGCGAGGTCCACGCCGTCGAGTTCGACGCTGCCCGCCGTGGGGCGGTCCAGGCCGCCGAGCATCTGGAGCAGCGTGGACTTGCCGCCTCCGGTCGGGCCCTGGATGACCAGGCGGCCGCCGTCCTCGATGGTGAGGTCGACGCCGGCGAGGGCGTGCACGGTGGACTTGCCGCGCTTGTACTGCTTGGTGACGCCTTGAAGCGTGTACATGGGGGTTCTCCTGACGGGGTACGGAGGTGGGCTACTCGACGCGGCGCAGCGCGTCGGCGGGGCGCAGCCGGGAGGCGCGCCAGCCGCCGAAGGCGCCCGCGATCAGCCCGCCCGCCACGGCCAGGACGACGGCGACCAGGATGATGGAGAGGGAGACGGGGGCGGTCAGCGCGATGTCGAGGGCCTTGGAGGCGCTCTGCCGGCCGGGCCCGCCGCCGCCCATCAGGCCGCCGCCGCGCATCCCGCCTCCGCCGCCGGAGGAGCCGAGCTCGGCGGTGAGGGTGGGGCTGACGGCGGTGACGGCGTATGCCCCGGCCAGGCCGATGGCGATGCCGAGGACGCCGCCCATCAGGCCGTTGACGAGGGCCTCGCCGACGACCTGGCGGGTGACCCGGCCGCTCTTCCAGCCGAGCGCCTTGAGCGTGCCGAACTCGCGCACGCGGCGGCTGACGGCCGAGGAGGTGAGGAGCCCGGCGACCAGGAACGCGGCGATCAGGACGGCGATGGAGAGCCATTTGCCGACGCTGGAGGCCAGGTCGGAGGCGGTGGAGAGGGAGCCGGACACGGTGTCCGCGAGGTCGGCGGACGTGGTGACCGTGGTGCCCGGGATGTTCTTCTGGATGGTGGCCTTGACGCTGTCGATCTTCTGCGAGTCCGCGGCCTTGACGTAGACCGTGGTGACCTTGTTCTTCGAGTCGGAGAGGGTCTGCGCCCGCTGGAGCGGGATGTAGAGGTTGGCGGCCGCGTCGCCGCTGTCGGCCGTCGAGACACCGATGATCGTGAACTCGGTGCCGCTGATGGTCACCGTCTTGCCGGTGGAGAGGGTCTTCTCCTTGGCGTAGGCGGAGTCGGCCACGGCCACCGCGGCGTTGGTCTCGGTCGTCCTGAACGTGCGGCCCGAGGTGATCTTCGACGAGGTGAGCGGGCCGAGGTCCTGCTGGGTGACGTCGGTGCCGTACACCGTGTAGGAGTTGACGTCGAAGGAGGCGCCGCCGCCCCTGACCTCGCCCTGCGGCTGGCTGCTGCCCCCGCCGCCGGGTCCCCGGCCGCCGCCCTGGCCCGTGCCGCCCTCCTGCTTGAACTCACCGCGCTTGAACTGGCCGTCCACCTTCATGACGGACAGGCTCAGCCCGCCGACCGCGCCGGCGACGCCGTCCTGCTTGCCGACCTTGTCGACGGTGGAGGACGCCAGGGTCTGGAAGCCCTGGACCATGACCCGGTCGGTGCTCTGGGTCTCGTCGTCGTCGCTGTCCTTGGCGTCGAACTCGAACTTGGGCCGTTCGCCGCTGCCGGACCCCGGTGCCGCGGCGGCCTTGGTGACGGTCATGTCCGTGCCGAGGCCGTACAGCGATTCCAGGACCTTGTCCTGGGCCTTGCTCATGCCCGAGGAGACCGAGCTGACGATGATGACGAGCGCGATGCCGAGGGCGAGCCCGGAGGCGACGACGAGCGCCGCCTTTCTGCGGCGGCGCAGCTCGCGCCGGAGGTAGGTGAAGAACATGGCGCGAGGTTAGGGACGGCTTGTGATGGTGGGTTAAGGCCACCATGAGAGCCGGATGAGAACCCCGGGTACGCCGAAGGCGGCGGCACCGGAGCCCTGCTGGGGGCCGGTGCCGCCGCCTTCGGCGTACGGGGTGGGGAGAAGCGCCGGACGGGCCGGTCAGGCGGCGGAGCCCGCCGTCCACTCGGACCAGCTCATGTTCCAGCCGTTGAGGCCGTTGGAGGGCTGGATCGTCTTGTCCGGGGAGTTCTTCACGATGACGATGTCACCGATCATGGAGTTGTTGTAGAACCAGGCGGCGGGCTGGTCGGCGTCACCGGCGCCCTTGACGTCGGCGAGGCCGACGCAGCCGTGGCTGGTGTTGGCGCTGCCGAAGATGCCCTTGCCCCAGTAGTTGCCGTGGATGAAGGTGCCCGAGGTGGACAGCCGCATGGCGTGCGGGACGTCCTTGATGTCGTACTCGCCCTTGCCGTCGTCGTCCGTGAAGCCGACCGTCGAGCCGTCCATCCGGGTCTCCTTGTACTTCTCGGAGATCACCATCTGTCCGTTGTACGTCGGGTTGTCGGGCGAGCCGGCGGAGATCGGGATGGTCTTGACCGTCTTGCCGTCCCGGGTGACGGTCATCATGTGGGTCTTGGCGTCGACCGTCGAGACCTGGTTGCGGCCGACCTTGAAGGTGACGGTCTTCTGCTGGACGCCGTAGACGCCGTCCGAGCCCTCGACGCCGTCCAGGGACAGCTTCAGGGTGACGGTCGACCCGGCCTGCCAGTAGTCCTCGGGGCGCAGGTCCAGGCGCTGCGAGTTGAACCAGTGGCCGACGACCTGCTGGCCGCTGCTGGACGTCACCTTGATGCCGTCCTGGACGGCCTTGGTGTCGGTGATCGGCTTGTTGAAGTTGATCGAGACGGGCATGCCGACGCCGACGGTGGAGCCGTCCTCGGGGGTGAAGTTCCCGATGAAGCTCTTGTCCGGCGAGACGGTGGTGAAGGAGGAGTTCTCGTGGGCCTCGCGGCCCTTGGAGTCCTCGGCCGTCGCGCTGATCTTGTAGGTGGTGGAGCGCTCCAGCTGGGCGTCGGGCTGCCAGCTCGTGCCGTCGGCGGCGAGGGTGCCCTTGACGCTGTCCCCGGCCGCGGTCGTCATGGTGACGGCGGTCAGCTTGCCCTTGGCGACGGCGACCTTGGCGGCGTTGTTGATGCTCGCGTTGGTCGCGCCGTTCTTGGGCGAGATCGTTATCTGTGCCTCGGAGGTTTCCTGGGCCGCCGCCTTGTCGACGTCGGCCGCCTGGGACTTCGAGCTCTCGGGGCTGGGACCGCCCTTGTCGCCGCCGTCGTCGCAGGCGGAAAGCACCAGTACGCCGCCGAGCAGTGCGGACGCGGCCATCAGGCCCTTGCGCCGCTTGCTGTCCGTCATCACACGCTTCTCCATCGTTGCCGAATTCCCCGAAAACCCCGAGCAGGGCCCCCCACGGACGAAACCCCGTCAATGTTCCAAGAACCCCCTGTACGGGATTCCCGTTCCACGTCCGCCGAAGATGTGGGGAACACCACTCATCGACGCCGTGCCGGGGGCGGTGGTTCCCGTGTCCGCGGCACAGGCCGGCCCCGGGCCGCCGCGGGCGGGCCGGGGCCGTGTTCCCACAGGTCAGACCCGCCGCTCCGGGCCGCCGTTGCCGCCGGCCTCTTCTCCATTGTGCGGGATACCGAAGGCTCCCCGGCCGCCCTCGTCCTCCCAGACGTCCTTTCCGCTGTCCCCCTCGCCGTCCTCGTCGTCCTCGTCGTCCTCCCAGGCGTCCGGGTCGTCGGGGTCGTAGTCGATGCTCTCGCTGCTCCAGGAGGCCTGGGTCAGCTCGACGCCGGGCACCTCGCCGACCAGGTCGAACGGGTCGATCAGCGAGGCGAGGGCCTCCGCTCCGTCTTCCCGTACCGCCGCCTCGGCATGCGTGCGTTCCTCGGCGTCCTCGCCGCCGGGCTCCCCGTACTCGGCGGCCAGGCTCTCCAGGGCGGTTCCGCTGAGGGCGTCGGGGTCGGTGATCTCCACCACCATGTCGACCCGGAGGCGGACGTACCGCGCGGAGGCGAATGTTCCAGATGACTCGGAAGTGCTCATGGGGCGGACATTAAGCCTCTGGCCGCCATCCCTTTCCCGCGACCCGCTGCGTTCATTAGCATCGGTCCGAGCCCTCCTCACGGCTGTCGTAAAGGGGATCGATTCCGTGACCGTCATCCGCCGCCCGCTCCTGACCGCCACCGCTGCGGGAACCCTGCTGTGCGCCCTGTGGTTCGTCCCCTCGGCGAACGCCACCGACGACACCGGGCCCGCGCCCGGCACGGCGGCCGGCACCGCGTCGGTGGCCGGCGCGGACGCCGACTCCGCGACGCTCGCCGACACCGGGACGGGCGTCGACACCACGCCGTATCTGCTCGGCGGGGTGGCCTTCCTGGGCGTCGGGGCGGGTTTCGTGACCTATTCCTCCCGCCGTACGAGCCCCAGGCCCGCCGTCTGACGCGTGCGGTACGCGGGAAGCGGCCACCGGAGATGTCCGGTGGCCGCTTCCCGCGTACGGGCCGTACGCGTCCTGATCAGGCGAGCGGGCCCGTGACCGGCTCCACGGCCGAGACCAGCCCGCCCGCCCGCACGAAGGCGTCGGCGGCGGCCAGGTCGGGGGACAGGAAGCGGTCGGGTCCGGGGCCCTCGGCGCCCGCAGCCCGCAGCGCCTCGACGGCGGCGAGCGTGGCGGGCGCCGGGGTCAGCCCCTGCGCGGCGCGCAGCTCGATCGCACGGGTCGCCGCGTACAGCTCGACGGCGACGATCCGGGCGAGGTTGTCGACGGCGGTACGCAGCTTGCGCGCGGCCGACCAGCCCATCGAGACGTGGTCCTCCTGCATCGCGGAGGACGGGATGGAGTCGGCGGAGGCCGGCACGGCGAGCCGCTTCATCTCGCTGACCAGGGCGGCCTGGGTGTACTGGGCGATCATCAGGCCGGAGTCGACGCCCGCGTCGTCGGCGAGGAACGGCGGCAGCCCGTGCGAGCGGTTCTTGTCCAGCAGCCGGTCGGTGCGGCGCTCGGTGATCGAGCCGAGGTCGGCGGCGACGATCGCGAGGAAGTCCAGCACGTAGGCGACGGGCGCCCCGTGGAAGTTGCCGTTGGACTCCACCCGCCCGTCGGGCAGGACGACCGGGTTGTCCACGGAGGAGGCCAGCTCGCGGTCGGCGACGGTCGCGGCGTACGCGAGGGTGTCCCGGCCGGCCCCATTGACCTGCGGCGCGCACCGCACCGAGTAGGCGTCCTGGACGCGCGGCGCGTCGTCCTGGTGATGACCGGTGAGGCCGGACCCGGCGAGCACCCGCAGCATGTTGTCCGCGCTGACGCCCTGGCCGGGGTGCGGGCGGATGGCGTGCAGCTCGGGGGCGAGGACCTTGTCGGTGCCGAGCAGGGCCTCCAGGGAGAGGGCCGCGGTGATGTCGGCCGAGGTGTAGAGGGTCTTCAGGTCGGCCAGGGCCATGACCAGCATGCCGAGCATGCCGTCGGTGCCGTTGAGGAGGGCCAGGCCCTCCTTCTCGCGCAGCTCGACCGGGGTGATGCCGTGCGCGGCGAGGAGTTCACCGGCCGGGCGGACGGTGCCGTCGGGGCCCTCCGCGTCGCCCTCGCCCATCAGGGTCAGCGCACAGTGCGACAGGGGCGCCAGGTCGCCGGAGCAGCCGAGCGAGCCGTACTCGTGGACGACGGGGGTGATGCCCGCGTTCAGGACGTCCGCCATGGTCTGCGCGACCTCGGGGCGTACGCCGGTACGGCCGGAGGCGACCGTCTTCAGCCGCAGGAACATCAGCGCCCTGACGACCTCGCGCTCGACGTGCGGGCCCATTCCGGCGGCATGCGAGCGGACGATGTTGCGCTGGAGCTGCGCGCGGAGCTCCGGGCTGATGTGGCGGCTGGCCAGGGCGCCGAAGCCGGTCGAGACGCCGTAGACCGGCTCGGGCTTGGCGGCGAGCGCGTCCACGATCTCGCGGGCCGCGGCCAGCGCGGCCACCGCTGCGGCGGAGAGCTCGACACGGGCGTTGCCGCGGGCCACGGCGATGACGTCCTCAGCAGTGGTACCGGACGTCCCCACCACGACTGTATGCATATCCATATTCAGCAGCGTACGGATTGAAACCCTTCATGTCACCAGCGGTCGGCGGGTTGACCCCTTACGGCTTCCACGGGCGCCGGTCACAGTTCGGGGCGGTTGCCGCGGAGCCTGCGGCGGTCGTGCGGGGACTTCGGCGGGGAGTCGGCCAGCCGGATGACCTCGCCGTCGCGCCCCGCCACCACCGGGCGCGCCGAGCGGGCCGCCTTCGCCCGGTACTGAGCCGCGTCCGCGAGCCGGAAAAGCCGCCGGGCGGAGACCACCGGGCCGATCGGGTCCCCGGTGGAGGCGATCCCGCAGGCCACCCCGTTGCCGAATTCCAGCCCGGCCGCCCGCTCGCAGAGTTCGGTGGCCACGGCGACCACCTCGTCCGCCCCCGGCCCCACGGCCAGCAGGCAGAACTCGTCCCCGCCGAGCCGGGCGGCCAGCGCGCCGGGCAACATGGCCCCGCACCGGGAGAGCACCGAGCCGAAACGTTCCAGCAGCCGGTCGCCGACCGCGTGGCCATGGGTGTCGTTGACCCACTTCAGCCCGTTCAGGTCGCAGACCACCAGGCTGACCACGGCATCGTCCGCGCGGTGCCGCTCCACCGCCTCGTCCAGCCGCATGTCGACGGCCCGCCGGTTGGCGAGGCCGGTCAGCGGATCGGTGAAGGCGAGCTTGCGCACCTCCTCCAGGCGCTCGGTCTGGGCGAGCCCGGCGGCCACGACGGCGGCCAGCACGGTGGCGAAGTCGGCGTCCGCGCGCCCGAAGACCGGGGCGCCGGCCGGCCGCGCCACATACAGCTCGCCCCAGGCCCGCCCGTGCAGGACGATCGGCGCGACCACGCAGCACCCCCGCCCGCGCCGCCGCAGGGCCGCGACCCGCTGGTGGCAGTAGCCGGGCCCGTACCCGTGCGCGCCGCCGTCCCCCGCCTCCCGCCCGGTCTCCCCGTCCACCGGCCCCTCGGCGGTCTCCACCCAGGCGTCCGGCTCGCCGCCGCCGGCCCACCGCTCGTGCAGGAACTCGGTGATCTCCGGGAACTGATGGACCGGATAGACCTCCTCGTCGGGGAACTCCTCCTCGCCCTCGGCCCGCTCGCCCGCGTTGACCAGGACCTTCAGCCGCCCGCGCCCGCGCTCCCAGACCGAGAGCGCGGCGAAGCTGCCGCCCAGCGCCTCGCACGCCCCCAGGGCGGCCGCTCGCCAGCACCCCCGGGGGGTGTGCGCCGCGGCCATCGTCTGCGCAAGCGAAACCACGGCCCGCAGCCGCACATCGTCACCACCCATTGCGCCAGTTTAGGGCGATATGAGACAAGTGATCACTTAACGACTCCGGAGCGTGATCATTTGGGTCACATATGGATACCCAGGGTTACTCCCCGGGCCAGTTCGCCTTCCGCTTCTCGTTGAACGCGGCCACGCCCTCCGCCCGGTCCCCGGAGAAGGCCACCGACCGCCAGGCGGAGTCCTCGACTTCCAGGCCCGCCCGCAGGTCGAGCCCGTGCCCGAGCCGCAGCGCCCGCTTGGCCGCCCGCAGCCCGACCGGCGAGTTGGCCGCGATGCGCCCGGCCAGCGCGAGCGCCTCGGTCCGGTCCTCGCCCTCCCCCACCAGCTCGTCCACCAGGCCCAGCTCCCGCGCCTCGGCGGCCGGCACCCGGCGGGCGCTGAAGATCAGCTCGGCGGCACGGGCGGCCCCGACCCGGCGCGGCAGCAGCTGGGTGCCGCCGCCGCCCGGGATGACGCCGACGGAGACCTCGGGCAGCCCCACCACGGCGGTCGGGTCGGCCACGATCAGGTCGCAGGACAGGGCCAGCTCGAAGCCCCCGCCGAGCGCGAAGCCGTGCACCGCGGCGACGGTCGGCATCGGCAGCTCCAGCACCCCCGTGTAGGCGGCCCGCGCGGTGGGCCGCTGGCGCACCAGGTCCGCGTCGGTGAAGGAGTTGCGCTCCT
The DNA here is from genome assembly GCF_030719295.1 of Streptomyces sp. Mut1. Taxonomy (NCBI): domain Bacteria; kingdom Bacillati; phylum Actinomycetota; class Actinomycetes; order Kitasatosporales; family Streptomycetaceae; genus Streptomyces; species Streptomyces castrisilvae. Next base: position 5,013,453 of record NZ_CP120997.1, on the reverse strand, counting down.
TGAGGTCGGCGCCCACGCAGAAGGCCCGCTCGTGGCTGGAGGTGAGGACGGTGACCCGCACGTCACGGTCGGCGGCGAGCGCGTCGCAGGCGGCGCCGATCGAGCGGGCCATGTCGGTGGACACCGCGTTCATGGCCCTGGGCCGGTCGAGTACCAGCTCGGCGACGTGCTCCAGGCCCTCGTGGCCCCGTACGACGACGAACTCCCCGAACCGCTGCTCGGACGTCACGGTCATGGCTGCACCCCTGTCGGTTAACGAGCGTTACCGGAGGGATGATCGCAGAGCCGCCCCGCGAACGGGAGTGCCGGACCGGGCCGAAGGCGTACCGGCCCGAACCGAAAGAGCGCCGGACCGGGCCGAGGGAGCGTCGGACCGGCTCAGGTGGTGCCGCGGCGGGCCAGCAGCCACGGCTCGACCACGCCGAGGCCGCGCACCGGGCGCTGCCACATCGGCTGGAGCCCGAAGCGGTACGCGGGCACGGGGACGGGCTCCCCGTGCGCGCCTTCCTTCTCGGCCCGCTCGGCGGCCGCGGCGGCCTCCTCCGCGGCCCGCGCCTCCGAGACCGGGGCGTCGCCCGTGCGCGTCAGCTCCTTGGCGAACGCCCCGTCCACCAGGACCGCGTCCTTCGGCGCTATCGAGGTCAGCCGGCTGGCGAGGTTCACCGTGGTGCCGAAGACATCGCCCATCCGGGTGGTGACCGTGCCGAAGGCGATGCCGACCCGCAGCGCCGGCATCGTGTCGTCCGCGGCCATCGCCTCTATGAGGCGCAGCGCGATCTCGGCGGCGGTGCCCGCGTCGTCGGCGGCGAACAGGACCTCGTCGCCGAGGGTCTTGATGAGCCGGCCCCCGTGCGCGGCGACGAGGTCGGCGCAGGTGGTCTCGAAGGACTCGACGAGTTCGCCGAGCTCCTCCTCCTCCAGACGGCGGGTCAGCCGGGTGAAGCCGACGAGGTCCGCGAAGCCGACGGCCAGGCGCCGGTCGACCATCTCCTCGTCGTCGGCCGCCTGCACGACCCGGCCGGTGGCGGCGGCGAGCTGGCGCCGCCACACGTACACCAGGAATTCCTCCAGCTCCGGCAGGAGCAGCTCGACCAGCGGGTAGGTGACCTCGGTACGGGTCATGCCCGGCTCGGGCGGCTCGGTGAGACCCTCCAGGAACGAGTCGATCTGCCATTCCGCCAGCCGGGCGGTGGTCTGCCCGGTCGACCGGGCCACCTGGATCGCCATCGGCTCGCTGAGCAGCCCGGCCTCGACCAGACCGGACAGCCGCCGCAGCGCCAGCACGTCGGCCTCGGTGAGCGCCTTGGCCTGGCCGATGTCGGCGAAGCCCATGGCCCGCCAGAAGCGGGAGGCCAGGTCCATGGAGACGCCGGCGGTGCGGGCCGCCTGGAACGGCGTGTAGCGCCGGTCGGCGCCCAGGATCAGCTGTTCCAGCCGGATCGCGAGGGGGTCGTCGGTCGGCTCCGCCGTGTGGTCGACTTCGTGGTGCGGTGTGGCGTGGACCGAGGGGTCCGACGGAGGCTGCGTGCCATCGCCGGAGGTCGTGTCGTCGACGGTCACCAGCCGCCTCCTGCCCGTTCCCTGCGCACTGCCCTGCCGATCTGTCCGTCGGTGGATCACCTCAACGATACGGCAGGTGTGCCCTACCTCACGTCCTCAGGGCGAGGCCGCCCGGACCGGGACCGCTCAGGTCAGGCCGCCCCCGGCCCCTCGCAGGTGCACGATGTCCCCCGCCGAGACCGGTTCGCGCAGCCCGTCGCCGGTGGACAGGACCAGCCGCCCGTCCCCGTCGACGGCCACCGCCTCCCCGGTGAGCGTGCGGTCGCCGGGGAGCTGGGCCCGTACGGTGCGGCCGAGGGTCGCGCAGCCGGCCGCGTACGCCTCCTGGAGACCGCTCGCCGCCGCGTCGCCGTCCGCGTCGCGCCACAGCCCGTACCAGTGCTCCAGGGAGCGCAGGACGCCCCGCAGCAGCGTCTCGCGGTCGGTGGAGACGGCTCCGGCCAGGCCGAGCGAGGCCGCGGTGGGGGCGGGAAGTTCGTCGGCGCGCAGGGACACGTTGAGGCCGATGCCGATGACGACGCCGTCCCCGGCACGCTCGGCGAGGATGCCGCCGGTCTTGCGCTCCTGGCCACCGACTGTGACCAGCAGGTCGTTGGGCCACTTCAGGGCCATGTCCACACCCGCGCTGCGCGCCAGGCCGGTCGCCGCCGCGACCCCGGTGAGCAGCGGAAGCCAGCCCCACCGCTCGGCGGGGACGGTGCCGGGGGCCAGGTAGACCGAGAAGAACAGGCCGGAGCGGGCCGGGGCCGTCCAGGCGCGTTCCAGGCGCCCGCGTCCGGCGGTCTGCTCCTCGGCGACGAGGACGGTGCCCTCGGTGAGGGAGGCCGCCCGCGCGGCGAGGTCGGTGTTGGTGGAGCCCGTGCTCTGCACCACGTCCAGGGCGGTCCACAGCCCGCCGGGCCGCAGCAGGCCGCGGCGCAGCGCGGGGACGTTCAGGGGCGGCCGGTCGAGGTCCGACCAACGGCTCTGTGGCGCATCCGAAGGTGTCATGCAACCCACCCTAGGTGTGTCAAACGACGCACTGCCGAACCGTATCCGCGCCGATACGCTACGGCTCAGTAGCCGACCAGCAGCAGAGTCGTCCCCGTGACCAGGCAGGGAGCCGCCACCCGATGTCCGAGCCGGAAGAGATCGACATCCACACCACCGCGGGCAAGCTCGCGGACCTGCAGCGCCGCATCGGCGAGGCGACCCACGCGGGGTCCGCGCGCGCGGTGGAAAAGCAGCACGCGAAGGGCAAGCTGACCGCACGCGAGCGCGTGGATCTGCTGCTCGACGAGGGTTCCTTCGTGGAGCTGGACGAATTCGCCCGGCACCGCTCGACGAACTTCGGCATCGAGAAGAACCGGCCGTACGGGGACGGTGTCGTCACCGGCTACGGCACGGTCGACGGCCGCCCCGTGTGCGTGTATTCGCAGGACTTCACCATCTTCGGCGGCTCGCTGGGCGAGGTCTACGGTGAGAAGATCGTCAAGGTGATGGACTTCGCGCTGAAGACCGGCTGTCCGGTCATCGGCATCAACGACGGCGGCGGCGCCCGAATCCAGGAGGGCGTGGCGGCGCTGGGTCTCTTCGCGGAGATCTTCCGGCGCAATGTGCACGCCTCGGGTGTGATTCCGCAGATCTCGCTGATCGTCGGCCCGTGCGCGGGCGGCGCGGTGTACTCCCCCGCGATCACCGACTTCACGGTGATGGTCGACCAGACCTCGCACATGTTCATCACGGGCCCCGACGTCATCAAGACGGTGACCGGTGAGGACGTCGCCTTCGAGGAGCTGGGCGGCGCCCGTACGCACAACACCACCTCCGGCGTCGCGCACCACATGGCGGGCGACGAGAAGGACGCCATCGAGTACGTCAAGTCGCTGCTGTCCTACCTCCCGTCGAACAACCTCTCGGAGGCCCCGGCCTTCCCGGAGGAGGCGGACCTGGCCACCACCGACGAGGACCGCGAGCTCGACGCGCTCATCCCGGACTCGGCGAACCAGCCGTACGACATGCACACCGCGATCGAGCACGTGCTGGACGACGGCGAATTCCTGGAGACCCAGGCCCTGTTCGCGCCGAACATCATCACCGGCTTCGGCCGGGTCGAGGGCTACCCCGTCGGCGTCGTCGCCAACCAGCCGATGCAGTTCGCCGGCTGTCTGGACATCAACGCGAGCGAGAAGGCGGCCCGCTTCGTCCGCACCTGCGACGCGTTCAACGTGCCGGTGCTGACGTTCGTGGACGTACCGGGCTTCCTGCCGGGCGTCGACCAGGAGTACGGCGGCATCATCCGGCGCGGCGCCAAGCTGATCTACGCGTACGCGGAGGCGACCGTCCCGCTGATCACGGTGATCACCCGCAAGGCGTTCGGCGGCGCGTACGACGTCATGGGCTCCAAGCACCTGGGCGCCGACATCAACCTCGCCTGGCCGACCGCCCAGATCGCCGTCATGGGCGCCCAGGGCGCGGTCAACATCCTGCACCGCCGCACGATCGCCGCCGTCACGGACGCCGACGCGAGGGAGGCGACCCGGGCCGGGCTGATCACGGACTACGAGGACGCGCTCCTCAACCCGTACGTGGCGGCCGAGCGCGGGTACGTGGACGCGGTGATCATGCCGTCCGACACCCGGGCCCACGTGGTGAAGGGGCTGCGCCAGCTCCGCACCAAGCGCGAGTCCCTCCCGCCCAAGAAGCACGGCAACATCCCCCTCTAGAAAGGGTCCTGGCCATGATCAAGGTCGTACGGGGCAACCCGACCCCGGAGGAGCTGGCCGCCGCCCTGGCGGTGGTTCAGGCCCGTGCCGCGGCGGTGTCCGCCGTGTCGTCCGGCACCCCGGAGCCGCCCGCGGGATGGTCCCACCCGAGCCGCCTGGCCCGGCGCGGCCGCCACCTGCCGGGCCCGCGCGCCTGGGCCCGGACCTACTGGCCCGCGTAACCGCTGGTGACGTGTGGGGCGGCGGTTGAGTACCCGTACTCAGGCGCCGCCCGAGGGCCGCCCGGGAGGATCAGGTCATGCTCTGGTCCGACCCCGAGAACAAGCCCCCCAAAGAACTGCGCGACGCGGAGAACATGATGCGCCGCGCGGGCCTGGTCCTGGCCCTGGCGATGGTCGTGGCGATGTTCGTCCTGGGCACGCGCTGAAGGACTCAAGCCCCGCAGGCGACCGGCGAGCGGGGGCCCGGGGGCGGAGCCCCCGCAACGAACCCGCACGCCCCCGCCTCCGTACGATGGCGGCCATGACCGCCCAGCGCCTCGTACTCGCCTCTGCCTCCCCCGCCCGCCTCGGCCTCCTGCGCCAGGCCGGCTTCGCACCGGAGGTGATCGTCAGCGGCGTCGACGAGGACGCCCTGAGCGCCCCCACCCCCGCCGAACTCGCCCTCGTGCTCGCCGAGGCCAAGGCGGCGGTCGTGGCGGCGCTCCCGGAGGCCGCCGGCGCTCTGGTGATCGGCTGCGACTCGGTGCTCGAACTCGACGGCGAGGCGCTCGGCAAGCCGGCCGACGCCGAGGAGGCCACCGCCCGCTGGAAGTCGATGCGCGGCCGGGCCGGGGTGCTGCGGACCGGGCACAGCCTGACGGACACCGCGACCGGCCGGACGGTGTCGCGGACGGCGTCGACCACGGTCCGCTTCGGTGAGCCGTCGGACGCCGAGATCGCCGCCTACGTGGCCTCGGGCGAACCGCTGTACGTGGCGGGGGCGTTCACCCTCGACGGGCGCTCGGCGCCGTTCGTCGACTCCATCGAGGGCGACCCGGGCAACGTCATCGGGCTTTCGCTGCCGCTGCTGCGGCGGCTGCTGGGCGAGCTGGGAATCTCGGTCACCGACCTCTGGGCCTGAGGCCCGGCGGCTCCGCTCAGGCGGGGGCGGGCGCGGCCGGTTTCTCGGGCTCCGGCCCGGTTCCGGCCTTCCGCCCGGCGTCCGGCGCGGCGCCCTCGGGGCCGTACGCCACCAGCGCCAGCACGATCAGGCCGAGCACCACCATCATCCAGGCGAACGCCGCCCAGCCGACGAGCCCGACGGTCAGCGCCCCGAGCACCCCGTGGACGACCGCGCAGCAGATGAGCACGGTGCGCGCGACGCGGCCGGGGGCCCGGTCGCGGGCGCCCGCGAGGACGAGGAGCGCGGCGCACAGGAGCAGGAAGAGACCGGACACGCCGCCGAGCACCCAGGTGCCCTTGGACATGGCGCCGGGGTCCGTACCCGCCAGGGACATGTCCTGGTTCTTGACGACCGTGCCGAGGACCACGTTGATGATCACGATCCCGACGGCTTCCACGGCCAGCACGAGCGCGGCTATGAAAGCCACCAGCCTGCGCGCCACGACGCTCACCCCCTGTTACCTGCAGTACGTGCGATAGCGCGGACCTTACTAACGAGTAATGGCCACGACAAGAGCCGGGGAGAACCCCGGCGGACCCCTATCCGTCCGGGCTTTCGTGCGTCGGGCAAAGAATTACCCACCCCTTAGTGGGAACTCCACAAAGAATCACGGCCAGTCGCTGCCCGTGCCGATAGAGACCTGGGCCACACCTGATCGCTACTGTGCGGTTTCAGAACCCGGCGTACCGTGGTGTCACAAGGGATTTCGCGACTTGAGCATGGCTCGAATCACACTCCGTGTGGGCAAGCTCACCATTGGGGACGGGTCGTAGGACCGTGTCGGTTGTCCCTAAACTCAGCTTGTTTCAAGGAGGGAGCCATCGTGCGCAAGGTGCTCATCGCCAACCGTGGCGAAATTGCTGTCCGTGTTGCTCGGGCCTGCCGGGACGCGGGAATCGGGAGCGTGGCCGTCTACGCAGACCCGGACCGCGACGCTCTGCACGTGCGTGCGGCCGACGAGGCATTCGCTCTGGGCGGTGACACCCCGGCGGCCAGCTATCTGGACATCGCCAAGGTGCTCCAGGCTGCCAAGGACGCCGGGGCGGACGCGATCCACCCGGGTTACGGCTTCCTCTCGGAGAACGCCGAGTTCGCCCAGGCCGTGCTGGACGCCGGTCTGACGTGGATCGGCCCGCCGCCGCAGGCGATCCGGGACCTCGGTGACAAGGTCGCCGCCCGCCACATCGCGCAGCGCGCGGGTGCCCCGCTCGTCGCGGGCACCCCGGACCCGGTCGAGGGTTCCGCCGAGGTCGTCGCCTTCGCCGAGGAGCACGGGCTGCCGATCGCGATCAAGGCCGCCTTCGGTGGTGGCGGTCGCGGTCTGAAGGTCGCGCGCACCCTGGAGGAGATCCCGGAGCTGTACGACTCCGCGGTCCGTGAGGCCGTCGCCGCGTTCGGGCGCGGGGAGTGCTTCGTGGAGCGCTACCTCGACAAGCCGCGCCACGTGGAGACCCAGTGCCTGGCCGACACCCACGGCAACGTGGTCGTCGTCTCGACGCGTGACTGCTCGCTCCAGCGCCGCCACCAGAAGCTCGTGGAGGAGGCCCCGGCCCCCTTCCTGTCCGACGAGCAGAACGCCCAGCTGTACGCGGCGTCGAAGGCGATCCTGAAGGAGGCCGGCTATGTCGGCGCCGGCACGGTCGAGTTCCTCGTGGGCATGGACGGCACGATCTCCTTCCTGGAGGTCAACACCCGCCTCCAGGTGGAGCACCCGGTGACCGAGGAGGTCTCCGGCATCGACCTGGTCCGCGAGATGTTCCGCATCGCCGACGGCGAGGAGCTGGGTTACGACGACCCCGCCGGCCGCGGTCACTCGATCGAGTTCCGGATCAACGGCGAGGACCCGGGCCGCGGCTTCCTGCCGGCCCCGGGCACCGTCACCCGCTTCGACCCGCCGACCGGCCCCGGTGTCCGGCTCGACGCGGGCGTCGAGTCCGGCTCGGTCATCGGCCCCGCCTGGGACTCGCTGCTGGCGAAGCTCATCGTGACCGGTGCGACGCGTGAGCAGGCGCTCCAGCGCGCGGCCCGCGCACTGGCCGAGTTCCACGTCGAGGGCATGGCCACCGCCATCCCGTTCCACCGCGCGGTCGTGACGGACCCGGCGTTCACCGCCGACCCGTTCCGCGTCCACACCCGCTGGATCGAGACGGAGTTCGTCAACGAGATCAAGCCGTTCGCCGCTCCCGCCGAGGCGGACGCGGACGACGAGTCCGGCCGCGAGACGGTCGTCGTCGAGGTCGGCGGCAAGCGCCTGGAGGTCTCGCTGCCCTCCTCGCTCGGCATGAGCCTGGCCCGTACCGGCCTCGCGGCGGGCGCCAAGCCCAAGCGCCGCGCGGCGAAGAAGTCCGGTTCCGCCGTCTCCGGCGACACCCTCGCCTCCCCGATGCAGGGCACGATCGTGAAAATCGCCGTGGAGGAGGGCCAGGAGGTCAAGGAGGGCGACCTGATCGTCGTCCTGGAGGCCATGAAGATGGAGCAGCCGCTGAACGCGCACCGCTCCGGCACGGTCAAGGGCCTGTCCGCCGAGGTCGGCAGCTCGATCTCGTCGGGCGCGGCCATCTGCGAGATCAAGGACTGACGCCGGGGCCCGTCCCCGCACCCCACCGCCGCCCCGGTCATGTCATTGGACGTGACCGGGGCGCCGGCCATTCGGGACCCGGGTACGGGCCGTACCGCCGGCCGCGCGATGGCATCCTGGGAACCGGGAGACAGGGAGGACCGCACCATGGCGATGAGCACGGCAGGGACGCCGGCCCGGCCCATGCGTGCTGACGCGCGCCGCAATTACGGCCGACTGCTGGCCGAGGCCCGTAGCGCCTTCGCGGAACACGGCACCGACGCGTCCCTGGAGGACGTGGCGCGGCGTGCGGGCGTGGGCATCGGCACGCTGTACCGCCACTTCCCGACCCGGCACGCGCTGATGAGCGCCGTCTTCGAGGAGGCGGTGACGTCCCTCATCACCCGCTCCCGCGACCTGGCCGAAGCGGAGCGGCCGTGTGCCGCGCTGGTGGAGTGGCTGGGTGCGATCGTCACTCATGCGGGTGAGTATCGCGGCCTGGCGCAGGCGCTCATGTCCACCTGCCGCGACGAGAGTTCGGCCCTGGCCCGGTGCAATACGCCGCTGCGCGAGGCGGGTTCGGCGCTGCTGACCCGCGCGCAGGAGAGCGGCTCGGTCCGGGCGGATGTATCCATGGACGACCTGATGCAACTGACCAACGCCATCGCCCTGGCCGCCGAACAGTCCCCGGACGACCCGGAACTGGCGGACCGACTCCTGACCTTGACCCTACGAGGCGTGCGATCAACCCCTTCCGGCAAGGGCCGACACCCCATCTCAAGCCCCGCCGACGACCATTCAAGCCCCGCCGAGGACCGCTCAAGCCCCTCCGGCGATTGAGGAGCGGGGGTCCGGGGGCAGCGCCCCCCGCAACGAACCCGAGCCCGCGCCCTACCGCCGCCGAAGATCCGCCACCCGAGCCCGCTCGCGCTCCCGCTCCCGATCCCCACTCCCCGGCTCCACCGGCACCCCCCGCAACGCCTGCCCATGCGTACGCCGCTGCCCGGGCAACGGCATCTCGCGCCGCGCCCCCCGCCCCGCCCCCGAAGCGCCGTCACCGGACACCGAGGCGGCCCCGGACGCGGCGGCAGCCGCCCCCGCCCCCGCGACAGCGATCTGCACGCCCTGGTCGGCCAGCGCCTGCAACTCCGACGCCGCCCGGTCGTCGTGCGCGGCGGGCTCGTCCGTCACCAGATGGGTGATGAGATCCGTCGGCACGGTCTGGAACATCGTGTCGGAGCCGAGCTTGGTGTGGTCCGCGAGGACCACCACCTCCGCCGCGGCCTGCACCAGCGCCCGGTCCACGCTCGCGGAGAGCATGTTGGACGTGGACAGCCCGCGCTCGGCGGTGAGCCCGCTCCCGGACAGGAACGCGCGGGAGACCCGCAGCCCTTGGAGCGACTGCTCGGCGCCACTGCCCACCAGGGCGTAGTTGGAGCCGCGCAGGGTGCCGCCGGTCATCACGACTTCCACCCGGTTGGCATGGGCCAGCGCCTGGGCGACGAGCAGTGAGTTGGTGACGACGGTCAGGCCGGGAACGCGCGCGAGCCGGCGGGCCAGCTCCTGCGTGGTCGTACCGGCACCGACCACAATGGCCTCGCCCTCTTCGACGAGGCCGGCGGCCAGGTCGGCGATGGCCGTTTTCTCCGCGGTGGCGAGGTGGGATTTCTGCGGAAAGCCGGACTCCCGCGTAAAACCGCCCGGCAAGACCGCACCGCCGTGCCGGCGGTCGAGGAGTCCTTCTGCCTCCAGCGCCCGCACGTCCCGCCGTACGGTCACTTCGGAGGTCTGGACGACGCGGGCGAGCTCACGGAGCGATACCGCCCCGTTGGCGCGCACCATTTCGAGGATCAACTGACGACGTTCTGCAGCGAACACGAAACTGACAGTAACGTGACCGCCCGAGTGTTTTCAGCAGTTTGCGCCGAATGGAAGAAGTTGGACATCCAGGCGGCCACCAAGTGGTATAGGCGGCCGCCTTGTTGTCCTCTCCTGATCGGGCGGCGGTCGCGCGGCCGCCCGACTCGGCGGTTACGCCTCGCCCGTGCGCTTACGGCTGTGCAACTGTCGGGCCACTTCGGCGATCGAACCCGACAGGGACGGGTACACGGTGAAGGCGTTTGCGATCTGCTCGACCGTCAGATTGTTGTCGACCGCGATCGAGATGGGGTGGATCAGCTCGCTCGCACGGGGGGCGACGACGCAGCCGCCGACCACGATGCCGGTACCGGGCCGGCAGAAGATCTTGACGAAGCCGTCCCGGATGCCCTGCATCTTGGCGCGCGGGTTGCGCAGCAGCGGCAGCTTGACGGCCAGGGCCTCGATCTTGCCCGCGTCCACGTCCGCCTGGCTGTAGCCGACGGTGGCGATCTCCGGGTCGGTGAAGACGTTCGATGAGACCGTCTTCAGGTTCAGCGGGGCCACCGCGTCGCCCAGGAAGTGGTACATCGCGATCCGGCCCTGCATGGCGGCGACGGAGGCGAGCGCGAAGATGCCGGTGACGTCACCGGCCGCGTAGACCCCGGGCGCGCTGGTGCGGGAGACCTTGTCGGTCCAGATGTGGCCGGACTCCTTGAGCCGGACGCCCGCCTCCTCCAGCCCCATGCCGGCGGTGTTGGGGATGGCGCCGACCGCCATCAGGCAGTGCGAGCCGGAGATGACCCGGCCGTCGGCGAGGGTCACCTCGACCCGGTCGCCGACGCGCTTGGCGGACTGGGCGCGGGAGCGGGCCATGACGTTCATGCCGCGGCGCCGAAAGACGTCCTCCAGGACGGCGGCGGCGTCGGGGTCCTCGCCGGGCAGGACCCGGTCGCGGGAGGAGACGAGGGTGACGCGTGAGCCGAGCGCCTGGTAGGCGCCGGCGAACTCGGCGCCCGTGACACCCGAGCCGACGACGATGAGCTCCTGCGGCAGCTCGTCGAGGTCGTAGACCTGCGTCCAGTTCAGGATGCGCTCGCCGTCGGGGAGGGCGTCGGGGATCTCCCGGGGGTGGCCGCCGGTCGCGATCAGCACGGCGTCAGCGGTGAGCGTCTCCTCCGTACCGTCGGCCGCCGCGACGACGACCTGGCGGGAGCCGTCGGCGGCCTGGAGGCCCTCCAGCCGGCCGCGCCCGCGCATCACGCGTGCGCCGGCCCGGGTGACGGATGCGGTGATGTCGTGGGACTGGGCGAGCGCCAGGCGCTTCACACGGCGGTTGACCTTCCCCAGATCGACACCGACCACACGCGCGGCCCGCTCCATGTGGGGCGTGTCGTCCGCGACGATGATGCCCAGCTCCTCGTACGAGGAGTCGAAGGTGGTCATCACCTCCGCCGTCGCGATCAGGGTCTTCGATGGCACGCAGTCGGTGAGGACGGACGCGCCGCCGAGGCCGTCACAGTCGACGACGGTCACCTCCGCGCCGAGCTGGGCGCCCACCAATGCCGCCTCGTACCCGCCGGGTCCGCCGCCGATGATCACGATCCGGGTCACGAAAAGTCCGCCTCGCGTTTCTCGTCCCGCGGCCGTCTGCTGCCCCGGCCGGGGGTCCGGGGGATCGCCCCGGGGGAATGCAGTACGTACTTCATTGTCCCGCACGCGCCAAGGTGCTTCGCCCCGGGGCCCTCCATACGTGCGCCGGGGCGCACGGCGCACGGCGGGACCGGGGGATCCGCCCCTTCGGGCAGCTCCCCTGATTCCCCTTCTCCCGGGGGGCCTTCCTCACAGGAACCGCCGCTCCCGGCGCCACCTCCCGTACCCTCGGTTCCATGTCGCTCTACGCCGCGTACGCCGGCAACCTCGACGCGCGGCTGATGACGCGCCGCGCCCCGCACTCACCGCTGCGCGGCACCGGCTGGCTCAACGGCTGGCGGCTGACCTTCGGCGGGGAGCAGATGGGCTGGGAGGGCGCGCTGGCCACCGTGGTGGAGGCGCCGCGCTCACAGGTGTTCGTGGCCCTGTACGACCTGGCGCCCATGGACGAGGACTCCATGGACCGCTGGGAGGGCGTCGGGCTGGACATCTACCGCCGCATGCGGATCCGGGTGCACACCCTGGACGGCGAGGAGCCGGCCTGGATCTATGTGCTGAACGGCTACGAGGGCGGGCTGCCGTCCGCCCGCTACCTGGGCGAGATCGCCGACGCGGCCGATTCCGCGGGCGCGCCGCACGATTATGTGATGGAACTCCGCAAACGCCCCTGCTGACCCCGGGGGCGGCCCGGGGCGTCGCGGAAGCGGCCCTGACCTGCCCTTTCGCGAGCGGCGGGGCCGTCGGCCGGGGCCCGACTATGGGAACACACGAACGATCGTGGCGAGACTCTGTACGGGATCATCTACGCGCGTAGGGAATCAGCGGTTACGCTCATCCGCGTGAACGCATCACTTATTCCGGACCACATCCAGGGCGACCCGTACGCCGCCGCCGACGACGCCGCCGCCCGCCTGCGCGAGCTGACCGGCGCCGAGACCCACGACGTCGCCCTCGTGATGGGCTCCGGCTGGGCGCCCGCCGGTGCCGCGCTCGGTGTCCCGGAGGCCGAGTTCCCGGTGACCGCGCTCCCCGGCTTCCCCGCGCCCGCCGTCGAGGGCCACGGCGGCACGGTCCGCTCGCACGTGATCGGTGACAAGCGCGCCCTGGTGTTCCTGGGCCGTACGCACTTCTACGAGGGCCGCGGCGTCGCCGCCGTGGCGCACGGGGTGCGCACCGCGGTCGCCGCGGGCTGCCGGACCGTGATCCTGACGAACGGCTGCGGCGGTCTGCGCGAGGGGATGCGCCCCGGGCAGCCGGTCCTGATCAGCGACCACATCAACCTGACCGCCGCGTCGCCGATCGTCGGCGCGAACTTCGTCGACCTGACCGACCTGTACTCGCCGCGGCTGCGGGCGCTGTGCAAGGAGGTCGACGCGACGCTCGAAGAGGGCGTGTACGTGCAGTTCCCCGGCCCGCACTACGAGACGCCGGCCGAGATCGGCATGGTACGCGTCATGGGCGGCGACCTCGTCGGCATGTCCACGGTCCTCGAAGCGATCGCGGCCCGCGAGGCGGGCGCGGAGGTCCTCGGCCTCTCCCTGGTGACAAACCTGGCGGCGGGGCTCAGCGGCGAGCCGCTGAACCACGAGGAGGTCCTTCAGGCGGGCCGCGACTCGGCGACCCGGATGGGGTCCCTGCTGGCCCGGGTACTGGACCGAATCTGAGGGACCACTGTGGGGGCGCTGCCCCCACACCCCCGGGACGGAGCCCCAGAACCCAGCCCCTCCGGCGCTTGAGGAGCGGGGTCCGGGGCGGAGCCCCGGTTACGGGAAGGGGCGGGTAGGGGAACAGGCCCGCCGCAGGCGCAACGCACCCGCACCACCCCGCACCGCCCCCACCCCACCGCACCCCCTCCCCGAAAGGCGGACACCGTGACGACCACGCCGGACCTCCTCACCCGGGCCAGGACCTGGCTCGCCGAGGACCCCGACCCCGAGACCCGCGACGAGCTGGCCAAGCTCATCGACGCGCAGGAGCTGGACGAGCTCGCCGCCCGCTTCGCCGGCACGCTCCAGTTCGGCACCGCCGGGCTCCGGGGCGAGCTGGGCGCGGGCCCCATGCGGATGAACCGGGCCGTGGTCATCCGGGCCGCCGCCGGCCTCGCCGCGTACCTCAAGGACCAGGGCCAGGCCGGCGGTCTCGTCGTCGTCGGCTACGACGCCCGCTACAAGTCCGCCGACTTCGCCCGGGACACGGCGGCCGTGATGACGGGCGCCGGTCTGCGCGCGGCGGTACTCCCCCGCCCCCTTCCCACCCCGGTCCTCGCGTACGCCATAAGGCACCTGGGCGCCGTCGCGGGCGTCGAGGTGACCGCCAGCCACAATCCGCCGCGCGACAACGGATACAAGGTCTACCTCGGCGACGGCTCGCAGATCGTGCCGCCGGCCGACGGCGAGATCGCGGCCGCCATCGCGGCGGTCGGCCCGCTGGAGACCGTCCCCCGCCCCGGCGACGGCTGGGAGACCCTCGGCGACGAGGTGCTGGACGCGTATCTCGCGCGCACGGACTCCGTACTCGACGCCGCTTCGCCGCGTACCGCCCGCGTCGTGTACACCGCGATGCACGGTGTCGGCGCCTCCGTGCTCACCGCCGCCTTCGACCGGGCCGGCTTCCCCGCCCCGGTGCTCGTCGCGGAGCAGGCCGAGCCGGACCCCGCGTTCCCCACCGTGGCCTTCCCCAATCCGGAGGAGCCCGGCGCGATGGATCTCGCGTTCGCGACCGCGCGCCGCTCGGACCCCGACATCGTTATCGCCAACGACCCGGACGCCGACCGCTGCGCCGTCGCCGTACCCGATCGGGCGGCGGACGGCGGCTGGCGGATGCTGCGCGGCGACGAGGTCGGCGCGCTGCTCGCCGCCCACCTCGTGCGCCGGGGCGCCTCCGGCGTGTTCGCCGAGTCGATCGTCTCGTCGTCGCTGCTCGGCCGGATCGCCGAGAAGGCGGGCCTGGGCTACGAGGAGACGCTGACGGGCTTCAAGTGGATCGCCCGCGTCGAGGGGCTGCGCTACGGGTACGAGGAGGCGCTCGGCTACTGCGTCGACCCGGACGGCGTCCGCGACAAGGACGGCATCACGGCCGCGCTGCTCGTCGCCGAGCTGGCCTCCGTACTCAAGGAACAGGGCCGCACGCTCCTGGACCTGCTGGACGACCTCGCCCTGGAGCACGGCCTGCACGCGACGGACCAGCTCTCGGTCCGGGTGCAGGATCTCTCGGTCATCGCGGATGCCATGCGCCGCCTGCGGGAACAGCCCCCGACGGCTCTGGCCGGCCTGCCCGTCACCCGCGCCGAGGACCTGTCCGTCGGCACGGACCGGCTACCGCCCACCGACGGGCTGCGCTACGGGCTGGAGGGCGCCCGGGTGATCGTCCGCCCGAGCGGCACCGAGCCCAAGCTGAAGTGCTACCTGGAGGTCGTGGTGCCCGTCGCCGCGCCCGACGGCCTCCCGGCGGCCCGCACCCGGGCCACCGAGCTGCTGACGGCCATCAAGCGGGACCTGGCCGCCGCGGCCGGTATCTGACGCCCGGGGCCGGCCGGGGTGCCCGAGCGGCGCCCCGGTCCGGCGCTCCGGCTCAGCCCAGTGCCCCCAGCACCACCAGCAGCACCACGCCCACGACCGACGGAGCGATGACCTCGTACGCCCAGCGCACCGACCTCACGGGGGCGTCCGGCGCGGGCTTGTCGCCGGCGCGTTCGGAGAGCTCGCGCAGGTCCGCCACCGCCTGGTCCGCCACGGCGACACGGGCCTTGGTGTCGCGTACATCGGCGGTCGCGGAAGTACGGCGGTAGGGGTCGTCCAGTGCCTGCCGGGACTGCTGGCGGGCGGCCTTCTTGCGCTGTCGCAGCGACACCGGCACGGCCCAGAGCTGGTACTTCGTGCCGTCGTGGGTGAACAGCTCACTCGAATACCCGGCCCGTACATCGGCGACGTCGGTCCAGGGCAGCGTGATCGTGCGGAACGGGTTGCGGACCCGGACGCGCCGGTCGTTCGCGAACACCACCGGGCGCAGTGTGAAGGCGACGATCAGCGGCACCACGGTCAGCAGCCCGGCGAGCGCCATCCACGGCGCGCGGCCGTGGCCCCGGAACGCGGCGTCGCCGCCGATCCAGCAGATGAGCACGAGCAGCAGGACACCCCCGGCCAGCCCGGCGGGCGACCGGAAGGTCCGGTCGGCGTAGGTGGGCTCGGTGGGAGGCGTGGGGCTCGTCATGAGCCCGATTGTGCCTGACGCGGCCGGGGGGCGTGAGGGGCGGCTGCCCGGTGCTCGCGCGCCGGTGCGCGATCCGTGGACGCGCCGGTGCGCGATCCGTGGACGCGCCGGTGCGCGATAAGCGGACGACCTGGGCCGCTGTACAGGTCGCTACGCGCGTAGATATGCTCAGGTGGTGACCATGCCCACCACCCTCCCCGCATTCGCCGACGCGACGGCGTCCGACAGTGCGCTGCGCCGCTTCCTGCACGGGCTGCCCGGCGTCGACGCCGTCGGCCTCGAAGCGCGCGCCGCTTCCCTCGGAACCCGTTCGATCAAGACGACGGCCAAGGCCTACGCCATCGACCTCGCCATCTCCATGATCGACCTGACGACGCTGGAAGGCGCGGACACCCCCGGCAAGGTCCGGGCGCTCGCCGCCAAGGCCGTCAACCCGGATCCGACCGACCGCACGACCCCGCGCACCGCCGCGGTCTGCGTCTACCCCGACATGGCGGCCACCGCGTCCGCCGCCCTGGCCGGCTCCGGCGTGAAGGTGGCGTCCGTGGCGACGGCCTTCCCCGCCGGGCGGGCCGCGCTGGACGTCAAGCTCGCGGACGTCCGGGACGCCGTGGCGGCAGGGGCCGACGAGATCGACATGGTGATCGACCGGGGCGCCTTCCTGGCCGGCCACTACTCGAAGGTCTACGAGGAGATCGTCGCCGTGAAGGCGGAGTGCGGGAACGCCCGCCTGAAGGTCATCTTCGAGACCGGCGAGCTGTCCACGTACGACAACATCCGGCGGGCCTCCTGGCTGGGGATGCTGGCGGGCGCGGACTTCATCAAGACCTCGACCGGCAAGGTGGCGACGAACGCCACGCCCGCGAACACCCTGCTGATGCTGGAGGCGGTGCGCGACTTCCGCGCGCAGACCGGTGTCCAGATCGGGGTGAAGCCGGCCGGCGGCATCCGTACCTCCAAGGACGCGATCAAGTTCCTCGTCCTGGTCAACGAGACCGCGGGCGAGGACTGGCTGGACAACCACTGGTTCCGTTTCGGCGCCTCCAGCCTGCTGAACGACCTGCTGATGCAGCGCCAGAAGCTCAGCACCGGCCGTTACTCCGGCCCCGATTACGTGACGGTGGACTGATACCCATGGCATCTGCATTCGAGTACGCACCCGCGCCCGAGTCGCGGTCGGTCGTCGACATCGCCCCCTCGTACGGCCTGTTCATCGACGGTGAGTTCACCGACGCGGCCGACGGCAAGGTCTTCAAGACCGTCTCGCCGAGCAGCGAGGAGGTGCTGTCCGAGGTCGCGCGGGCCGGCGCCGACGACGTGGACCGGGCCGTGAAGGCGGCCCGCCGGGCGTTCGAGAAGTGGTCGGCGCTGCCCGGCTCCGAGCGCGCCAAGTACCTGTTCCGGATCGCCCGGATCATCCAGGAGCGCAGCCGTGAGCTGGCCGTCCTGGAGACCCTGGACAACGGCAAGCCGATCAAGGAGACGCGCGACGCGGACCTCCCGCTGGTCGCCGCGCACTTCTTCTACTACGCGGGCTGGGCCGACAAGCTGGACCACGCGGGCTACGGCCCGAACCCGCGCCCGCTGGGCGTGGCCGGCCAGGTCATCCCGTGGAACTTCCCGCTCCTGATGCTGGCCTGGAAGATCGCCCCGGCCCTCGCCACGGGCAACACCGTGGTGCTGAAGCCCGCCGAGACGACGCCCCTGTCGGCGCTGTTCTTCGCGGACATCTGCCGCCAGGCGGGCCTGCCCAGGGGTGTCGTCAACATCCTGACGGGGTACGGCGACGCGGGCGAGGCGCTCGTCTCGCACAGCGACGTGAACAAGGTCGCCTTCACCGGCTCGACCGCCGTCGGCAAGGCCATCGCCCGCCAGGTCGCGGGGACCGACAAGAAGGTCACCCTGGAGCTGGGCGGCAAGGGCGCCAACATCGTCTTCGACGACGCCCCCATCGACCAGGCCGTCGAGGGCATCGTCACGGGCATCTTCTTCAACCAGGGCCAGGTGTGCTGCGCGGGCTCCCGGCTGCTGGTCCAGGAGTCGATCCAGGACGAGCTGCTGGACGCGCTCAAGCGGCGGCTGTCCACGCTGCGCCTCGGCGACCCGCTGGACAAGAACACCGACATCGGCGCGATCAACTCCGCTGAGCAGCTGGCCCGGATCAGCGCGCTCGTGGAGACCGGCGAGGCGGAGGGCGCGGACCGCTGGTCGGCCCCCTGCGAACTGCCCTCGGCGGGCTACTGGTTCGCCCCGACGCTGTTCACCAACGTCACCCAGGCGCACACGATCGCCCGCGACGAGATCTTCGGCCCGGTGCTCTCCGTACTGTCGTTCCGCACCCCCGACGAGGCGGTCGCCAAGGCCAACAACAGCCAGTACGGCCTGTCGGCGGGCATCTGGACGGAGAAGGGCTCCCGCATCCTCGCGGTGGCGAACAAGCTCCGGGCGGGTGTCGTCTGGGCCAACACGTTCAACAAGTTCGACCCGACCTCGCCGTTCGGCGGTTACAAGGAGTCGGGCTTCGGCCGCGAAGGCGGCCGCCACGGCCTGGAGGCGTACCTCGATGTCCGATAACCGTCTGAGCGTCTTCAAGACCTACAAGCTGTACGTCGGGGGCAAGTTCCCCCGCTCCGAGAGCGGCCGGGTGTACGAGGTGACGGACTCGAAGGGCAAGTGGCTGGCGAACGCGCCCCAGTCCTCCCGCAAGGACGCGCGCGACGCGGTCGTGGCCGCCCGCAAGGCGTTCGGCGGCTGGTCGGGCGCGACCGCGTACAACCGCGGCCAGATCCTCTACCGCGTCGCGGAGATGCTGGAGGGCCGCCGCGAGCAGTTCGTACGCGAGGTGGCCGAGGCCGAGGGGCTGTCGAAGTCCAAGGCGGCGGCCGTCGTGGACGCGGCGGTGGACCGCTGGGTCTGGTACGCGGGCTGGACGGACAAGATCGCCCAGGTCGTGGGCGGGGCGAACCCGGTCGCGGGTCCGTTCTTCAACCTGTCGACGCCCGAGCCGTCCGGCGTGGTGACCGTCCTCGCGCCGCAGGAGTCCTCGTTCCTGGGCCTGGTCTCGGTGATCGCCCCGGTGATCGCGTCCGGTAACACGGCGGTCGTGGTGGCCTCCGCGAAGTCCCCGCTGCCCGCCCTGTCGCTGGGCGAGGTGCTGGCCACATCGGACCTGCCGGGTGGTGTGGTCAACATCCTGTCGGGGAAGACCGCGGAGATCGCCGCCCCGCTCGCCGCCCACCAGGACGTGAACGGCATCGACCTGACGGGGGCGGACGCGGATCTGGCGAAGGAACTCCAGATCGCGGCGGCCGACAACCTGAAGCGCGTCTCCCGCCCGCACGACGGCGACGACTGGTCCGCCGACCCGGGCACGCACCGCCTGACGGCGTTCCTGGAGACCAAGACGGTCTGGCACCCGACGGGCGCCCTGGGCGTGTCGGGCTCCTCGTACTGACGTACGCGTGGGCGCGGCCCGTGCCCGGGAAGTTTCTCCGGGGCACGGGCCACGCTCCGTGTCAGCCGTGCAGCGCGCCCACGACCTGACCGACGACGGGCAGGTCCTTCAGCGCGCCGCCGCTGGTCACCGGGTCGGTGACCAGCCCCGTGGACAGCGGCTTGAAGTCGGCGATCTGGGTGCCCACCACGTTGTCCAGCGGGTCGACGCCGGTGCCGGCCAGCGGGTCGAGCCGCAGGTGGGTGACGGGCGCGATGCTGTTGTCGAGCGACTGGCCGAGCGCCCCGGTCACCGCGCCGCCGGCCGCCTCGGTGGCCTCCCCGAGGCTGGTGTCGGTCCCGGTCGCCTGGACGAGGGGCAGCGGCGCGGCCTGCGCCGCCGCGCCCCCCGCGCCGAGCGCGGCACCCACCGCGGTGACGGTCAGACCTGCGCGCAGCAGGGTGCGGCGCCGGGGCTTGGAAAGTGCGTGACGTGCCATGGATTTCCCACCTGATCGGGCCGAACGGACCATCGGCCGAGTAATCGAGCGAGTGCACAGCGTAGTTGAGGTGTGATGCGCGGTACCAACAAGACCACCCAGGGGTCCCCTGTGCGGGTCAATGCCTCACACTCGTGTCCTGTGAGTTCCCAAGCGCTTTCGACCCGTGTCGTCCTGCTGGCCGGCCCCTCCGGCTCCGGCAAGTCCTCCCTCGCCGCCCGCACCGGCCTCCCGGTGCTGCGGCTGGACGACTTCTACAAGGAGGCGGGCGACCCCACGCTGCCGCTCGTCGAGGGCAGTACAGACATCGACTGGGACTCCGCTCTCTCCTGGGACGCCGAGGCCGCGGTGGCGGCGATCGCAGAACTCTGCCGCACCGGCCGGACCGACGTACCGGTGTACGACATCTCCACCAGCTCCCGCACCGGGCACGAGACCTTCCACATGGAGCGCACCCCGCTCTTCGTGGCCGAGGGGATCTTCGCCGCCGACATCATCGGACGCTGCCAGTCGCTCGGCCTGCTGGCCGACGCCCTGTGCCTGCGCGGCCGGCCCTCCACGACGTTCCGCCGCCGCCTCCTGCGCGACCTGCGCGAGGGCCGCAAGTCAGTGCCGTTCCTGCTCCGGCGGGGCTGGCGCCTGATGCGCGGCGAACGCCGCATCGTGGCCCGCCAGACGGAGTTGGGCGCCCACCCCTGCGACAAACGGGAAGCGCTGGGCCGCCTGGCAGCGGCGGCAGCGGGCCGCCGCCGCGCGGCGGCATCTTCAAGTCCCTCCGCCGATTGAGGAGCGGGGGTCACCATCCGGCCCGTCCGTCGTCGTTTGAGGAGCGGGGGTCACCATCCAGCCCGTCCGTCGTCGTTTGAGGAGCGGGGCTCACCATCCAGCCCCTCCGCCGGTTGAGGAGCAGCGGTCACATCCAGCCCCTCCGGCGATTGAGGAGCGGGGGCCCGGGGGCGGAGCCCCCGAACGCACCGCGGGGCCGGACAGGACCCCCCGGCCCGTCCGACCCCGCAGCTTCCCCGTATCCCCGTTCCCCCGTATCCCCCGTACCCCGTTCCCCCGGGCCCCCCGACCCCGTTTCCCCCGTAACACCACCGCCTCCCCCGAAGCGGCAGCTCCCCCGTTCCTTCAGGCCACCAGCTCGCCGAAGGACTCCTCCTCGTCACGGCCGAAGCTGAGGACCTCGTCCTCGCGCAGCCGGCGGAGCGACCGCCAGATGCTCGACTTCACCGTGCCGACACTGATGTCGAGGATG
Source organism: Streptomyces sp. Mut1 (assembly GCF_030719295.1). NCBI lineage: Bacteria > Bacillati > Actinomycetota > Actinomycetes > Kitasatosporales > Streptomycetaceae > Streptomyces > Streptomyces castrisilvae. The sequence goes on along the minus strand of NZ_CP120997.1, from coordinate 4,992,558 downwards.
GACGCGATCTCCGGGTCCGTGCGGCCCTCGTAGTACCGAAGGACCAGCATCGTGCGCTGGAGTTCCGGCAGCCGCGCCAGCGCCTGCCAGAGCACGGCGCGCAGCTCCGTGCCGCGCATCGCGTCCGTGTCGCCCGCCGTCTCCGGCAGTTCCTCGGTCGGGTATTCGTTCAGCTTGCGCCTGCGCCAGGCGCTGATGTGGAGATTGGTCATCGTGCGGCGCAGATAACCGCCCACCGCGGCCTTGTCACTGATCCGGTCCCACGCCCGGTACGTCGAGAACAGGGCGCTCTGGAGCAGGTCCTCGGCCTCGAACCGGTCACCGGTCAGGTGGTAGGCGGTGGCGTACAGGGAGGCGCGGCGCTCCCGGACGTAGGCCGTGAACGCCGCTTCGGCGTCCTCGGACCGTGCCGGTGCCTGCCGCTCCCCCGAGCCCTCCCCGTACGAGCTTCCCCCGCTACCCGCGTCAACCACCGTCATGAATGACGTGTGCTGACGCCCGGCGCCTCGAACGCACCCCCGTCCGTTCACTGCGGCGCCGGACTTCTCGGTGCTCCGCCCGACATCGTGGAGACGCGTGACAACTGCGCTTGCGTTGATGCTGTGAGTTGCGTTCATCTCGCGCCCCCCATCGGTGGAGTCCGTCCGTCCTTGTGCCAATGAGCTTGCCGGGGCAGTTTCATGGGGGTGTCCGCCGACTGTCACAGGCCTGTCACAGGGCCCTGTGAGGGCCCGAAATCGGGCTTGTTGCTGCATGAGGGACGTATGGGGCGCGCATCAGGGGGGACCAACTGTCGAACTGGAACGCCCCATGGGTCAGAATGACCAAGTGCCTTTCCTGTTGCTGATCGAGGACGACGACGCCATCCGCACGGCCCTCGAACTCTCACTGTCACGCCAGGGCCACCGTGTGGCCACCGCGGCGACGGGAGAGGACGGCCTCAACCTGCTGCGTGAGCAGCGCCCCGACCTGGTCGTGCTGGATGTGATGCTGCCCGGGATCGACGGTTTCGAGGTGTGCCGGCGCATCCGGCGCACCGACCAGCTGCCGATCATCCTGCTGACCGCGCGCAGCGACGACATCGACGTCGTGGTGGGCCTCGAGTCCGGCGCCGACGACTACGTGGTCAAGCCTGTGCAGGGGCGGGTGCTCGACGCCCGTATCCGCGCGGTGCTGCGCCGCGGCGAACGGGAGTCCACCGACTCCGCGACGTTCGGGAACGTGGTGATCGACCGGTCCGCCATGACCGTCACGAAGAACGGCGAGGATCTGCAGCTCACGCCGACCGAGCTGCGCCTCCTGCTCGAACTGAGCCGCCGGCCGGGCCAGGCCCTGTCCCGGCAGCAACTGCTGCGCCTGGTGTGGGAGCACGACTACCTCGGTGACTCCCGGCTGGTGGACGCCTGTGTCCAGCGGCTGCGCGCCAAGGTGGAGGACGTACCGTCGTCGCCGACCCTGATCCGTACCGTGCGGGGCGTGGGATACCGGCTGGACTCGCCGCAGTGAGCACGGCTGTGCGGCGGAGCCTGCTGGCCGGGCTCCGCTGGACCAGCCTGCGGCTGCGGCTCGTCGTCGTGTTCGCCCTGGTCGCGCTGACCGCCGCGGTGTCGGCGTCCGGGATCGCGTACTGGCTGAACCGCGAGGCCGTACTGACGCGTACGCAGGACGCGGCGCTCGGGGACTTCCGTCAGGAGATGCAGACGCGGGCGGCCTCGCTGCCGCCGCGCCCGTCCAAGGAGGACCTCCAGACGGCGGCCGTGCAGATGGCGAGCAGCAGCCCCGGCTACAGCGTGCTCCTGATCGACGAGCGCGACCCGGGCAAGCCCATCGTCGGCAACTCCGACCTGGACACCTTCACGCGCAGCAACGTACCGCCGTCGCTCCAGAAGCAGGTCAGCAAGAAGCAGCCGGTCAAGGCGGGCAACAAGTACGAGTACCACCTGTTCTGGCAGCGGACCTCGATCCGCGGTACGCCGTACCTCGTCGCCGGTACGAAGATCATCGGCGGCGGGCCGACCGGCTACATGCTCAAGTCGCTCGACCAGGAGCGCCAGGATCTCAGTTCCCTGGCCTGGTCGCTGGGGATCGCCACGGCCCTCGCGCTGGTCGGCTCGGCCCTGCTCGCCCAGGCCGCCGCGACGACCGTGCTGCGCCCGGTGCAGCGGCTCGGGGACGCGGCCCGCAAGCTCGGCGAGGGCAAGCTCGACACCCGGCTCGTGGTGTCCGGCACCGATGAACTGGCCGATCTCTCCCGCACGTTCAACAAGACGGCCGGCTCGCTGGAGAAGAAGGTCGCGGACATGAGCGCGCGCGAGGAGGCCAGCCGCCGTTTCGTCGCCGACATGTCGCACGAGCTGCGCACGCCGCTCACCGCGATCACGGCCGTTGCCGAGGTGCTGGAGGAGGAGGCCGACAGCCTGGACCCGATGATCGCGCCCGCCGTGCACCTGGTGGTGAGCGAGACCCGGCGCCTCAACGACCTGGTGGAGAACCTGATGGAGGTGACCCGCTTCGACGCGGGCACCGCCCGCCTGGTCCTGGACGACGTGGACGTCGCCGACCAGGTGACCGCCTGCATCGACGCCCGCGCCTGGCTGGACGCGGTGGACCTGGACGCCGAGCGCGGCATGATGGTCCGCCTCGATCCGCGCCGGCTCGACGTGATCCTGGCCAACCTGATCGGAAACGCGCTGAAGCACGGCGGTTCGCCGGTCCGGGTCTCGGTGCGCATCGAGGGCGAGGAACTGGTCATCGAGGTCCGCGACCACGGTCCCGGCATCCCGGAGGACGTCCTGCCGCACGTCTTCGACCGCTTCTACAAGGCGAGCGCCTCCCGGCCGCGCTCCGAGGGAAGCGGGCTCGGGCTCTCCATCGCCATGGAGAACGCCCACATCCACAACGGCGACATCACCGCCCGGAACTCGCCGGACGGCGACGGCGCGATCTTCGTGCTGCGCCTGCCGCGCGACGCCGAGGCGCTGGGCCGTGACACCGAGGACCACGACGCACCGATACCGGACCACCAGGAGGACGACCCGACGTGAGGCGCAGCGAACGCCGGGGACACCGCCCCGTCGCCGCCCTGGCCGGTGCCGCACTCTGTGCCGTACTGGTCGCGGGCTGCGGCATCCGCACCACATCGGTGCCGGTCGACGCCGGAGCCGCCCCGTCCCGGGTGCCGTGCGCGCTGCACGCCGAGGACGTCGCCGCCGAGGCCGAGCGGGGCGCCCCCGTACAGATCTATCTGGTCTGCGCCTCGCAGCTGGTGACGGTGGACCGTGCGGTGCAGGTCGAGGCGGCGAAGTCGGACCGTCTTCAGGTCGCCACCGAGCTGCTGACCGAACTGCGCCGCCGCCCCACCGCCTACGAGCAGCAGGCGGGCTTCTCCACCGACGTCCCCAAGGCGCTCCGGGTCTACGGGCCCGGCGCGGGCGACGCGAAGGAGGCGCTGCGGCTCAGCCAGCAGCCGGAGGACCTGCCGGCCGAGGCGCTGGCCCAGATCGTCTGCACCTTCGCCGAGAACGAGGAGCTGGCGCCCGGGGAGACGGTGACGCTGGGCGGCCCGGGGAAGTACCCGGCGCGCGGCTATCTGTGCACGGCGGAGACGAAGGCCAGCCCGAAGGCGGTACCGACGCTGGGCTCGGTCGGACTGCCGTAAGGGCCCCTCCGCCGGGCCCGTCCGTGTGGCCGGTGGTCCCGCACAGTGAGGCAGGTCTCCCCGGCCCGTGCGGAACCGATCCTGCCGCCGCCCGCGTCTAGGGCTTCGTGCGTCAAGGTACGGACGGCCAGGCCGTCATCCGCTTCCGCGCGGTCGGGGTGTCGCTGCTCCTCGCGCATCTGCTGCTCGTCGGGTGGCTCAGTCTGCGCCCCCTGGACGTGCCGTGGGTGACCGCCGCCAACCTCTCACCGTTCGCCGGTATCAAGGCCGATCTGTCGCTCGGGCCTGCCGTCGCGGCCCGCCGGATCGGCGCGGGGCTTCTGCTGCTGGCGCCGCTGGGCGTGCTGCTCCCGATGGCGGGCGGCCGGCTCCACGTCTCCCCGTGGTCCTCGCTGGCCCGGACGGTCGCGGCCGGTGCGCTGATCTCGCTGGCCATCGAGCTGGGGCAGACCGGGGTGCCCGGTCAGGTGGTCGACGTCGACTCGATGTTCCTGAACACGGCGGGCGTCGCGATCGCCCACGTCCTGGTCGTACCGGTGGGCCGGGCGCGGCTGCGACGGGGCGGCCCCAGGCGGGTACGGGAGGTGTCGCGGAGCGGTCACGAGGCCCCTCAGGGTTCGACCCCGACGATTTCCAGGGTCGGGATGGCCCCGTAGAGCGACGCTTTGCCCCGTTCGTCGCGCGACCATGGAGATACAGGGAGCGGCGCAACGAACCGCTCCCACCGCAACGGTTCGCGAAGGAGCCCATCATGGCCGCACTTGCCCGCCCCCGCGACGGACGCATGCTCGGCGGAGTGTGCGCGGCGCTGGCCCGGCGCTTCGGTACGTCCGCGAGGACCATGCGCATCATCTTCCTGGTCTCGTGCCTGCTGCCGGGACCGCAGTTCCTGCTCTACCTGGCGCTGTGGGTGCTGCTGCCCCAGGAGGAGGGGCGCTCCTCCTCGGCGGCGAGCGCCTGGTAGCCGTACCGCCCCCGTACGCACGCCTGTGGGCGGCCACCCGGTCGGGATGGCCGCCCACAGGCGTGCGGTGGTGCGGAGGGCTCAGCTGCCGAGCGGCAGGCCGTTGGCGGAGAGGCCGCTGGTGGTCAGACCGCCGGCCGGCATGCCGCCGAGGAGGCCCCTGACGGGGGTGGTGGCGTCGCCCAGAACCTTCGTCTGGCTGGTGCCGAGCAGCTGGTCGGCGGTGTCCTGGACCGGCAGCGTCGACGTGGCGTCGGCGACCGCACCGGCGACGGGCAGGACGCTGCTCGCGGCTTCGAGCGGCAGCGCGGAGGCCGAAGCGGTACCGGCGGCGGCAGCGGCGAAGGCGGCACCGAGAGCGGCGACACCGAGAGTCCTGGCAGCAGACTGCTTCATATGACATTCATCCTTGGGGAAGGGGATGTGAGCGGCTTCGCAACGTAGTCAGCCGCACCCCTTCCCCGCAAACGTCGATCACCCCGGAAAACGGCCGCCCTTCCCCTTACCCGGCCGTTTTCCGTCCGGGCGCATCAGCCCGCGAGCGAGGAAGAAACGCTGGTCGCAGCCGTCTGCTCAAAAAGCCACTCGGACTTCAGCTCGGCATATCCGGGCTTGATGACGTCATTGATCATCGCCAGACGTTCATCGAAAGGAATGAATGCTGATTTCATCGCATTGACGGTGAACCACTGCATGTCGTCGAGCGTGTATCCGAATGTCTCGGTCAGTTTCTCGAATTCCTGGCTCATGCTCGTACCGCTCATCAACCGGTTGTCCGTGTTGACGGTGGCCCGGAAGTGCAGCTTGCGCAGGAGTCCGATGGGGTGCTCGGCGTACGAGGCGGCGGCCCCGGTCTGGAGGTTGGACGTCGGGCAGAGCTCCAGCGGGATGCGCTTGTCCCGTACGTACGAGGCGAGGCGGCCCAGCTTCACCCCGCCGTCCTCCGCGACCTCGATGTCGTCGATGATGCGGACCCCGTGGCCGAGCCGGTCGGCGCCGCACCACTGGATGGCCTGCCAGATCGACGGCAGCCCGAAGGCCTCGCCCGCGTGGATGGTGAAGTGGTTGTTCTCGCGCTTGAGGTACTCGAAGGCGTCCAGGTGCCGGGTGGGAGGGAACCCTGCCTCGGCGCCCGCGATGTCGAAGCCGACGACGCCCTGGTCCCGGTAGCTGTTGGCGAGCTCGGCGATCTCCAGCGACCGCGCGGCGTGCCGCATCGCGGTGAGCAGGGCGCCGACCCGGATGCGGTTCCCGTCCCGCCGGGCCCGCCGCTCACCCTCACGGAAGCCCTCGTTGACGGCCTCCACGACCTCTTCGAGGGTCAGCCCGGCCTCCAGGTGCTGCTCGGGGGCGTACCGCACCTCGGCGTAGACGACACCGTCGGCCGCCAGGTCCTCCGCGCACTCGGCGGCGACCCGGAACAGCGCGTCACGGGTCTGCATGACCGCGCAGGTGTGGGCGAACGTCTCCAGATACCGCTCCAGCGAACCGGAGTCGGCGGCCTCCCGGAACCAGATGCCGAGCTTGTCCGGCTCGCTCTCGGGCAGCGCGTCGTAACCGGTCGCCGCCGCGAGGTCGACGATCGTCCCGGGGCGCAGGCCGCCGTCGAGGTGGTCGTGCAGAAGGACCTTGGGGGCACGCCGGATCTGATCCTGGCCGGGCACATTGAGGGTCGGGCTCATCATCCACGCACTCTAACGCCTACGCGCGTAGAGCGCGCCGGCCGATGCGTAACAGAGACCGCGAATACGGGTGGCGTACACCCTTCCTTCTGACACTGTTACGTCATGGCACAGCGCGCACTCCCCCTGCCTGCGGCAAGGCTGGGACGGGCCGTCGGAGCGGCGGCCGGAGCAACAACGGTCGGCGGCGTGGTCCTGCTGCTCCCGGACGGCGAGCCCCACTCCCACCGCCGCCCCTCCCCCCTCTCCTACGCCCGCCGGCTCCCGCTGGCCCGCGCCCTGGCCCGCGCGGGCCGCACCGACGGCCTCGCCGCCCACGTGGTGCGCTACCGCTGCCGCGGCTGGAACGCGGACGAGGCCCACCTCGCGGCGGACGCCGAGTGGGCGGTGGACGAGGCGGTACGCCGCTACGGCGACGTCCCCGTCTGCCTGGCCGGCCACGGCATGGGCGCCCGCGCGGCCCTGCGCGCCGGCGGCCACCCGGCGGTCACCGCGGTCCTGGCCCTGGCCCCCTGGCTCCCGGCCGACCCCTCGGCCGACCCCGAACCGGTCAAACACCTGGTCGGCCGCCCCGTCCTCCTCGTCCACGGCACCAATGACGCGCACTGCGACCCGGAGCTGTCCTTCCGCCTCGCCGAACGCGCCAAGAAGTCCAACCGCGACACGTGCCGCTTCGAGGTCCACTCGGACGGCCACGCGCTGCGCCAGCACCGCACGGAGATCGCGGCGCTGGCCGTCGACTTCGTACGGGGCGCCCTGTTCGGCCACGCGTACGCCCGGCCGGTGACCGACGCGCTGGCGGCCCCGCCGCCACTGGGGCTGCGGATGCCACTGGCGGCGGGGTTCGGGGAGTCGTTGGGGGGGTAGGGGGCGTCCCCGCGGGCGCGGGGAGCAGATGACCGACGGCGACCGGCTCGTCCTGGGGTCACCCCCGCGGGTGCGGGGAGCAGTCACGGGCCGTCTCGGCGGTGAACAGGTCCCGGGGACCATCCCCGCGCGGGTGCGGGGAGCAGAGCGCGCCCCACGTCGCCTTACCGGGCCAGCCGGGGCCATCCCCGCGGGTGCGGGGAGCAGTGGCAACGTTGGCCGTTGCCCGATCAGCCGGCGGGACCATCCCCGCGCGCGGGGAGCAGTCGGCCGGTTTCTCGAAGACGTTCACATTGTGGGGGTCATTCCCGCGCACGCGGGGAGCAGGGCCACGTCGTTGCCCGTCAAGGCGCGGGCACGGGACCATCCCCGCACGCGCGGGGAATCAGGAGCAGGCCCGCGCTCGCCGTCGTGTGCAACGGGGACCATCCCCGCACGCGCAGGGAGCAGACCTCCAGCTGCAACACACCGTCGAGCGTGAGGGGACCATCCCCGCACGCGCAGGGAGCAGGCTGCCTGACCTGCGGCTTTACTCCGCCGGAATACCGTTCCGCACCACTTTCACCGAAACCATCAAAGAACCCAAAATGCACACCCCTGCGCACCGCACGTCTACCCCCTCCCGAACCGCCGCCTCTTGGCCGCTCTGCTCCAGCCCGGTTTCGGGCCCTCCGGCGACTGCTTCCTGGTCGCCGCACCCTCGCTCGGGCGGCGGATCAGGGTCAGGCCCTCGTGGTCGGTCGGGTGCCACTTGTGGTCGTGCGTCCGGAAGGTGAAGCCCTGCTCGGTGTTGGCCGTGTGGGCCAGCAGGGCGCGGCCCTGGTCCGCGTACTCCTGGACTTCCGCCCAGAGGACGTCGCGGACTCTCGCCGAGGGGTTGCCGATGAAGACGCCTGCGGAGATCTCAAGGAGCCAGCGCGTGAGAAAGCCACGCAGACCGGCCGGACAGTTGGTGAGCACGATCACCGTCACCAGAGCATCTCCTCGTCCTCGTAGCCATCCGGCCCGCCGTGGTTTCGGCCTGCGGCGACCTCGACTCCGCCATCGCTCTGGAGCGTGACCACGTCTCGGTCAACGGAGGCGCTAGCCGCGTCCGCGCCGCCGGCAAGGAGCAGGTGCTTGATGTCGTCCACGCAACGGTCCAGCAAGGACATCTCATTGATGCGGTCGCGCAGAGCCCTCCGAGTGCGGGAAGCAACGTCCTCCTCGCTCTCCGCGGCCACGTCGAAGGCCAGAGGGATGCCGACCTCCGTCTTGTACAGGTCGGCTATGTCCAGGACGAAGGAAAGCTCGTGGCCGGAGTGCACGAAGCCCAGGGCCGGGCTGCAGCCGAGGGACGATACGACGGCGTGGGCCACTCCGTACATGCACTGGGCTGCCGCGGTGATCGCCTGGTTGACCGCGTCGCCGGCGGCGAAGTCGCCCGGGACGTACTTGCGGCCCCGCCAGCGAATGCCCGTACGGGCCGCCTCGGCACGGTAGCAGTCCTTCACCCGGCGGCCCTCTCGGCCGAGGAGCCCCTTGCGGGTGAGCCCCTCGGGGTCCTCGTCCGGGAAGCGCAGCCGGTACATCGCACGGGCCACGGACAGGCGGCTGCGTGCGTTGGCCCATTGGACCGCCTGTGCCTCCGCGAGCGCGGACGAGCGGGTCAGCGCACGGCCGCCCGCGTAGTAGCGCACGCCCCGTTCACCGACCCAGGCCACGGCGGCACCGGTCTCCCCGAGCACGCTCATCGCCTGATGCGTGATCCGGGTTCCGGGGCCCAGGAGCAGGGTGCCGATGGTCGCGGAGGGAATGTGCGTGGTTCCCTCCGCGTCCTCGGCAGTGATCGCGTTCGCGTCCCGGTGCACCACGCAGCGCTCCAGGTAGATGAAGGACAGCCGCTCACCGGTACGGGTGAGGTGGCGAGGCGTGAGCGCGCTGCGCTGGGAGACCGTGGCCACCGGTTCACTCCGTTCCGTCGAGCGGCGCCAACGTCAGCAGGCCGCAGCCGTACGCCTTCGCCTTGCCGATCCCCTGTGCCAGGGCCCTGCGCATCGCCACCGGGTCCGTCACCTCCAGGTGGCCGTCGAACGTGACCGTCACCAGGCTGACGCGGTTTCCCCTTTTCCCCTCAGCGCGCGCCTTGTCGAAGGCGAGCCCCCTGCGGTCACCAACCGTCAGTCGATACCGGTCGCCGTGGTGCTCGTGACCGCGATACGTGGTCCCACCCGGCAGCAGGCGTTCGCTCTGCGGCTTCTCGACCACATGGAAACCGCAGCGCTCCTGACGGTCGAGAAGCCATCCCATCTGGTGGACCGGGGTGATGTGCGCGGTGCGTTTACGTGGCTCGTCCGGCTTCCGCCGGATGTCGTGAACAGGGTTGGCCGTCAGCCGGAACGCCCACCGCTGTCCCTGGGCCAGGCGGTCGAGGAACGGGGCATACGGCCGGGTCTGCCAGCCCGGATTCCCAGGATCGGCGGCCGCGGGCCAGCCCGCCTGTTCCACCAGGTGCGTCAGATCGGGCTTCTCCGGGCTCACCACGTACAGCAGTACCTCGGCCCGCGCGTTCTGGTCGATGCGCCACAGCACTCGCGGGCCGTTGGGAGCGGCAGCGGTCTGCGTGGGCAGGAGCCCGGGGAACGACGCCATGACGGCCGCGTGCAGCACCTGCGGCGAGGACAGCAGACGGCGCGCGCCCGTGCGCGCCGTGTTCATACGGAAGCGGGTCAGGAACATCAGACGCTCTCCTCCAGGGCGTCGAACGGATCGTGCCGAGGCCGTCCGGCCTGTTGGCGCACGACGTCCGGGTTGGGAACGTTCACCGACCTGCTGACCACCGTGCGCAGGGCGTGTCGGCGTTGCTCAGCCGCGAAGCTCAGGGGCTGGTCGCGCTGGTGATCCGCGTCGTGCTCGTCCTCGTCCGCCTCACGGAGCACGGTGAGGGACACCATTGCCTCATCCTGGTGCCTGCGGCGGTACCAGGCAGCGGCCTGCCATGGCTCGTCCGTCAGCGCCTGCTGAAGCGAATCGCCGTCGCGCAGCCCCAGCTCCACCGGCTGCGCGGGCGGGCAGGAGCGGCGGCCGAGGAACGGCGGGTACGCGGGAGCCCGCAAGGCCCCGAACAGGCGGGTGAGGAGGCCGGTCTCGCCCGCAACCGCCGCTACAAATACAGCATCGGCCAGGTAGAAGCGCTCGGACAGGGGCATGGAAGCGCCGGTGACACCGTGGTGTGCTGTCTGGAAATCCCGTACGCGGCTGCCGGGTTGGTCAATCCGAACGCCGAACCTCAGACCGTCCGCGAGGGTAGCCAGTGCCTCGTCGTCACCTCGTTCGATGCCTGCCGCCGCCGCGAGCAGGCCGATCACTCCGCTCTTCGTCGGTGCCGATTCCGTCGTGCGACGGGCGAAGCGGGCCGACGAACCCCAGGACTGCATGGGGCCCGCCAGCCTCAGGGCCAGCACGCTCATTCGGGCTTCTCCAGGCGCTCGGCGACGGCCTGCCCCACCGAGGCGACGAGTTCGCCGATGCTCGCGGACTCCGTACCGATGTCCGCGAGTTTCCTGGTGTTCGGGCCGACGCGAAGCACCCACGTGAGCGTGGAGCCCTCGTCGCCGTACGCCCGCTCGACGTCCGGGATGTACTCCGCGAGGCGCGCGCATGCCTCGGACACGTGACCACCGAGGTCTCCGCGTACCGGCTCCTCGAACGCCGCGACGAAGCTGACGGGGCGGGTGGTCCGGAGCTTGACGACGACGGCGTCGGGCAGCGTGTGGTGGCCGAACGTGTTGATCTTTCCGGTGGGCAGGGACTCCACGAAGCCCTGGATGAACGCTTCGGCGGCACGGCGCACCGGGGTGATCTTCGACTCGTCCTCGCGCAGCCCCTCCCCCAGGTTGGCTGCCAGCTGGTGGATACCGAGGGCTGCGTAGCGATAGAGCGTCGCCGAGTTGAAGTCGACGGTGCCGATCATTCCGGCTCCCGGCTCGGAGTCCTTGTTGTGATCGTCGACCGCCGTGTAGTAGTCGGACTCGTTGTCCACGCGGTGGACGCTGATGGCATGGGCGACCTGCACCGCCGCGTCCACGTTGAAGTCGGTCGAGTCGGCGACCATACGTCCGAACAGGGCGATGTCGACCGAGTGACGGGTGTCCGCGATCTGCTTCACCCGGGCCTTGTTGTCCTTGTCCTTCAGGAACTTCGCGATGTCGGCCGCGCCCTCGACGGCGAACCGGGCCAGTCCGTCGAGCTGCCGTGTGCTGAGGAAGACCAGGTACTTGGCCTGGGGCGGCCGATCCTGCGTCTCCTCATCGGCTCCAGCATCATCCGCCCCCGCCTTCTTCGAACTCTTGCGCTTGGGGACCTCGATCTTGAGCCCTGTGGCGGCGACGACCTCGGCCGCCAGCTCCAAGGCGTCGGACTCCGTCACGGAAGCGTCGTGCTCGCGGATTCGGTCGGCGAGCACCTCTACGACCTTCTTGGTCCGTACGCCCAGCTCGCTGGGGTCGAGGAGGTTCTTCGCCCCGAAGTAGTCCCGGGTGGCCTTCTTCCATGCCTGGCTGGAGACCCGGGCGCGGGGCGCTCCCCCGTACACCGACGACTTCGGGGAACCGGTGTCGTCGCGATTCAGGTTGCTCGGTGGAACGGTCTGCAGGGCGTGCACATCGAGGTAGAAACGGTTCACGAGGCGTCCTTGTCGTACTGGCTGGTGTGTGGAGGCTGCCGAGGCCGGCGGGCCATCGGTTGTTGTTCGGAGGCGGGTGCTGATGCCGGTGCCGGTGCTGTTCCGCGGATGGCTCGGACGAGCGGCGGCCGGCGCCCAGCGGGGGTCTACAGCCCGGCGGCGGCTTGTTCGCCGCCTGCCGGCTCGTCGCCACCCGGCCCGTGGCCGTCGCTCGGCTCCTCCCCCTGCCAGGCGTGGAACGAGCGTCCCCATTCCCTGCGCACATGGTCGGGGCCGTCCGGCCACTGCCACGCGTAGAGCTGGCCGGCGAGCAGCGCGTAGTCGAGGGAGAACTGCTCGCGGCGCAGCAGCAGAACGATGTCTCTCAAGCGCTGCCCGAGGGTGGGCAGGTCCGGCGCGGTTCCGGCCCGGACCAGCCGCTTACGGAGCGGCTCGTCGATCTCGTCCCGCTTCATCATGCGACGCACAGCGGCACCCACCCCGCGTGGTTTCCCGCGGCCGTCCCTTTGGTGCATGCCCGCGTCGCGGCGGGACTGCTGATGCAACGCCCATAGGGTGAGAGCCGTGTGGAGGGCGTTCTCCGCGTGTTCGAGCTCGGTCTCGCTCAGTTCACGAGCGTCCTCGCGCCGGACGTGCAGGGGTGAGGTGTCGACAAGGTTCCACAGGTCGGGCAACCGCTCCGGCTTCTGCCCGGCACCTCTGCGCAACCTCGCGAGAGCCGCGACGGCGCTCGACTCGTCGGCCAGATATCCGCGTTGGTACACGGCGATGCGCTCGGCGGCGAGCTCTTCAACTCGCTTGCGAGGCGAAAGCGGAATGATGGTCGTCGTCATACGTGCCCCTCAGTGACGGGTGCGGCAGCGGCCGAAGCGGACATGGCGGCGGCAGGCACGGTGGCTTCTGATTCGCCGCCTGTGTCCGTCGGTTGGCCGGAATCCCGGGGATGGCCCAGGCAGGTGCCGAGGCGGTAGCGGAACCAGTTGTCGGCGAGGCCGGCGTTCAGCCATTCCGTGCGCGACTTGACCGTGATGACCCGGCCCTGCCAAGCGGCATCGCCGGCCCGGTCGATGAGGCCGTCCCCGAGTCCGCCCACGATTCGGTGTACCTGCCGCTGCCACTCGGCCCGTGCCGCGTACGGGTCTGCGCTGCCGTCCAGAGCGGCGAGCCAAGTCCGGTAGTGGGTGCCCAGCACGTGGAACCCCGAGTCGCGCGCCGTGGCCCTGGGCCCCTCGCTGTCGGTGCCGGCGGCACGGGCGAGGTTCGTCGCGAGGTCACCGAGCGCGGTGACGGCCTCCTCGGCGTCGGTGACGGCGCTGATCGCCTGCTCCGCGTACTCGCTCTTGCGCTCATGGAGCAGGACCACCGCCATGGACACGTGGTCGTCGACGACCTCGTCGATCACCGACTGCTGCGTCCCGAACCGGGCTCCGACGATGTGCGCCCTGACCAGGAAGTCCTCATCCAGCTCGTCGCTCGTCACGAGCTGGGAGATCCACTCGAAGAGCCTGGGCGGCAGGTAGTCCGCGGCTTCCGCACCCTGTGCCGGTGCGCCCCTGTTCGCGATCAGGGAAGCGAGCCCTCGCCACGCCGAGCGGGCCGGATCGTGCTCGCGGGGCATGTAGGCAGTCGACTCGCCGTGCTTCTTCTCCTGCGTCTTGCTGCGCCGCCACGCGGTCATCGGCTCGCAGCCGTGCTTGTTGCGGGCGGTGAGCGGGTCACCGTAACCGAGCACCACGCCGTGTACGCCGTCGCCGTCCGCGTGGAGGAGGAGGCGCCGGCTCTGCCAGGTGTAGAGGTCGCGGACGCCGGTGGGGCGGCGTACGGGCTCCGCGCCGGGTCCGCACGCATCGCGTCGCCAGGCGGGAAGGTCGTCACCGGCGTCCCAGTCGCTGAGGCCGACGGTGTCCGCGGGCGCCACCATGTTGAGCAGGAGGGTTTCGCGCAGCGTGCGTCCTTCGGCGAAGACTCCTCCCAGATTGCCTGCCCAGCCGACCCCGAGCGGGTAGACCCGGCCGCCCTTGACCCGGCTGTCGCCCACAACACCGGTCTTGATGCCGGACGTGTCGTACGCGTGCGCGTGCACGACCCATCGGGCGGCTTCCGCATACGTCAGCCGGTCGACAGCCGGCATACGGGAGCTGAAGAAGGGTGCCCCGTTGGGCACGTCGGCAACGATCCGGTTCAGGGACGAGACCTCGCCCTTCGCTGTGTGCAGTCCGGCCACCTGGAAGAACGGCGTACGGTCGTCGAAGAGGCCGAATCGGCGGTGATGTTCATCGAGGTAGGCCCCGACCGGCGCGAAACAGTCGTCGTCGGCCCACAGTTCCGCCCAGTGTTCGACGTCCCGTGGTCCGCCGAGTGCGTCGTGCGCGACGGCGAGCAGGAGCCGCAGCAGGGCGAATTCCTGGGTGGGCAGGTCTCCGACGAGCCGGCGCAGGCCATGCGCCTGGTCGAAGACCTGCCGCAGCGAGAGCTCACCATGTTCGCCGCCCTGACCTAAAACCAGAATCCAAGGATCCGCAGTGAGATCGAACGACAGCGCAAGGGTCGCGTTTTCATCAGTTTCAGGCACGGGTCACCTCAAGGCCGTCGCTCTCGCTGTAGCTCAGGGAAAAGCCTGCCAGGTGGGTCTGACAATCCTCGTCCAGCGCGAGAATCAGCTGGCCGGAGAGCCACTGGCTTTCCTTCACCTGCCAAGCGGGTACATACAGTTCCTCCAGCTCGGCGATTGCCCGCTCCATGACGTCGGCGTACGAGAACTGGATCGGCAACCTCAAGCCACAACTCGCCGCCGCACGCGCGGCCTGCCGGGTCGGCACCTGGTCCAGGGGCAGGTCCAGCCCTCCGAGCGGATTGCCGCGCCGGTCGGGAGCGAGCCACGGAACCGTTACCAGCGTCCCGTCATCCCGCCGCTGGACCACGACGACCTCCAAGCTCTCCCTGCTGTCGCGGACCTGAGCGCGCCCGGCCAGGCTGTCGTCCGCGTCGCCCACCCCCGCCGCGACCCACCCGAACAGCGGCCTGCCCGCCTTGCCCACTTTTCCGAGCCGGAACACGGCCGCACGCTCGGCCTGGTCCGCGCGGTGCTGCTCGTAGCGGTCGCGCGCATCGGCCATCGCGTCCGCCCAGCCGTCGGGGCAGTCGGCGTCGTCCGCGTACGCGGCCTGAACGAGAGGGCTGATGTCGTCGGGCAGCCGTACGGGGCGCGCCTCCCCCTGCTCGAAGTGCGGCAGAAGGGCGGTGGCCGACCGAAGGAGCGTGTACGCCCCGTACACGGCAACCGACCCCCGTACGGGTACGGGCACGTCGGCGTCCCAGTCGGCGCCGGTGACCAGGCAGCGCGCGCGACGCAGCCGCTCGGGGCGGTCCTGCTGGCCCGCGCCGCGCATGTGCCTGTGCAGGCGGCCCATGCGCTGGAGCAGGAGGTCGACCGGGCAGAGGTCGGTGACGAGCAGATCGAAGTCGACATCAAGGGACTGCTCCGCCACTTGGCTGGCCACGACGATGTGCGGTCCGGCCGGACGTCCGTCCGCCTTGCCCGGAGGACCGAAGCGTTTGAGAAGGTCCGCGTCCTTTGCCGCCCGGTCGACGTCGATGAAGCACGAGTGCGCGACCGTGACGTGCTCGTCGCCGAACATCCTTCTGAGCGCCTTCGCGGTCTCCAGCACTCGCTTGACGGTGTTGCGTACGACGAGTGCGCAGCCACCCCCTTCCAGCTCGTGGGCGAGCCGTCCGACGAGGGCATCGACGTCGTCTTCGATCCGTTCGAGTACGACGTCCGTTCCGCGGCCGGAGGCATCGGGGCTCCGCACGACCGGCGGACGGCCGTGACCCACAGCGGTCAGCAAGGGATAGGCGGTGACCTCGGCGACCTCCTCGAACGCCGGCTGGACATCGCTCGCTTGGATCTCCGCGCCGGAGTACGCCTCCACGAGCTCGCGTCGTCTGCGGGCGGGAAGGGTCGCGGACAGGATCACGACAGGCACCCGGTACGCGCCGAGCCAGGCCAGCACGCGATCGAGGTACACACTCATGTAGGTGTCGTAGGCGTGCGCCTCGTCAATGACAACGACCTTCCCCACCACCGCCAGGTGACGCATCGCCAGGTGACGGCTCTTGAGGCCGGCGAAGAGGAGCTGGTCGATGGTCCCGGCGACGAAGGACGACAGCATGGCCTTCTTGCGTCCCCGCAGCCAGGCGTGCGCGACGAGTTCGGTGCGAGCCGCGTGTTTCGTGTCACGGGGACGCCAGCGCGGCGCCTGCGGAGCGTCGAGGTCGACGGCGACGATCCGTTGACCGCTGTCCCGCATCAGCTCAGCGAAGTCCTCGTTCAGTGCGGCCTTGGAGTGGGCGAGGAGTACGGATTGCTGGGCGCCCCGGGCGGACGGGAGCCGTGCGATCCAGTCCAGGAGACGGGGAAACATGGCGTTGCCCGTGGCCATGGTGGGAAGAGCGAAGAAGGCGCCGCCTGCCCCGGAGCGGGCGGCGAAGACCTCGGCGACGGCGAGAGCGGCCTCGGTCTTGCCCTCGCCCATGGGCGCCTCGATCACCATCAGCCCTGGCTCGCCCATGGAACGAGCCAGTTCGACGGCGGCCTCCTGCACAGGCCGGGCCTTCGCACCCTCCGGAAGGCCGAAGCGGGACGCGATGAGCTGCTGGGCGTCCTCAACGGGCTCGTCCGGGGACCAGGGGGCAGGCAGGTCGAGACCCCGCCAGGCGGCGGCCACCCGCTCCGCACCGCTGCGGGCGGCGTCCTGCGGAAAGTACGGGAAGAGGTCGGCGTTGCTGGCGATCCAGTCGGCGACGATGACAAGCGAGGTGAGCAGCACCTGCGCGGTCTGCGGCAACCGCACGTCCCGCCAGGCGTCCAGCCGGTCCTGTACGCGGTACTCCTCCGCACACGCGTCGAGCAGTTCGCCCTGCACCCGCCGCCAGACGTCCCGGCTCGCCCCGGGGCTGCGCAGCAGGTGCCCGTGCTTGTGCAGGGCGGCGATCTGACCCGGCTCCGGCGGCACGCCGTGATGTCCGCCGACGACGACGGTGAACTGCCCGGTCTGCTTCACCGCCCAGCCGTGCCGCTCACGCAGCCACTCCCCCAACAGCGCCTGGCCGGCGAGCCCGTGCGGGGCGATCCTGCGGTCCGGGCCGAGGGCTTTGGCCGAGCGCATCTCCAGCCCGGCATCACGCATGCGATCGGCAAGCTGATCAACCTGGCAGGCGAAGGCGGGCGTCGCCTTCCCGATGTCGTGCGCCCCGGCCAGCCAGACGGCGAGCCGCCTCCCGTCGCGTTGTCCGCCGGGGAGCGCCGAGCTGATGAGTCCCTTGACGTTGACGGGCAACCACGTGTCCCACAGCAGCCCCGCGATCGCGGCGCTGTCCTCCATGTGCCGCCACAACGGCAGCCAGCCGTCGGAGTCCCGATCATGCTTGGCCCACACGGTGCGGGCGGTGGTGGTGAGCCTGGCGTGGAGCCCGGGGCGGGCGGCGCCGTGCCTTGCGGTGGTCATGGGTCATGGATATAGGAAGTGGGAGGGGCGGAGTGTTCATACGATGAAAGTTGCGCACATTCGAGGGTGGTTAGCGAGAATGCCGCACGGGAGGGACGAGGGACATGGATAATGCCCCTCCGGGTTGGGCAACTTGGACCACCTAAATACCTTGGGGGCGTTATGTCGGATTGCATGAAAGTGGTCAGAAACCGCACCCCCACCGGGTAAAGTCGCAGGTCGCGCAGTCTGCTCCCCGCACGCGCGGGGATGGTCCCCGGTGCAAACCGTGACAGCCACCGGGGGGCAACTGCTCCCCGCACGCGCGGGGATGGTCCCCTGCTGACCCTGACGCTGCCGCTGGTGGCGCTCTGCTCCCCGCACGCGCGGGGATGGTCCCAGGCGGAGGGGGCCCGGTCGGACGCCGTCCTCCTGCTCCCCGCACGCGCGGGAATGGTCCCGGCCATCAGACGGTCTCCTCTACGGTCTCGGTCTGCTCCCCGCACGCGCGGGGATGGTCCCGGCGTCGACCTCCAGGTCGTGGACCCCACCACCTGCTCCCCGCACGCGCGGGGATGGTCCCTCCCCCGAAAGGCCTTCGCCGTTGATGTCGTCCTGCTCCCCGCACGCGCGGGGATGGTCCCACCGTCGATCCACGCGGCCTTCCACTCCGCCTCTGCTCCCCGCACGCGCGGGGATGGTCCCAGCCCCCTGCGGCTCATCCCCCTCCCCGCCCACTGCTCCCCGCACGCGCGGGGATGGTCCCCTGGAAGTCGTGCTGCCCTGGTGGAGCCGCTCCTGCTCCCCGCACGCGCGGGGATGGTCCTCCGCGGTGCCGTTGTGGGAGTAAAAGTCAGCCCTGCTCCCCGCACGCGCGGGGATGGTCCCTCGACTGGATTCGCCCCCTCACCGTTGCCGGCGCTGCTCCCCGCACGCGCGGGGATGGTCCCCTGGCCGACGGCGTCTGGCACCACCTCGTCTACTGCTCCCCGCACGCGCGGGGATGGTCCCGACGGGGCCCCGGACCACGTGCTGAACGAGATCTGCTCCCCGCACGCGCGGGGATGGTCCCGAAACCAGACACGTAATCGCTCCGATTCGTCTCTGCTCCCCGCACGCGCGGGGATGGTCCCTTCGATAGGTCGGCCGGTCTCGTCTCTCGTGACTGCTCCCCGCACGCGCGGGGATGGTCCCTGGGTTCCCGTCGTGCCGCAGCATGGGCCGGCCTGCTCCCCGCACGCGCGGGGATGGTCCCTCCAGCAGCTCCGGCCCGTCTTCACCGACCCACTGCTCCCCGCACGCGCGGGGATGGTCCCTGGTAGCCGTCCATCGTCTCGGCCCGAATCGCCTGCTCCCCGCACGCGCGGGGATGGTCCCGGAGCAGATCCGGGTCTCGGAGATCGTCCGCAGCTGCTCCCCGCACGCGCGGGGATGGTCCCTGGGTACGGCGGTAGGCATCCTGCATCGTGCCCTGCTCCCCGCACGCGCGGGGATGGTCCCGCCATGCCGCCGCCTGTCAGGCGCTCTACTGCCTGCTCCCCGCACGCGCGGGGATGGTCCCCAAGACCGGCGGCCACTCGGTGGAGATCACCTCTGCTCCCCGCACGCGCGGGGATGGTCCCGGCATGTCCGGCGGCGTAACCGTTCCGTTGACCTGCTCCCCGCACGCGCGGGGATGGTCCCATCATGAACGCCGTGTTCCTGGCCTGCCAGGCCTGCTCCCCGCACGCGCGGGGATGGTCCCGCCGGGGCGCTGGACATGTCCGGCGGGAAGCTCTGCTCCCCGCACGCGCGGGGATGGTCCCACACCTGGGGCGGACGTGTATGACGTTCTCTTCTGCTCCCCGCACGCGCGGGGATGGTCCCCATGCCACTGCAAGTACCGGGCGAGATCGGCGCTGCTCCCCGCACGCGCGGGGATGGTCCCCCGCCGGCCGCCCGGACCCCACCCGGGCGGCCCTGCTCCCCGCACGCGCGGGGATGGTCCCGACCAGCCGGCACCGGTTTTCGCCGTTCCGGTCTGCTCCCCGCACGCGCGGGGATGTTCCACGCACCGTCCGCTCGATGGACCGGTCCGACTTCTGCTTCCTGCACGCGCGGGAATGGCCCCCTTCCGCAGATTCAGCAGCTCCGTAACAAGCAATCACGCCAATGTACTGGCGAGAAATCTCCGAAATCTCTTGATTGAACGACGAGTCTGCCGATCCTTCCCTAATCTCGCCTCACGTCGGCGCACACCGTGCACCCCTCAGACAGGCAGGATCAAGATGGACATTACTCAGCGAACCATCGCGGGAAGACCACAAAAGGCCGACTACTCTGCACACTCGTGTGCAGCGCTGGCACGAGCGGTGACGGTGAGCGTCATCGCCACGCTCGGGACGGTCCTCAGCTTGGCAGGGGCATCCGTCAACGAAGTAGCCCGGTTACTCGGCGCATGCGTTCTTCTCGGAACTCTTGCATCGGCAAGCGGCCGCTACGGGGCACGATTCACCCGGACCGTCATCCAAGGCATACTCGGAGCAGGTAAGTAAGCTCCTCGCGACAGCGGGGATGGCCCCGACGAGTCTGCCGCGCACAACTGCTCCCCGCACACGCGGGGATGGTTCCGTCGGGGCCTCAGCGTCTCCGGT
This sequence comes from Streptomyces sp. Mut1, assembly GCF_030719295.1. NCBI lineage: Bacteria > Bacillati > Actinomycetota > Actinomycetes > Kitasatosporales > Streptomycetaceae > Streptomyces > Streptomyces castrisilvae. The sequence continues at coordinate 4,972,605 of NZ_CP120997.1, read as the reverse complement.
GATTCGCTCCGCACCATGCGCAGACCCGGACCAAGGCAGAATCCCAGGCCGCAACACGCACCGGACCCGCCCGCCCCCAAGCCTTCGGGTCAGGGGCCGGGCCGCGAAGGGATCGCGCTTCACTCCACGCGCCTCGAACGCCGTATGGTGCTGTCGCGTCACCGCACCTCTGCGGGTGGGAGCCACAGACCCCGCCCCTATGCCAACAAGCTCCCCCGCCGCCCCAGCAGGAACTTCTTGAACGCCGCCACCGGAGCCGTGTCCGGGTGGCCGTCCAGCCAGGCCACCCCGATCTCGCGTACCGCCCGTGGTGCCGTCACCGTCAGTTCCACCACCCCCGGCCGGGCCACCGCCGGGGGCGGGAGCAGGGCCACGCCCAGGCCCGCCGCGACCAGGCCGCGCAGTGTCTCCGCCTCCTCGCCCTCGAACGCGACGCGGGGGACGAAGCCCGCCTCGGTGCAGAGGTCGTCCGTGATGCGGCGGAGGCCGTAGCCGGGTTCGAGGGTGACGAAGGTTTCGTCGGCGGCTTCGGCGAGGCGGATGCGGCGGCGGGTGGCCAGGCGGTGGTCGTCGGGGACGACCAGTCGGAGGCGTTGTTCGTCCAGGCGGCGGGTGACGAGGTCGGGGGCGTCCGGGACCGGTGAGGTGAGGCAGAGGTCGAGGCCGCCCGCGCGGAGGCGTTCGATCATGGCTTCGCCGTAGTTCTGGACGAGTTGGAAGCGGACCCGGGGGTGGTCGGCGCGGAAGGCGCGGATGAGGGCGGGGACGGTTTCGGAGCCCATCGTGTGGAGGAAGCCGAAGGCGACCCTGCCCGCGGTGGGGTCGGCGTCGGCGCGTACCGAGTCGGCGGCCTTCTCCACCTCGGCGAGGGCGCGCTCGGCCGAGCCGAGGAAGGTGCGGCCGGCCGGGGTGAGCGAGACCGTGCGGCCCTTGCGGGCGAACAGGGCGACGCCGAGGTCCTGTTCCAGCCGGACCATGGCCCGCGAGAGCGTGGACTGCGGGACGCCCAGTTCGTGCGCGGCGCGGGTGACGTGCTCGTGGCGGGCGACCGCCTCGAAGTAGGCGAGGCGGGGCGCGAGTACCGCGCGGATGTCTTCTTCGTAACTGCCCGGTGACAGCCGTGGCTGTGAGCTGTGTTGATGCGCCATGGGATTGATTATTCGCTGTTTGTGCATTGGACGCATGAATGGCGGGCTGCCTAGATTCCTTGCATGCCTCCCGCCAGTACCGGGGCGTCCACCCTTACCGTGGCCGCCTCGACCCCGTCGTCCCCCGTCACCACCACCGTCGCAGCCGGGTCCGACACCGCGGACCGGCTCGAACCCGGGCGCCCCGGCTACCGCCGGATGAGCTTCGCCCTCTTCGCCGCCGGTGTCGCGACGTTCGCGCTCCTCTACTCCACCCAGGCCCTGCTGCCCGCCGTCTCCGCCTCCTTCGGCGCCACGGCAGGGCAGGCGAGCTGGACGGTCTCCGCCGCGACGGGCGCGCTGGCGCTGTGTGTACTGCCGATGAGCGCGCTGTCCGAGCGGTTCGGGCGGCGGCAGATGATGACCGCGTCGCTGGTGGTCGCGGTGACCGTCGGGCTGTTCGTACCGTTCGCCCCCTCCCTGGGCTGGCTGATCGCGCTGCGCGCCGTCCAGGGTGCCGCGCTCGCCGGACTGCCCGCCTCCGCGATGGCGTACCTGGCGGAGGAGGTCCGGCCGAAGGCGCTCGTCGCCGCGATCGGGCTCTTCGTGGCCGGCAACAGCATCGGCGGGATGAGCGGCCGCATCCTCACCGGCTGGGTCGCCCAGCTGTGGGGCTGGCGGGCGGCGCTCGGCGCGGTCGGGCTGCTGGCCGTGGCCTGCGCGGTCGTCTTCCACTTCATGATCCCGCGCGCCCGGCACTTCACCCCCGGTTCGCTGAACCCGAAGGCCCTGGCGAAGACCGTGGGCACGCACCTCGCCGACCCGCTGCTGCGGCGGCTGTACGCGATCGGCGCGCTGTTCATGACGGTGTTCGGCGCGGTCTACACGGTGATCGGCTACCGGCTCGTGGAGGCGCCGTTCAGCCTTCCGCAGGGGATCGTCGGCTCGATCTTCCTGGTCTACCTGGTCGGTACGGTTTCCTCGGCCGCGGCGGGGAAGCTCGTCGCCCGGCTCGGGCGCCGGGGTGCGCTGTACCTCGCCGTCTCCACGACGGCCGCCGGTCTGCTGCTCTCGCTCGCCGATCAGCTGGCGGCCGTGCTCCTGGGCCTGGTGCTGATCACGGCCGGCTTCTTCGCCGGGCACGCGGTCGCCTCGTCCTCGGTGAGCCGCACGGCGACCACCGGCCGCGCCCAGGCGTCCGCGCTGTACCAGTCGGCGTACTACCTGGGCTCCAGCGCCGGCGGCACGCTCGGCGCCGTCGCCTTCCACACGGGCGGCTGGGCGGGCACGGTCGCACTGGGACTGCTCGCGGTCCTCGGCGTCGTCACCATCACGCTGTACGGAACCCGGGCCGCCCGCGCCGAACGGCTGCGGCCGATGCCGGTTGCGGCCGTACGGAACTGAGACGTACGGCCCCGGTGGCGGCCGTGCGGAACTGAGACATGCGGCGCACAGTCAACCACTCCCTGTTACGCGGGCCCGTCACCCGGCGCACCATGCAGACGCTCACCGCGCAGAAGACGACGGCCGGGAAGAACCCGAACAAGGCCGGGATGCGTCCCGCCGACAAGGGGCGCATCGCGTGCTTCGGCAACATGCGCACCTCGGACGCGAAGTCATACTGGAACGTGTTGAAGAACGGCGACGACGTCTACGTGTACGGCCGCAAGCCGGGGACCTGACCGCCTTCAGCTCTTTCCGACCCCGTTGTCAGTGCCCTGCGATAGCTTCCGAAGTGCTGGTGGTAGTGAGCGGTGTCACAGCGCGACAGGGATGGAACGGGCAATGACTGATCTGACGGCGGCAGCGACGGAATCGGGCACGGGGACCGGTGCGGCGGCCGATATCGACAGCCGTCTGGAGGGACACCGGGTCGAGCTGACCGGTTACTGCTACCGGATGCTCGGTTCGGCCTTCGAGGCGGAGGACGCGGTCCAGGACACGCTGGTGCGGGCCTGGCGCAACTTCGACAAGTTCGAGGGCCGCTCCTCGCTGCGGTCCTGGCTGTACCGCATCGCGACCAACGTCTGCCTGGACATGCTGAACGCGGGCAAGAAGCGGGCGAGGCCGGTCGACCTGTCCGGCCCGACGCCGCTCGCGCAGGCCGCGCTCAACCCGCTGCCGGAGAACACCTGGCTGGAGCCGATGCCGGACGGCCGGATCATCCCCTCGGCCGACGACCCGGCCGAGGCGGCGGTGGCGCGCGAATCGGTACGGCTGGCGTTCGTCGCCGCGCTCCAGCACCTGCCGCCGAAGCAGCGGGCCGTGCTGATCCTGCGCGAGGTGCTCGCGTGGAAGGCGAGCGAGGTCGCGGAGTTGCTCGACACCTCCGTCGCCTCGGTCAACAGCGCCCTCCAGCGCGCCCGCGCCACGCTCACCGACCACGAGTCCGTGGCCGCCGACGCGGCGAACCCCCTGGACGAGGAGCAGGCCAAGCTGCTGGAGCGGTACGTGGCGGCGTTCGAGGGCTACGACATGAAGGCTCTGACAGCGCTGCTCCACGAGGACGCGGTGATGACGATGCCGCCGTTCGACCTCTGGCTCCAGGGCCACGACGACATCACCGGCTTCATGACGTCCTTCGGCGCGAGCTGCGCCGACTCCCGCCTGATCACCGTCTCCGCCAACGGCACCCCGGCCTTCGCCCACTACAAGCCGAATCCGGAGGGGCCCGGGTTGGTGCCGTGGGCGCTCCAGGTCATCGACATCTCGGACGGCGCGATCACGGCCATGCACTGCTTCCTGGACACCGCGCGCTGGTTCCCGCTGTTCGGGCTGCCGGACCACTTGGACGCGGAGGGCGTGCCCGAAGGGGCGTGAGAGGGCGGGAGGGGGTGCTCGGTTGCGGGCCCGGCCCCGGGCCGGCCGGACCGGCTCACGTCCGCGGCAGGGGGCTTCACGCGGTGTGCTCCTGCTTCTGCTTCTGCGGCTGCGGCTGCTCCTGCGCCTGCGCCTGCGGCTTCGGGGTGGTGGGCGCCGGGGTCAGGACCTTGCGGGTGATGCGTTCGGCTATGGCGGCGACCACGGTCCGGGGGCGGCGCGGTGTCAGGTGGGCGGTCAGGGCGTTGCCGAGTCCGGGGGCGAGGTAGCCGCGGTCGCGGTCCAGTGCGCGCAGGGCGGCGCGTACGACGGGCTCGGGGGTGGTCATGGAGCCGGTGACGGCCGCGTTGCGGGTGCCGATGACGTCGAAGAACGCGGTCTCGACCGGGCCGGGGCACAGCGTGAGCACCCGGATGCCGCGTCGGCGGTACTCCTGCCGCAGCGCGAGCCCGAAGTTGAGCACGAAGGCCTTGGACGCCCCGTAGACCGCGAAGTACGGGGAGGGCTGGAAGGCGGCGTTGGACGCGACGTTGACCACCGCGCCGCGCCCGCGCTCCAGCATGCCGGGCAGCAGTGCGTGGGTGAGGTCGACCAGCGCGACGACGTTGACCATCAGCTGGTCGTGGTCGCGGGCGCCCGGTATCTCCTCGAAGCGGCCGCAGGTGCCGAAGCCCGCGTTGTTGACCAGGAGGTCGACGGTCAGACCGCGGGCCGCCAGCTCGTCGGCGATGCGGCGGGCGGCGTCCGGCTCGGCGAGGTCCTGGACGACCACTTCGGCGCGCACGCCGTGCTCGGCGCTCAGGTGCTCGGCGAGCGCGGCGAGCCGGTCGCCGGAGCGGGCCACGAGGATCAGGTCGTGCCCCTGGGCGGCGAGTTGCGCGGCGAACTCCGCGCCGAGGCCGGACGAGGCTCCGGTGACGAGGGCGGTGCCGGTGCTGCTGGACATGAGTGCTCCTTTGATCGGCTGATCGACTCATCGACTGATCCGCGTCAACTGATACATCAGCGTACCGATAACTCCATCAACTGCAACACTCATGATGCAGTTAGAGCACAGAGCGCACCAGGTCTGTAGTGTGTTACGCGGTAAGTGGTCGAGCAGGGAGGCAGCGACATGGGCGAGCCGGCGGGACGGGCATTGCGGGCGGACGCGGAGCGCAGCGTGCGCGCGGTGCTGGAGGCGGCCGAGCGGGTCCTCGCGGAGGACCCCGGCGCGTCCATGGAGCAGATCGCCGCGGCGGCCGGTGTGGCCCGCACGACGATCCACCGGCGGTTCGCCAACCGGCAGTCACTGATCGAGGCGCTGGCACTGTCGGCGGCCCGTCAGCTCGCCCAGGCGGTGGACGACGGCAGGCCGGACACCGCACCGCCACTGGTGGCCATGCACCGGATCACGGCCAACGTCCTCCAGGTCAAGGGCGCCTGGGCATTCGCGCTGGAGCTGCCGGCCGACCCGGACAGCGAGGCCGCCGCCCTCCAGCAGGACATCGACCGCCGCTGCGTCGCCGTACTCACGCGGGCACGGACGGAGAAGCTCATCGACGAGTCGGCCGACCTGGACTGGGTGCGGCGGGTCTACTACGCGCTCATCGGCGAGTCCCTGCGCGGCAACCCGGACGGGTCCGACCCGGACGCCCTCGCCGCCCGCATCATCGAGACCTTGCTGCACGGAGCGGGCCCGGGCGCCTGACCCCCGAGCACCCGGACCTCCCCGCCCCGCCTCAGAACGTCACCTCCCCCAGCCCCACCAACTCCAGCAGCGCACGAAGCCCCGGGGGTGTCCCCCGTAGGCGCAGGCGGCGGCCGTTCGCTCGGCGGGCGGTCAGGGCGAGGCGGGCTATGGCCTCGACCGTGGTCAGGTCCGGGTGGGCGATGGCTCTCACGTCGCAGTCCACCACGGGGGTGTCCGACGTGGACAGGAGCGCTTCCAGGTCCGCGCAGAGGTGGCGGACGGCCTCGCGGGTGAGGTGGCCGGAGACGACGAGGGCGGGTGGGGGCGAGGCGTCCATATGGGGGAGACCGCCGGTGCGCCGGAAACTCATCGGGGGGCCGCCGCGCGGATATGACGAACGGGACCGGTGGCGGGCCACCGGTCCCGTTCGTCCGTGCGGGGAAGGCGCGGGTCAGGCGATACGTTCCCGCACCACCGGGGTGGCCGTGAACGGGGTGCCCGACGGGGCGATGTCGTAGGCGTCGGGCAGTGCCTTCAGGGCGTAGTCGAACTTCTCCGGGGTGTCCGTGTGCAGGGTCAGCAGCGGCTGGCCCGCGGTGATCTCGTCGCCCGGCTTGGCGTGGAGTTCGACGCCCGCGCCGGCCTGGACCGGGTCCTCCTTGCGGGCGCGGCCCGCGCCGAGGCGCCAGGCGGCCACGCCGATGTCGTAGGCGTCGAGGCGGGTCAGGACGCCGGAGGAGGAGGCCCTGATGACGTGCTGTTCGCGGGCGACCGGGAGCGTGGCGTCGGGGTCGCCGCCCTGGGCGGAGATCATGCGGCGCCAGACGTCCATGGCGGAGCCGTCGGCGAGGGCCTTCTCCGGGTCGGCGTCCTTGAGGCCGGCCGCGTCCAGCATCTCGCGGGCGAGGGCCAGGGTGAGGTCGATGACGTCCCTGGGGCCGCCGCCGGCCAGCACCTCGACGGACTCGCGGACCTCCAGCGCGTTGCCCGCGGTCAGGCCGAGGGGGGTGGACATGTCGGTGAGCAGGGCGACCGTGCGGACGCCGCTGTCGGTGCCGAGGGCGACCATGGTGGAGGCGAGTTCGCGGGCGTCGTCCAGGGTCTTCATGAAGGCGCCGGAGCCGACCTTGACGTCCAGGACGAGGGCGCCGGTGCCCTCCGCGATCTTCTTGGACATGATCGAGCTGGCGATGAGCGGGATCGCCTCGACGGTGCCGGTGACGTCGCGGAGCGCGTACAGCTTCTTGTCGGCGGGGGCCAGGCCGTCGCCCGCCGCGCAGATGACGGCGCCGGTGGTGTCGAGGACGTCCAGCATCTCGGCGTTGGAGAGGTGCGCGCGCCAGCCGGGGATGGACTCCAGCTTGTCGAGCGTGCCCCCGGTGTGGCCGAGGCCCCGGCCGCTGAGCTGGGGGACGGCCGCGCCGCAGGCGGCGACCAGCGGGGCGAGCGGGAGGGTGATCTTGTCGCCGACGCCGCCCGTGGAGTGCTTGTCGGTGGTGGGGCGGGAGAGGGTGTCGAAGTTCATCCGCTCACCGGAGGCGATCATCGCGGCGGTCCAGCGGGCGATCTCCGTACGGTTCATGCCGTTCAGCAGGATCGCCATGGCCAGCGCGGACATCTGCTCGTCTGCGACCTCGCCGCGGGTGTACGCGTCGATGACCCAGTCGATCTGCTCGGGGGTCAGCTCGCCTCGGTCCCGCTTGGTGCGGATGACGGAGATGGCGTCCATGGTCTGGAGTCCTTCCGGCCGTTACGTACGTACGCATGAGTCCTGTTGACTCTACGCGCATAGAGGGTGAAAGAGACGCCGGGTGGGCCCGGAGAGCGGGCCCACCCGGCGGTGGTCAGCCGAGGTGTGCGGGGCCGAACGCCTGCGGCAGCATCTCGTCCAGCGTGCGCAGGCCGTCCGGGGTCTCCAGGACGAGCTCCGGTCCGCCGAACTCGTACAGCAGCTGGCGGCACCTGCCGCACGGCACCAGGACCTCGCCCGACCCGTCCACGCAGATGAAGTGGGTCAGGCGGCCGCCCCCGGTGGCGTGCAGCTGGGAGACCAGGCCGCACTCGGCGCACAGACCGATGCCGTACGAGGCGTTCTCGACGTTGCAGCCGGAGATCGTGCGGCCGTCGTCGACCCGGGCGGCCGCGCCGACCGGGTAGCCCGAGTACGGGGCGTACGCCCGGGACATCGCGTCCCGGGCGGCCGTACGCAGCGCTTCCCAGTCGGCCGGGGCCATGGCGCCCGTCGTCACTTGCCCTCGCCCTTGCGGTACGGCAGGCCGTCGGCCTTGGGCATCCGCAGCCGCTGTGCGGACAGGGCGAGCACGAGCAGCGTCGTGACGTACGGGGCGGCGTCGACGAACTGGCTCGGGACCTGGTCGGTCAGCAGGTACCAGGTGAACAGCAGCGCGGAGCAGGCGGCCGAGATCACCGCGGCCACGTACTTCTTCCGGTACAGCTGCCACAGGACGGCGATCACCAGCAGGATCGCCAGGAGCAGCAGCATCGCGTGGACGTTCTCCGCTCCGCCGCGCAGCTTGAGGCTGTCGGTGAAGCCGAAGAGTCCGGCGCCCAGGGCCATGCCGCCCGGCATCCAGTTGCCGAAGATCATCGCGGCGAGACCGATGTAGCCGCGGCCGCCGGTCTGGCCCTCCTGGTAGATGCTGCTGGCGACGATGGCGAGGAAGGCGCCGCCGAGCCCGGCCAGTCCGCCGGAGATGGTGACGGCGATGTACTTGTACTTGTAGACGTTCACGCCGAGGGTCTCGGCGGCCACCGGGCTCTCGCCGCAGGAGCGCAGCCGCAGTCCGAACGCCGTGCGCCACAGCACCCACCAGGTGACGGGGATCAGCAGCAGGGCGACGACGGTCAGCAGGGACAGTCCGGTGACGAGCCCGCCGATGATGCCGGCGAGGTCGGAGACGAAGAACCAGTGGTGCTGTTGAAGATCCTGGAGCCAGTCGGAGAGCCCGGGGATGGTGATCTTGTCGATCTCCTCCAGGCGGGGGGACTGCTTGGAGGAGCCGCCGGGGTCGTTGGCGAAGGTGAAGTTCGACAGGTAGCGGGTGACGCCGACGGCGAGGATGTTGATCGCCACACCGGAGACGATGTGGTTCACGCCGAAGGTGACCGTCATGACCGCGTGCAGCAGGCCGCCGAGCGCGCCGCCGATGATGCCGAACGCGACGCCCGCCCACGGGCCCCACTGGAATCCGGCCCAGGCACCGAACCAGGTGCCGAGGATCATCATGCCTTCGAGCCCGATGTTGACGACACCGGCCCGCTCCGCCCACAGACCGCCGAGACCGGCGAGGCCGATGGGAACGGCCAGTTCCAGGGCGCCCGCGACCTGGCCGACGGAGGTCACGTCGTCCGCGCCGCTGATCAGCCGGACCAGCGAGACGAGAGCGAGCGCGCCGGCGACGATCAGCAGGACGACGGGCAGGGAGAGCTTGTGGCGGCCGCCGCCCTTCTTGGGGGCGACGCGTGCGGCGGAGACTTTGCTGGTGCTCACAGGGCCGCCTCCTTCTCGGTCGTGAGGGCGTGGCCGGCGGCGAGCTCTTCGCCGACCTTCTGCTGCTGACGGCGGGTCCCGTAACGGCGGACCAGTTCGTAGCTGATGACGACGGAGATCACGATCAGGCCCTGCATGATCGTGGCGATTTCCTTCTCGAAGCCGAACTGGTCGAGCGGGGAGGACGCCTTGTCCAGGAACGCGATCAGCAGGGCGCTGAGGGCGATGCCCACCGGGTGGTTACGGCCGAGCAGGGCGATGGTGATGCCGGTGAAGCCGATGCCGACCGGGAAGTCGAGGCTGTAGGTGTGGGTGTCGCCGAGCAGCGTCGGCATGCCCGCCAGGCCGGCGACCGCGCCGGAGATCAGCATCGAGGTGAGGACCATCTTCTTGGCGTCCACGCCGGATGCCTGGGCGGCGCTCTCACTGGCTCCGGTGGCCCGCAGGTCGAAGCCGAAGCGGGTGCGGTTCAGGACGAACCAGTAGACGAGGCCGCAGCCCGCGGCGACGAACGTGAAGCCGTAGATCTCGCCGGACTCGGCGCCCAGGGACAGCCCGGGGAACCAGCCGGACTCGTGGATCTCGCCCGTCGTCAGGTTGTTGGAGCCGGCTGCCTGGTCACCGAAGTTCTTCGGCAGGATGAGCCAGGCGATCAGTGCGGTCGCGATGGAGTTGAGCATGATCGTGGAGACGACCTCGCTCACTCCCCGGGTCGTCTTGAGGATGCCCGCGATGCCCGCCCAGAACGCGCCGACCAGCATCGCCACGATGACGATCAGGGCGATCTGGAGCGCTCCGGGGAGGTTGACGCTCGCGCCGACGAGGGCGGCCATCATCGCCGCGAGGCGGTACTGGCCGTCGACGCCGATGTTGAAGAGGTTCATCCGGAAGCCGACCGCGACCGCGAGTGCGGCGAGGTAGTACGTGCCGGCCTGGTTGATGATCAGTACCTGTACGTCGGAGTACGACGCCTGCTCGAACAGCAGCCGGTACAGCTCGAAGGGATCGCGGTCCGACACGAGCAGCACCAGGGTGCTGAGCACGAAGGCGACGACCAGGGCGAGCGCCGGCCCGGCGAAGCCCAGGATCAGCCGGTCCTTGTCGAGTTTCTTCATCAGGCCTCGTCCTCCGGTGCTGCTTCGAGGTGACCTGCGGCGGCGCCGGTCATGGCCGAGCCCAGTTCCTCGGGGGTGATGGTCGCGGGGTCGGCGTCCGCGACGAGCTTGCCGCGGTACATGACGCGCAGGGTGTCGGAGAGTCCGATCAGCTCGTCCAGGTCCGCCGAGATGAGCAGGACCGCGAGCCCTTCGCGGCGGGCCTCGCGGATCTGGTCCCAGATCTGCGCCTGCGCGCCGACGTCCACGCCACGGGTGGGGTGGGCGGCGATCAGGAGCTTCGGCGCGTGGCTCATCTCGCGGCCGACGATCAGCTTCTGCTGGTTGCCGCCGGAGAGGGAGGCGGCTGTGACCTCGATGCCGGGGGTGCGTACGTCGTACTCGCGCACGATCCGCACGGTGTCCTGGCGGGCGGCCCCGGGGTCCAGCAGGAAGCCGCGGCTGTTGGGCTTCTCGGTGACGTGTCCGAGGATGCGGTTCTCCCAGAGCGGCGCGTCCAGCAGGACCCCGTGCCGGTGCCGGTCCTCGGGGATGTAGCCGATGCCGCGCTCGCGCCGCTTGCGGGTGGGTACCCGGGAGATGTCCTGGTCGCCCAGGGTGATCACGCCGCTGTCGGCGGACTTCATCCCGATGAGCGCGTCGATCAGCTCGGTCTGGCCGTTGCCCTCGACGCCCGCGATGCCGAGGACCTCACCCTTGTGGATGGTGAAGCCGACATCGGACAGGACGTCGCGGACGGTGCCGTCCGGGTCCGTCATCGTGAGGGAGAGCCCCTCGACGCGGAGCATCGGCTCATCCGTCACCGTGGACTCACGGGTCTCGGGCGAGGGCAGTTCGCTGCCGACCATCAGCTCGGCGAGCTGCTTGGTCGTGGTCTGCGCCGGGTCGGCGGTGCCGACGGTCGTACCGCGCCGGATCACCGTGATCTCGTCGGCGACCGAGAGGACCTCGCCGAGCTTGTGCGAGATGAAGATGACGGTCAGGCCCTCGGCCTTGAGCTCGCGGAGGTTCGCGAAGAGCGCGTCCACCTCCTGCGGGACGAGCACCGCGGTCGGCTCGTCGAGGATCAGGATGCGGGCGCCGCGGTAGAGGACCTTGAGGATCTCCACCCGCTGCCGGTCGGCGACCCCCAGGTCCTCGACGAGCGCGTCGGGCCGTACGCCCAGGCCGTAGGCGTCGGAGATCTCCTTGATCTTCTTCCGGGCGGCGGCGCCGATGCCGTGCAGCTTCTCGCCGCCGAGTACGACGTTCTCCAGGACGGTGAAGTTGTCGGCGAGCATGAAGTGCTGGTGCACCATGCCGATGCCGCGCGCGATGGCGTCGCCGGGGTTGCCGAACGAGACCTGCTCGCCGTCCACCGCGATGGTGCCCTCGTCCGGCTTCTGCATGCCGTAGAGGATCTTCATCAGGGTGGACTTGCCGGCACCGTTCTCGCCCACGAGGGCGTGGACCGTGCCCTTGTGGACGGTGATGCCGATGTCGTGGTTGGCGACGACGCCGGGGAAACGCTTGGTGATGCCGTGCAGTTCTACGGCGGGGGGACTGCTGGACGCGTTGATGACGCACTCTCCTTGGCCGGACAGGAGCGGGAGCAGGGGCAGAGGGGCGGGGTGAAGTTATCGCGCCTGAGGGCTGTCTACACGCGTAGCGTTGCTGAATCGTCAGACGCTCGCGTGCGGCAGGGCCGGGACACCGGGGTCCGCGGCCTGTCCGAGAGTGCACTGCGACGGGCGGAACTCACTTCGAGGAGTATCCCGCAGGCCCGGAGCGGCGATGCCACGCGCTCCGGGCCTGGGGCCAGCCGTACGACGGGGGTCGTTACGGGGTGGTCTTGACGGTGATCTTGCCGTCGATGATCTCCTGCTTGGCCTTGTCCACGGCGGCGACGACGTCGGTCATCTCGGTGAACTTCGGGTTCGACGTGGCCAGGCCGACGCCGTCCTTGTCCAGGCCGTAGCGGATCTCACCGGACTGCGGCTTGCCGTCCTGCACGGACTTGATCAGGTTGAAGACCGAGTCCTCGACGTCCTTCGTGACCGAGGTCAGGATGGACTCCTTGTAGGCCGCCAGGCCCTTCTGGTTGTACTGGTCGGAGTCGACGCCGATGTTCCACTTGCCGGCCTTGGAGACGGCCTCGATCGCACCGGAACCGGCCAGACCGGCCGCCGAGTAGATCACGTCGGCCTTCTTGTCGAGCTGGCCCTGGGCCGCGGCCTTGCCGAGGTCGGGCTTGGAGAAGCCGTCGAAGTTCGGCGGCTGGGTCAGGTACTGGGAGATCACCTTCACCGAGGAGTTGGTGTCCTTGACGCCCTGCGTGAAGCCCGCCTCGAACTTCTTGATCAGCGGGGTCTCGACACCGCCGATGAAGCCGACCGTCTTGGTCTTGGTGACCTTGGCGGCGGCGACACCCGCGAGGTAGGAGCCCTGCTCCTCGTTGAAGACGATGTTGGCGATGTTGGAGCCGGTCACCGAGGCGTCGTCGATGATGCCGAAGGTGATCTTCGGGAACTTCGGCGCGACCTTCTTGATGGCGGGCGCGTAGGCGAAGCCGACACCGATGACCGGGTTGTTCCCGGCGCGGGCCAGCGAGGTGAGGCGCTGGACCTTGTCCGCGTCCGACTCGCCGTCCGAGGGCTCGGCCTCGGTGCCCTTGACGCCGAGGTCCTTCTCGGCCTTGGCCAGGCCCGCGTAGGCGGCGTCGTTGAACGACTGGTCCCCGCGTCCGCCGATGTCGTACGCGAGGGCGGTTTTCTTGTCCTTGGAGTCGGAGCTGCTGCTCGACGAGGAGGACGAGTCGCCACACGCGGTAACGCTGACTGCGAGTGCTGCGGACATGACGCCAACAGCGGCGATCCTAGTGATCCGGCGCAAGGGAAGGCTCCTTCAAACCTGACCGAAGCGCCTCTTCCGGCGCTGGTTTCGCCGCGATCGTAACGCGCGTAGATGTCAGATAAAGCCCTGTACGGAAGCCGTTATCGGATCGTCGTGTACCCGGGGCGACCTGTCCGGTTACAGATGATTGCCGTGGAGCAACACGGAGGCGGTGAAGAGTTCCACCCCCACGGTGATCGCTTCCTCGTCCGCGTCGAAGTTGCCCCGGTGGAGGTCGAGCCCGCGCGTGTCGCCGGGGGTACGGACTCCGAGGCGCGCCATGGCCCCCGGGACGTGCTCCAGGTACCAGGAGAAGTCCTCCCCTCCCTGGCTCTGCTCGGTGTCCTCGATCGCGTACGGGCCGCGGCGGGCGGACATGGCACCGGCCAGGAGATCGATCGCGGCGGCGTCGTTGACGACGGGCGGGACACCGCGGATGTAGTTGATCACCGTCTTGGCGCCGTACATCCCGGCCACCTCGTCGATCGCGGCGTGCACCAGGTCCGGGGCATCGCGCCAGGCCCCGAGGTCCAGGCAGCGGACGGTGCCCGACAGCTCGGCGTGCTGCGGGATGACGTTGCAGGCGTGGCCGGTCTCCAGCCGTCCCCAGGTCAGCGCGAGCCCCGACCGGGCGTCGACCCGCCGGGCGAGCAGCGCGGGGACCTCGGTGGCGACCTTGGCGGCGGCGGTGACCAGGTCCGTGGTCAGGTGTGGGCGGGCGGTGTGGCCGCCCGGCCCGTCGAGGGACAGTTCGAGCCGGTCGCAGGCGGAGGTGATCGCGCCGACCCGCAGCCCGATCCGGCCGACGTCGACCTTGGGGTCGCAGTGCACCCCGATGATCGACCCGACGCCCTCCAGCACCCCCGAGTCGATCGCGTCGGGCGCCCCTCCGGGCAGCACCTCCTCGGCCGGCTGGAAGATCAGCCGCACGGGGTTGGGCAGCAGCCCCTGCCGGTCCAGCTCGGCGAGCACGAGGCCGGCGCCGAGGACGGTGGTGGTGTGGATGTCGTGCCCGCAGGCGTGCGCCCGGTCGGGCACGGTGGAGCGGTACGGGACGCCGGTCTTGCTGTCCGGGATCGGCAGCGCGTCGATGTCGGCCCGCAGCGCGAGCATGGGCCGCGTCTCTTCCCCGCGCGTCCCCACGTCACACATGAGCCCGGTCCCGGAGGTGAGCACCCGGGGCGCGAGCCCCGCCTGCTCCAGCCGGGCCTTGATCGCCGCGGTGGTGCGGAACTCCTGGTTACCCAGCTCGGGGTGCATGTGCATGTCCCGGCGGAAGGCGATCAGCTCGGCGCGCAGGGCCTCGGGCAGGGCGCCGGGCAGGGGCTCGCCCTGGGGCAGGTCGGCATCGGACTCGGGACAGATCAACTGGCTCACCTGTTGAAGGGTAAGCCTCTTCCCCCCTCAACTGACCATGAAACAAGAAAACTTCAGCCACTTAGAGGAACAAAAGACGGCGTCGACATGTGTGACATGAGATAGAGGCGGGTAAACTCCGCCGATTCCCACCCCTCGGTACCCCCTGTACGGTCGCCGAACCCACGGCCTAATCTGCGTCCTCGACGGCGGACCCGCATGCGCGTACGCCGGACACGTGAACGGTCTCCGGGTCGGAGCCGTGGGACGAGGGGGGCCTCGGCAGTGCTCAACGCGGTGGAACAGCACGTTCAGTCATGCCCGGAATGCGGGGCGGAGATCCGGACGGACCGCAGGTTCGTGACCTGGTGTGCCGCCTGCGACTGGAATGTGGACCCGGGGCAGCCGGAGGCGCCGACAGGGCGGCTGGAGATCCTGCGGCACAGGCTGGCCCGGCAGCACGGCGAGAGGCTGCTGGCCGAGGTGACCACGGACGGACCCCTCCGCCCCCGGCGCGGTGCGACAGATGCCCTCGCCCTCGCCCTGGCACTGGCCGTCCACGGCGTCACCGCCGCGCTGCTCGTCGCGGGGCTGCTGCTGGTGACGCTCGGCTGGGGCAGCGCGCTCCCGCTCCTCGGCGTCGTGTGCCTCGTCGTCACCTGGGCCCTGCGCCCCCGGTTCGCACGCCTGCCCGGAGACGAACCGGTCCTGCGCCGGGCCGACGCACCCGAGCTGTTCGCCTTGATCGACGAGATCGCCGGGACGATGGGGACGACCGGGGTGCACGCGGTCTCGGTCACCGATGAGTGCAACGCGAGCGTGTCGACGTACGGCCTCCGGCGCCGACGGCTGCTCTCCATCGGTCTCGGCCTCTGGGAGACCCTCACCACCGAGCAGCGGATCGCGCTGCTGGGGCATGAGCTCGGCCACTACGCCAACGGCGACACCCGCCGCGGCCTGATCATCGGGAACGCGATCCGTTCCCTGGACACCTGGCGGTACCTGCTGACCCCGGTCGAGCACCCGACCCCCCTGGAGGCCGTGTGCAACACGCTCTATCTGCTTCCGCGTTCCGCGGTCACGGGCGTCCTGATGGTCCTCGACCACCTGACCCTGCGCGCCACACAGCGCGGTGAGTACCTGGCCGACTCCTTCGCCGCCCGGTGCGGTTCCACGGAAGCCGCCGTGGGCCTGATGGACCGGCTGCTGGTCAGCGAATCCGTCACAGCCACCCTGCTGCGCGAGTCCAACACGCTCCGGAGCCGCCGCACCGGATCTCCGGCAGGCCGTGAGGCCTGGGACGGGCTGTGGGAACGTCTGGCCGCCCATATGGACTCGATTCCGGCGAGCGAACACGAACGGCAGCGCCGCCGCAGCGCGCTGCGCGGTCACAGCGTCGACTCCACGCACCCCCCGACCCATCTGCGCCGGGCCCGGCTGCTGGCCACGGCCGCCCTGTCGGCGACGGTCACCGTGGACGCCGCGCGCCGCACCGCGGTGCAGGCAGAACTCAAGGGGGCACGGAACACGGTGGCGCGCCGCGTCATGAACGGCCGCTGAGGGCTGTCCCGCACGAGCCCCTCAGCCCCGCGGCCCCCGGCGTACCGGGTACAGCGCCAGCCCGATGCACAGGGCTCCGGCCGCCAGCAGGTCCAGGCTCACGGCCATCGTGACGGCCCCGGCCAGCACCAGCAGCGGAGACCGGGCGGGGACCACGTCCCTGCGGAAGAACGCGAGCAGCGTGACGAGCGCCAGCAGCCCGAGCCAGAACAGCATCGGCACCACCGAGTAGACGGCCGGCACCACACCGGGCACGTCCTGGACCTTCTCGAACATGTCACTCATCGCCCGCTTGTCCGCCGCGAGGAACCCGACCACCAGGTCGACCGAGGCCTGGACCGCCACCGCGGCAGCGCCCAGCAACCCGACCGCGGCCGCCACCCGGATGCCGGTCCGCCCGCCGCCACGCACCCCGGCCGGCCGCCGCAGCCCCAGGAACACCGGGACGAACGCCAGCACCCCGGCGAGGAAGAGCACGTGCGCCACCGACCACCACACCCCGGGGCCGTAGTCACCCACCGCCCGCCCCGCGAGCCGCACCACGCCGTAGCCGGCCATCAGGGCCGGGCCCGCGAGGAGCACCCCCGTGGTGACCGCCATGTCGGGATGACGCTGCGTCAATTCTGTTGTCTGCATGGCCTCATCGTCGCGTCGCGCCCGCGCCGGCAGCTATCGGGGATGCCCCGGGCTCGCCCCTGACCCGGACCCCGTGGCAGGTCGGGGACGGACTCGGGGTCATGCCTCCGTAGTGATCGCCGTCGCCCGCCACGGTGCCAGGCGGTGGACGTCGCGGGCCGTCTCCGTGACGCCGGTCAGGAAGCCCTGGGCTCTCGGGGACGCCGTCTCGTGGAGCCATTCCGGGGCGATGTCGCAGACGGCGACCTTGACCTCGGTGCCGGTGAGGGCGAGGGGCAGGGTGTGGACCACCGTGGAGGGGAAGCTCAGGACCGTGCGGCCGATGGGGCCGCGGCGGGCGATGAGTTCCAGCGGGAGGTCCGGGCGGACGATCTCCAGGCCGGTGGCCGCCTCCAGGGCGTGGAGCTTCTCGGTGGATTCGCGGCGGTGGGCGAAGTAGCGGGTGGCGCCGTGCGTACGGGCCAGGGCCGCGACCGCCTCCAGGTAGCGGGCGCGGTCGACCACGCCCGTCTCGACCAGGGAGGTGCCGACCAGGTCGGCGCCCTTGGTGAGCAGCGGCGGGCCGAAGCGGGAGCGGGTCCAGGAGAAGGTGTTCGGGATGAGGGTGACGCCGGGCGGCGGGATCACCGGCATGGCGGTGAAGAGCTCGACCTCGCGCGCCGCCGACGGGGTGAAGCGGCGGCGGGCGGTGGCCGTCACGGGGGCGAGGGCCAGTTCACGGGGGCCCGAGCCGCCCCGGCGGTGCCAGCGCACCAGGCGCTCGCCCCGGGTGAGCTGGGCGACGAACTCCATGGTGGCGGTGCCGTCGTCCACCACGGTGAGGCGGCGGGGGCGTACCAGCGTGAGCAGGAGCTGTACGTAACGGGAGAACGGGTCGCCGATGACGATGTGGTCGGCGTTCCGTATGAGCTTGGTGAGGGCGCGCAGCGACTTCAGCGGGGTGCCGGAGTCGCCGCGCGCCTCCTGCCAGCGCACGGTCATGCCCTCGTCGCGGGCCAGCTCCGCCATCCGGCGCAGCTGGCCGCGCGACATCGGGTCGACCGGGGGGAGGACGACGACGGTGACGTCCGTGAGGACGCGGCCGCCGCCTCCCTCGGTGACGGCCCACTCCAGGACGTTCAGGAGCTGGACCGGGCTCTCGACGAAGGCGAGGTTCACCGGCCGGCCCGTCAGACCGCGACCGGCTCGGCGGCCGGGGCCGCCGAGCCGCTCTCCGCGACGACGCCCGGGACCCGGCGGAGCTTCTTCATCGGGCCGAGCTCGGACTCGTACACCTTCTTGACGCCGTCGCCGAGGGAGGCCTCGATGGTGCGGATGTCGCGGACGAGGCGGGTGAGGCCCTGGGGTTCGACGGACGCGGCCTGGTCGGAGCCCCACATGGCGCGGTCCAGGGTGATGTGGCGCTCGACGAACGCGGCGCCGAGGGCGACCGCGGCGAGGGTGGTCTGGAGGCCTGTCTCGTGGCCGCTGTAGCCGATCGGGACGTTGGGGTACTCCTGCTGGAGGGTGTTGATGACCCGCAGGTTCAGCTCCTCGGCCTTCGCCGGGTACGTGGAGGTGGCGTGGCAGAGCAGGATGTTGTCGGAGCCGAGGACCTCGACCGCGTGCCGGATCTGGCGCGGGGTCGACATGCCGGTGGAGAGGATCACCGTGCGGCCGGTGGCCCGCAGGGTGCGCAGCAGTTCGTCGTCGGTGAGCGAGGCGGAGGCCACCTTGTGGGCGGGCACGTCGAACTTCTCCAGGAAGGTGACGGCCTCGGTGTCCCACGGGGAGGCGAACCAGTCGATGCCGCGCTCGGCGCAGTGCTCGGAGATGGCCCGGTACTCGGTCTCGCCGAACTCGACGCGGTGGCGGTAGTCGATGTACGTCATCCGGCCCCAGGGGGTGTCGCGCTCGATGTCCCACTGGTCGCGGGGGGTGCAGATCTCCGGGGTGCGCTTCTGGAACTTGACGGCGTCGCAGCCGGCTTCGGCGGCCACGTCGATGAGCGCGAGGGCGTTGCCGAGGTCGCCGTTGTGGTTGATGCCGATCTCGCCGGTGATGTACACGGGCTGCCCGGGTCCGGCGGTGCGGTTGCCGAGGGTGCGCAGACGGGAGGTGCTCATGGGATGTTCCTTACTCGGTGGGGGCTGAGGCGTTGGTGAGGGTGGGGCCCAGGAGCCAGGCCGCGATCTCGCGGACGGCGCCGAAGCCGCCGGGGGTGGTGGTCACGGCGCGCGCCGCCGCGCGCACCGAGTCGTGGGCGCTGGCGACGGCGACGGGCCAGCCGGCGAGCGCGAAGCAGGGGAGGTCGTTGACGTCGTTGCCGACGTACATGACGCGTTCGGGGGCGAGGGACTGTTCGTCGCACCACTGCTTGAGCGCGAGGTCCTTGCGGTCGATACCGTGCAGGACGGGAATGCGCAGCTTGTGGGCGCGGGCGGCGACGACCGGGTTCTGTTCCGTGGAGAGGATCAGGAGCGGTACGCCCGCCTTGCGCAGCGCGGCGATGCCGAGTCCGTCGCCCCGGTGGACGGCGACGGTCTCGCGGCCGTCGGCGTCGATGAGGACCCGGTCGTCGGTCTGGGTGCCGTCGAAGTCGAGGACGACCGCGTCGATGTCGTCGAGGGTGGGCAGCGGGGCCGGGTCCAGCAGCGGGGCCAGCGCGCGGGCGCGGGCCAGGTCGTGCGGGTCGTCGATCTCCAGGACGCGGGCCGGGTCGGTGCGCACGAGGGCGGTCTCGCCGAAGAAGCGGTGGCGGTGGGTGCGGAATCCGGCCGCGTCCATGGCGTAGGCGGCGCCCGTTTCGAGGAGGTCCTCGGGGCGGTCCTGGCGGCGGGGGCGGACGGACTTGTCGTGGTTGACGCCGTAGTTGTGGTCCTCGACCGCGCTGCCGTCGCGCCACAGGAAGCCGTGGAAGGGGGCGACGGTGACGGCCGTGTCGGCGCCGTCGCGGGCGACGGCGGCGGCGACCCGGTCGATGTCCTCGCGGGTGATGAAGGGGCTGGTGCACTGGACGAGCAGGACGACGTCGACCGTGCGGCCGTGCATGGCCTCGTAGGCGTCGAGGGCGTGCAGGACGGCGGCCTCGCTGGTCGCGGTGTCGCCGGCGATGGCCTCGGGGCGCTGCACGCAGTGCAGCCGGCCGTCCTCGCCGAGGGCCTCGCCCGCGGCGCGGGCCGCCTCGGCGACGGCCGGGGCGTCGGTCGTCACGACGACGTCGCTCACCTCGCCCGACGCCAGGCAGGCGCGGACCGCGCGGACGACGAGCGGTACGCCGCCGACCTGGGCGAGGTTCTTGGCGGGCACGCCCTTGGATCCGCCGCGGGCGGGGATCACGGCGAGCACGGTGGGCTGCGTCATCGCTGCTCCAGTGGGTGTCTTGTCGGTGGTCTTCACAGCTCGCCCATCCGGCGGACGACCGGGGCGACGCGCTGGACGCCGTGGCGGTACGCGCCCCGGGCCGCGCCGCGGACCGCCTCGCGTACCGCTCCCCTGACCCGGCCGGTCTCCCGGACCGCGGTGGCGCCGGGCAGCGGGTGGCCGTCGGGGGCCAGGTGGTGGCGGGCGAGGATGCCGGGGAGGTAGCCGGGGGCGGTGGCGGGCGTGTAGTAGGGCGCGGGGCCGGGCAGCCGGCCCCGGTCGAGCAGGGCGGTGACCCGGGCGCGGGCGGTGTCGTAGGCCGTGGCGTAGCTGCCGTCGGCGGCGACGCCCTGGCCGGCCAGCCACGCGGGGTCGGGCCGCGGGCGGTCGCCGCTGTCCAGGCCGTCGAAGGAGGTGAGCAGGCCGGAGCCGGTGAAGTGGTGGTTGCCGAGGGGCTCGCGGACGCCGAGGTCGGTGAGGACGGCGGTCGGGATGCGGCGGTGCAGGGCCTCCAGGGCGGCCGTCGAGGAGACGGTGACCAGCAGGTCGGTGCGGTCCAGGACCTCGCCCATGTGCCCGTAGACCAGGCGGAGGTTGGGCGGGAGGCCGCCGGGCAGCCGCTCGGCGAGGCGCTGGTAGGGGTGCTCCTCGATGTGCGTGGTGTGCTCGCCGGGCTTGGAGCGCAGCTTCAGCAGGACCTCGCGTCCCGGGTGCAGCCGGGCGTGCTCGGCGAGCCTGCGCAGCAGGTACGTCCGGTCGGCGCGGGATTCCGGTACGGAGGGCTGGGCGGCGAACACGAGGGTGTCGCGGCCCGGTTCGGGCCGGTAGGGGGCGCCGCCGAGGAACGGCAGGGCGGCCTCCGTGACGGCCGAGGCGTCGGCGCCCACGCCCTCGTACACCGCGCGGAAGCGTTCCGCGTCGTGGCGGGAGTTGGCGAGGACGATGTCGGCGCCGTGCCGCAGCAGGAGCCCGTCGGTGAGCTTCTCGTAGACGACGCCGACGTAACCGGTGACGACGACGGGCCTGGCGGGCAGCCGGAGCGCGGCGAGGCCGTGCAGCATGGCCTGGACGGCGCCGCCGACGAGGGCGAGCACGACGACGTCGTAGCCCTCCTCGCGCACGGTGTGCAGGAACTCGACCGCGGTGACCTCGCGGACCCGGTCGGTGCTGATGCCGACGTCGCCGACCTCGGCGAGCTGGCGGGCGGTCGGGGTGGCCCGGCCGCGCAGCAGCAGTCCGCTGATCCGCGCGGGGGGCGTGGCCGCGCGGTCGTCGCCCGAGGTCAGCCGGCGCGCGGTGAGCGCGCCCCACTTCCATCGGGTGTCGGAGTCGGCGAGCACGGCCACCCGGAGCGCCGGGGACCGCGGGTCCGTTGACGCCGCCGCTGCGGGAGAGGCCGAATTGCTGTTGCTGAGGGGCACGTCCAAGACGTTAGGAAGGCCCGGGGATGGGCGGCCCAACGTAAAAGCAACAAAGGGTTAACAGCCCGCCGACGCTTGCCGAACCCGCAGCCCGGCTCGTTGGAAGGGGGCCGGAGAATTCCCTCAGGGGTTCGGCGGTTCACTGTTCCGACGGATTCCGTTCATCCGTCGTCCGCACGGCCGACAGGGCGAATGCCCGGCCCGGAACTAGCGTGACGCGGGTGGTCAAGCTCTCCGTCATCGTGCCGTTCTACAACGTTCGGACATATGCGCCAGACACGCTCAGAAGCCTGCGGGCCAATGCCCGCGAGGACTTCGAGTTCATCCTCGTCGACGACTGTTCGACCGACGGGACCGCGGAGCTGTTGCGCCGCGCGCAGGAGGAGATTCCGGGGGTGGCTGTCCTCAGACACGAGCAGAACGGCGGTCTGGCCACCGCCCGGAACACCGGTCTGGACGCGGCCCGCGGCACCTATGTCGCCTTCCTGGACGGCGACGACTGGCTGGCCCCCGGTTTCTACGCCGGGCTGCTGGCCAGGACCGAGGCGCTGGGCTGCGACTTCGTGCGCACCGACCACGTCCAGGTGGACGGCCGCAACCGCACGGTCCACCGTGTCCCGCACGGCCGCCGGGGCCAGGTCATGGCCCCCCGGGACGCGATCCTGCCCGCCACGCGCACCACGTCGGTCGACTACGCGTACGCCTGGGCGGGGCTCTACCACCGCCGGCTCCTGGACCGGGGGCTGCTGCACTTCACCGACGGGCTGCGCACGGCGGAGGACCGGCCGTGGATCTGGCGGCTGCACCGCGAGGCGGATTCCTTCGCGGTGCTCGGCCTTCTCGGCATTTTCTACCGGCGGGGCGTCGCCTCGTCCCTGACCCAGATCGGCGACATGCGCCAGCTCGATTTCATTCGCTCGTTCGACCAGGTCGTACGGGAAACCGCGGCGGACCGCGACGCGCACGCGTTGCTGCCGAAAGCGGTGCGCAACTATTGCGCGATCATTTCCCACCACATGGGCGCGGCGGAAAGGTTCGAACCCGCTGTGGCGCGTGCGCTGAAATCCATGAGCGCGGGTGCGCTGCGGCGGATGCCGCAGGACGTGCTGGACGAGGCCCTGGACTCGATGGACGTCGAGCGGGCGACCCTGCTGCGCCGGCTGCGCCGCCGTCCGGCCGCGAAGGAGGTGACGGCCGCGTGAGCAGCAGCCGGAGCCGTACGACGCAGGTCTTCCTCGCCTCCACCCTCTACGGCACGGCGACGCTGGCCGCCGCCCTGGACGCGGGCCTCTTCCCCGACGCGGACCGTCGCATCCTCCTCGTCGCGAACAACGCGCCGGTCCCGGAGACGGCCCCCTCCCTCGACGAGATGCCGGGATTCGACGCCCTGCGCACACGTTTCGACGAGGTCGTGTCGTGGAACGCGACGATCGCCCCGCACCACCCGGGCGTCTGGTCGCCGCGCCCGGACGACGTGCCGCTGTGGGAGCGGCACCTGCGGCTGGCGTGGGGGCTCGGTGACGACGACGTCGAGCTGGCCGTGGAGTCGATCCAGGTCGACCCGGCCATGGCGCTGTGCCGGATCTTCACCGGGGTGCCGGTCGATGTGTACGCGGACGGGCTGATGAGCTACGGCCCGACGAGGAACCGGATCGACCCGCTGGTCGGGACCCGGGTGGGGCGGCTGCTCCACCTCGATCTGGTTCCGGGGCTGCGGCCCCTGCTGCTCACGGAGTTCGGGGTGGGGGCGAGGACCGTGCCGACGGACGCCTTCCTGAAGGTGCTCGGGGAGCTGGACGACGCGGCCGGCGCGGCGGCGCTGCCGGCCGTCGAGTCGCCGGCGCTGCTGCTGGGCCAGTACCTCTCCGCGCTCGGGCTGATCGGGGCGGCCGAGGAGGAGGAGCTGCATCTGCGGATGATGCGGGGCGCGGTCGCGCGCGGCCACAGCCGGCTGGTGTTCAAGCCGCATCCGACGGCCCCGGCGCAGTGGTCGCGGGCGATGGAGGAGGAGGCGGACCGGCTCGGCGCGGAACTGACCGTGCTGGACGGGGGCCTGCTCACGGCGCCGGTACTGGCGGAGGTGCTGTACCGGCGGATGCGGCCGGCCCTGGTGGTCGGCTGCTTCTCGACCGCTCTGCTGACGGCGTCGGCGTTCTACGGGCTGCCGGTGGCGCGGGTCGGTACCCGGACGCTGCTGGAGCGGCTGACGCCGTTCGAGAACAGCAACCGGGTGCCGGTGACGCTGGTGGACGCGCTGGTGCCGGACCTGGAGGAGGGTGCCGGGCCCGCGCTCGTCCCGGCGGTGGCGCCGGAGGGGCTGAACGACCTGGTGAGGGCGGTCGGGTTCGCCATGCAGCCGAAGATCTACCCGCAGCTGCGGCCGGTCGCCGAGCGGTATCTCGCCGCCCGGACGGCCGCGACCGGGCGCTACTTCAAGCGCAGGCGGCTGACGTCCCTGGGGCTGCCGGGCGGGGTGCCCGAGCAGTTCGCGTTCCTGCCGCGCAGCGCGGCGGTGCGGCGGGTGGCCCGGCGGGCGCGGGCGCTGCGGCGGATGGCGCTGCGGTAGACGTACGAGGCCGAGGGGGCGGGGCGCCGGTGGGCCCCGCCCCCTCGCCCCGCCCCCTCGCCCCGCCCCCTCGTCCTGCGTCAGATCCCCTTCAGCTCGGCCGCGTTGGCCTCGGTGACCTTCCACAGTTCCCGCTGGCGCCCGTGCACGTCGGCGACGGCTGCCGGGTGGTCGTCCAGGAGCCCGGCCGCCCGCTCCGCGAGCCGTGCCCCGAGGTGGCGGTCGTGGACGGAGATGCCCCACTCGGGCCGGTCGATGTCGGACAGGAAGTACGCCATCTTGGGGTGCGAGATCAGGCTGATGACCGGGGTCCCGCAGCCGAACGGGATCATGCCCGCGTGGCCGCGCATCCCGATGACCAGCTTGGTCCGTGCGTAGGTGTCCCGGATCTCGTCGTTGCCGAAGTCGTACATCGGGATGACGGGCAGCGCGATGCCGTGCTCGCGCCGCAGGTCGAACGCGATCCGCTCGTCGTCCAGCGAGTGGGCGACGCACTTGACCTCGGCGCGGGTGCCGAGCGCCTTCACCGCGCTCGCCGTCTCGGCCAGGAAGTGCGCGTAGTCGTGGCCGAAGCGGAGCCCCGAGCGGTCGTACGCGGCGTTGAGCAGGACGGTGTCCTCGCGTTCGGCCGGGTCCTTCCAGCCGTCCACCAGTTGCCGGGTGACGGTGGTCGGGCAGGGCTGGAAGCGGACCTTGTCGTGCAGGGACGCGGGCAGCAGCGCCCGGACCTTCTCGATCGAGCCGTGGTTGCGCAGACCGAAGAACGCGGCGCGCTCCACGAGCTTGCGCAGCGAGGTCAGGAACCTGCCGCGTCCGTGGCCGTACGCCTGGCCGTCGAAGGCGTTGAAGCCGACCGCGTAGACGATGACCGGCACGTCGATCCGCTCCAGCAGCCGGTCGGGCACGTTCCACTGCCAGCCGCTGTTGCCGTTGGGCGCGGTGTCCGGGATGAACAGGCCGCCGCCGCCGATGACGAGCCCTCGGCGGGCGTTGACGCGTTCGAGCGCCGCCTCGTCGAACAGCCGGTGGGCGTGGACGGAGTGCCAGCGGTCCGGCCCGGTGTCGCGGTCGAAGGCCAGCCGGACGCTCTCCGGGAGGAGCTTGTCGCCGGCGTTGCCCTGCCGGTCCATGTAAAAGGCGACATGGGCGAGCTGCCGGTCCGCCGGGCCCTCGGCGGGCGCGGGGGCGTCCTGGGTGCGCAGCCGCATCAGCCGGTTCGCCCGGTGGGTCGGGTCGACGGCGAGTCCGTCGTGTGCGTACCGGGACGCGGCCGCGTCGTCGCCGTGGATCCAGGCGATCTGGGCGAGGCGCGAGAAGGCGGTGGCGGCCCGGTTGGGGGCGGCGGTGGCGAGCAGGAGCTGGGCGCGGGCCTCCTCGTAGCGCGAGACGCTCATCAGCGCGTGGCCCAGGACCTCGTGCGGCCACGCCTCGTCCACGGGGATGCGGACGGAGCCCAGCAGGTCGGCCGCCTCCTGGTACTCGCCGGCCGCGATGTGGGCGGCGGCGACCCGGCGGGCGCTCTCGGGGTCGGCGGTGCGGCGGACGTGCGAGGTGCCGTAGTGCACCAGCAGGTCGTGGTGTTTGGTACCGGGCGCGGCGAGGTAGGCGGCGTGGAAGTCGGCGTCGCTGAGGTCGAAGTCGCGCCAGCGGTCCTCGGCCTGCCCGTACCCGGCCTCGCCGCCCTGCCAGGGCTTGTGGCGCCCGGTGAAGTGCAGGATCGCGGTGGTGTCGGGCACCGGGAGGTCGCCGGAGAGGCGGCGCTTGACGTAGTTGTAGCGGGCGTCGAGCCGGACGAAGTCCCCGTCGAGCACGGCGTTCAGGATGCCCTGGTCGTGCTTGTCCAGCTCGTACGCGCCGGAGCGGCCGGTCTCGTCGATCCTGGCGCAGAAGGCGTCGCTCAGATACTCGCGCTGGATGACCAGCAGACCGCTGTTGAGCTTGTGCTGCCCGTAGAAGAACTGCGGAACGGCGGCGAGCCCGTCGCGCAGCCTCAGCAGTTCGCCCAGGTCGTCCAGGACGATCATGTCGGTGTCGAGGGTGATCACGGTGTCGTAGTCGCGCACCCGGAAGACGTCGAGGATGAAGTAGGCCTTGCGCACCAGGTAGTTGTCCTGGTCGCCCTTGGCGTACGTGTCGTAGTGCGCGGCGTCCACCCGGCGGAAGTCGGCGCGCGGGTGCAGGGCCCTGATCCGTTCGACCGATGCGGGGCGCAGCCCGTCGTGCAGGACGATGAAGTCCTCGCAGACCCCGGGGTTGGACAGGGCGAGGCTGCGGAGCAGGGTGAGGAAGCCGGGGAGGTAGTTCTCGTCCACGAAGCTCGCGAAGGCGACACGGCGCTTGCCGGTGAGGACGTTGGCGGGGGTGGGCGGTGCGGGGGTCGTCGTCATCGCAGGGAGATCCTCGTCTCGGTGACGCTCCGGGCGCGTTCCATGACCCACGCCTTTTCGCTGGTGTACTCGTGCACGGCGGTGATGGGCATCTTCATCGCGGCGGGCAGCCGGTAGGCGCCGCTCTCGTAGAAGTCGAAGCCGATCAGGTCGAGGCGGGGGCTGACGTCCAGGAAGTCCAGCAGCCACAGCATGTTGAAGCCGCTGGTGGGGATGGCCGGCCAGGCGTCGGTGCCGACCCGGCCGATGTCCCGCAGCGGCCAGCGCAGCGACTCGTCGCCCAGGTAGCGCTGGGCGCCGGGCACCAGCCGGTTGCGCAGCGAGTACTTCCAGTCGCCGGAGATCCCGCCGAAGACCAGCCGGGTGTCGACCTTCTTGTCCCAGTTGAAGCCGTGCTTGTGGATGGTGGCGTGGATGTCGGTACGGCTGCCGGTGGCCGCCGGGTCGATGCGGTACGAGTTGAAGCGGACGACGAGGTCGTACGCGTCGATCTCGGCGCCCAGCGAACTGTTGCCGACGCGCTGCGAGTTGGCGATCAGGCAGATCGACCTGCCGGCGATGCGGTTGCGGAATTCGCCGAGTGTGGTCCAGGTGACGCCGCCGAAGGCGGGGTCGGCGACCGGGCCGCGCATCCGGGTCCTGCGCTGTGCGGCGTACAGCGCGACGAGTTCGGTGAGCGCGGCCGGGTCGCCGGTGGCGGCGGGGGCGCCGCCGCTGCCCGGGGCGCCGGCCGCCTCCAGTGCGAGGGCGAGGTACTGGCCCAGCGCCTCCTGGATCTCCGGCACCGGGGCGCCGGCCCGGTCCTGGGCGATGAGCGCGCCGATCAGCCGGGACCGCGCCCGGTTCCAGTCGCCCCGGCCGGCGAGGGCCAGGCCCTCGGCCCAGGTGTCGGTGACGGAGGCGGCGGCGAAGGCGGCGGCCTCGGGGCAGCCCTGCTCCAGCTTCCGCAGCAGCTCGCCCTGGCTCTCGGCGCCGGCCCGCAGACCGGCGGTCTTCGCCGCGACGCCGAAGCCGTCGTCGTCGGTGAGGGCGAGGTAGCGCTCGTACGCCTCGACGGCGGCGCTCTCCGCGCCCATCGCCTCCAGCACGCGGGCTCGCAGCCGCCAGGCCGCCCGGGAGCGCTTGCGCTGGGTCAGCACGGTGTCCGTGATGAGGACGGCGAGCTTCAGCTCGTCCTCGTAGCCGCAGTCCAGCGCCTTGTTGCCGACGGCGAGCAGCGGGTCCATCAGCGGATCGGCGAGGACCGGGGCGGAGCCGGTGCCGCTCCGGGGGGCACGGCGCAGCAGGGGGACCGGGGAGGCGTCGGGGGCGGTCTGCTTCAGGGCGGCGTGGGTGGCCAGCATGTGCCGCAGGGCCTCGGCGAGCGCGGTGCGCCGCCGGTCCAGTCCGGCGACCAGCTTTCCGCTGTGCGCGGCGCAGGCCCGCAGGCAGGTCTCCAGTTCCGTCGGCCGGACGGTGGCGCGGGAGGCCGTGCCGTCGCCGGACGGTATCGGTTCCGGTGCCTCACGCTGTCGTGGCCGGCGGGTGCGGGCTTTCGTCATGGCGCTCCAAGCGTCTGGTGCCCGTGGGGGGCGGGGGCGTAGGGAGGGGCCGGATGTCCGTCGGCCGTTCGGGGTTCCGTGGCACGTTAGGAAACCTGAACGGCCGCGGGATGAACTCGCCCTGTCGGCCCGGGAAACTGCGCTGCGGCCCGCCGGACATGTGCGGTGGCGGGCCGTGCCGGGCGGGGCTTGGGGGGCGTTCTCCGGTGCCTGGATGAACGCCTGCGGACCATCAGGTGAACCGCCGCCCGCTCCACGGGATTTCACGATGTTCGATGACATATTCGACGCATCATGAGGACTCCGTCGCTTCTCCGATCGCCGCGCGGCCGGAGTGCCGCTCTGGCCGCCCTGCTCGCCGTCGTGACCGTCTGCGCGGGGGACGCGGTGGCCCGCGGTTTCCCGTTCGGCCCGCGCACCCGCGCCGTGAACGACCTGGGCAATCAGTTCGTCCCGTTCCACACCCATCTCTGGGACCTGCTGCACGGCCGCGCGGACGGCGGGCTGCTGCTCAACTGGCGGTCCGGCTACGGAAGCAGCTTCCTGCCGGACCTCGGGACGTACCTCACCAGCCCGTTCGCGCTGCTCGTCGGGGTGTTCCCGAGGGACCGCGCCGACCTGGCGGTCTACGTGATCACGCTGGTGAAGACGGGCGTGGCGGCTGCGGCCATGACGTGGCTGCTCACCGCGTTGCGCCGGGGGCGCGGCCGGGAGTGGGTCGCGGTCGTGCTGGGCGCCTCGTACGCGCTGTGCGGCTGGTCGGTGATCGAGGCCGTGTACAACCCGATGTGGCTGGACGGGCTGATCGCCCTTCCGCTGCTGTGCCTGGCCGGTGAGTGGGCGCGGACCGGGCGGCGGCCGGTGCTCGGCACGCTCCTGGTGACGCTCGCCTGGGTGTCGAACTTCTACACCGCGTACATGGCGACGCTCGGGACGGCGCTGGTGCT
The DNA here is from genome assembly GCF_030719295.1 of Streptomyces sp. Mut1. NCBI lineage: Bacteria > Bacillati > Actinomycetota > Actinomycetes > Kitasatosporales > Streptomycetaceae > Streptomyces > Streptomyces castrisilvae. The sequence goes on along the minus strand of NZ_CP120997.1, from coordinate 4,943,733 downwards.
GGCGGTCCGGCTGCTGCTGGAGGACGGCACCGCGCGCGAGCGGATACGGGGGCTGGGGCGCGCGGTGCGCACGGTCCTGCTCGGCATCGGGCTCGCCGCCCCGGTCCTGCTGCCGGTCTTCCTCGGCACCCGGCACGCCTACCCGGGCCTGGACCGGGAATTCGCCCCGGCCGGCTGGTCCGATGTGGCGGCCCGGCTGCTGCCCGCCACGTACGGCTTCTTCAGCCCCGCGCTCTTCCTCGGCACCGGCTCCCTGCTGCTCGCCTGCGCGCTGGCCTTCCACCGCGGGGTGCCGCGCGCCGAGCGGTGGGTGTGGCCGGGGCTGGTGGCGCTCGTCGCCCTCTCCTTGCAGTGGGGGCCCACGCATCTGCTCTGGCACGCGTTCGCGACGCCGAACGGCAGCCCGTTCCGGCAGACGTTCGTGCTCTCGGGCCTGGTGGTGATCGCCGCCTGGACCGCTGTGGCGCACGGCCGTCCGGACCGGCGGGCGCTGCTGTGCGGGGCCGGGGTGCTGGTGCTGGTCGCCGCGGGCGCCGCGCCCAGCGATCTGGTCAGCCGCTGGACGTATCCGCTGTTCGCGGCGGGCCTGGTGGCGGCGGTCTGCGCGTTCGCGCTGGTACGCGGCGGCCGGTTCGCCGCGCTCGCGGTGGTGCTGCTGGTCGGGGCGCAGGCGGGGCAGGCCGCGGCGACCACCGCGTACGCCGACCGGCAGCGGCTGAGGCAGCTGGACGACTACGCGCCCTGGGGCGGGCGTCAGCGTCTCCAGGCGGAGGCCGTCGCCCGCGCCGACGGCTGGCCGCGCTACCGCACCGACCCGGGGCTCGAACAGAGCACGGCGAACGACCCGTTGACGGTCGGCGGTCAGGGCGGGGCGTACTACAGCAGCCACACGCCCGACGTGACGACCCGCACCTTTCTCGCGCTCGGCGGCGGCTGGACCTCGCGCGGGCGCGCCTTGCAGAGCCTGGACAATCCGGTGACCGACGCGGTGTTCTCGGTCGGCGCCCGGGTCCACATGCCCCGCGACCCGCACCAGAGCTGGAACCGCCCGGACGCCCGACCGGTGACCGTGACCCGGCAGGACGTGCCGCCGCTGGTGACCGTGCGCCCGCCGGGCTCCGCCGCGTCCGGCTGGGGCCGCTCGCCGTTCCGCAACCAGGAGAAGCTGCTCGGTGCCCGGGTCTACACGCTGCCGACGACAACGCTGCGGTCGACCGGCGGCGCGCCCGCCACGGACCGCGACGCCCACGCGTACGAGGTCGGGCCCGGCACGTACACGCTGAGCGCGAGCTGTCCGGCGGGCAGCCGGGTGTTCCTGTGGGCGCCGGACCTGTTCGGCACCGCGCTGCTGGGCACGGCCGGCGATCCGCTGGACGTCCGGGGCGACCTGCCGGCCCGGCGCGCCGGAGTGCTGCCGCTCGGCACGGGCTCGGGCCGCATCGCGGTGACCCTGCGGGCGGAGCGGCCCGGGACCGTGCCGCACGACTCCGTCGGCTGTCTGGACCCGGACCGGCTGGCCTCGGCGGTGGCCGGGCTGAAGCGGACGGGGGCGACGCGGGTGACGGTCTCCGGCAGCGGCGTGCGCGCGTCGCTCCCGGCGGGCACCCGGGGAGTCGCGGTGCTGGCCGCGCCCCGGATCGCGGGCTGGAGCTGCGACGGGCGCCCGGCGGGCTCGTACCTGGGCCTGGTCGCGGCCCCGGTGGCGGAGGGGCGGACCACGGTGGACTGCGCGTTCCGGCCGCCGGGCCTGCGGGCGGGAACGGCGGCCGGGGCGGCGGCCCTGGCGGGGCTCCTCGCGGTGGCGTTCGCACCGAGAGTGGTGGGGCTGGTGCGCGCACGGCGGCGCCGCGGCCGACGGGGGCGCGCCTGAGGGGGCGCGCACGCATGGCCTACGGCCCGGCGGGGTACGGCGCCGACCCCCGGCGCGCGCATGGTTGACGGCTGGGCGGGGTAGCGGTGGCACCCCCGGCGCGCGCATGGTTGACGGCCCGGCGGGGTAGCGGTGGCGGCAGTCGCCCTCAGCGCACGCCGTACCGGGTCTCGATGCCCGCGATGATCAGCCGGAGACCGTCCTCGAAGCGTTCGTCGTAGCGGGCGAAGATCTCGGGGCCGGCCGCCGCGGCGAGCGGGTAGCGGGCCAGCCGTTCGGCGCGTTCGCCGACGTCGAAGCCCTCGCGCTGCTGCTCGCCGGGCATCGGGCGGACACCCTGCTCCTCGCTGACGAAGCCCATCGTGTACGCGTACGCGGTGGTGCCCGCCCGTACCGCCTGCCACAGCTCGAAGCCCGCGCCGACCATGGTCCGCAGATGGGCTTCGAGGCCGTCGGCGTGGTCGGTGCCGGCGAACCGCGCGCCGCCGTAGACCTTGGCCCCGTCGCGGTAGCGCAGCAGCGCCCGGCGCAGTCCGCTGTTGTAGGCGACGAGCTGGTCCTGCCAGCCATCCGGGGTTGCGGCGGGGAGGTCGTCGGCGAGCATCCGCCGGTACATCACCGTGGCCATCTCGTCGAGCAGCGCCTGCTTGTCCTTGAAGTGCCAGTAGAGCGCGGGCGCCTTGACGTCCAGCTCCTTGGCGATGGCGCGCAGGCTGAGGCCGTCGAGGCCCACCTCGTTCAGCAGCCGCAGCGCCGTGTCGGCCACCCGGGACCGGTCGATCTTCGTCGTACCCACGGTGCCAAGTTAACAGCCCTTCCTTGACAACTTAACACCGTTAAAGTCACACTCGGAGCCATGGAACTTAACACTGTTAAGGAAACTGACGTCCTCGTCGTCGGCGCCGGCCCGTGCGGCCTCGCCCTGGCCTGCGACCTGGCCCGCAGGGGCGTCCGCGCCCTCGTCGTGGAGCAGGCGCCGGGCCTCTTCCCCGGCTCGCGCGGCAAGGGCGTCCAGCCCCGCACCCGGGAGGTCCTGGACGACCTCGGGGTGGGCGGCGCGGTCCGCGCGTACGGCGGCCCCGCACCGGTCGGGATGGCCTGGCAGAACGGCGAGCGGATGGGCGAGCACCGCATGTTCCGGGTCGCACCGCCGACGGACGCCGAGCCGTACGGGGAGCCGTGGATGATGCCGCAGTGGCGCACCCAGGAGATCCTGCTCGCCCGGCTGCGCGAACTGGGCGGCGACGTCGCGTTCTCGACCGCGCTGACCGGCCTGGACCAGGACGCCGACGGGGTCACCGCACAGCTGGCCACCGGCCGGGTGGTCCGCGCCTCCTGCCTGGTCGCGGCGGACGGCGGACGCTCCACCGTGCGCCGGGAGCTGGGCATCGCGATGACCGGGGAGACGGTGGACCCGGCGCCGATGCTGGTGGCCGACGTACGGATCGCCGAGACGGCGCTCGACCGGCTCAACTGGCACATGATGAACACCGACGCGGGGTTCATCACGCTCTGCCCGCTGCCCGGCACCGAGGACTTCCAGCTGGTCGCCCAGTTCAAGGAGGGCGAGCCCGACACCTCGGCGGACGGGGTCCGCGCGGTGGTCGCCGCCCGCACGCACCTGGCGGCGGCGGACGTCACCGAGGTGCGCTGGGCCTCCGACTTCCGCCCGCGCGCCGCCCTGGCCGACCGCTTCCGCGACGGACGGGTCTTCCTGGCCGGGGACGCCGCCCACGTCCACTCCCCCGCGGGCGGCCAGGGGCTCAACACCAGCGTGCAGGACGCGTACAACCTGGGCTGGAAGCTCGGGCAGGTGCTGCGCCACGGGGCACCCGCCGCCCTGCTCGACAGCTACGAGCAGGAGCGCCGCCCGGTCGCCGCCGAGATGCTCGGCCTGTCCACCCGTATCCACCGGGGCGAGCAGGAGCGCGGCAGGGCGACCCAGCAACTGGGCCTGGGCTACCGCGAGGGCCCGCTGTCGGTGGGCCGGGCCGGCGCGCTGGAGGCCGGCGACCGCGCGCCCGACGGACCGGCGGACGGCCGGCGGCTGTTCGACGTCTTCCGGGGCCCGCACTTCACGCTGCTGGCCGTCGGCACCGAAGCGGAACTGCCGGAGCCCGGCACGGCGGCGCTGCGGACGCACCGGCTGCCCGACGCCTACGAGCCGTACGGAACGGGCCTGTTCCTGATCCGCCCCGACGGCTACATCGGCTGGGCGGGCCGGGACACGGCCGGGCTGGCGGAATACCTCACCCCGCTGGGCCTCGGCCTCGCAGGCTGAGCCGGCCGCGTCAGACGCTGCTGAGCGACAGCTTCGCGGCGAACCCGAGGAACAGCACCCCGGCCGCCGACGTGGCCCCCGCCGACAGACGCCTGCGGCGGCGGAACGCGGCGGACAGCCGGGTGCCGCCGAATATCAGCATCGTCAGGTACAGGAAGCTGGCGATCTGGAGCAGGGTGCCCAACACCAGGAAGGAGAGCGCCGGGTAGGCGTAACCGGGGTCGACGAACTGCACGAAGAACGAGATCAGGAACAGGATCGCCTTCGGGTTGAACAGGCTGACCACCAGCGCCCGCCGGTACGGCCGCTCCATGCCCCCGGGCACCTGCGCCGCGTCCTCGCCCTCCCCGGTGATCTCGGCGACCCTCCGGTGCCGCTCGCGCCACATCGACACCGCGGCCCGCAGCATCCCGATGGCCATCCAGGTCAGATACCCCGCACCCGCGTACTTGACGACGGCGAACAGCACGGGCGTCGTCTGCAACAGCGAGGAGGCGCCCAGCGCGGACAGCGTCATCAGCACGGTGTCCCCGGTCCACACCCCGGCCGCGGCCACATACCCGGTCCGCACCCCGCGCCGGGCGGCGACGGACAGCACGTACAGCGAATTCGGCCCCGGCAGCAGAACGATCAGCACCAGGCCGGCGAGATAGGTCGGAAGGTCGGTGACACCCAGCATGAAACGGAGTGTCGCACGCGGGTACGACACCCGGTCCGCCAGGTCCCGCAGGGCGCTGTCCCGGACCTCGTCGCCGTACTACCGCCACGGCGGCAGCCGCATCGTTACCGCTTTTCCACCCCGCGCAAGGATTCGGCAACCGGTCGGAGCGGGAACCCGTCCCATGGGATACACGGATTCAGGGGGTCGGGATGACAGGCACCAGCAGGACCGGGCGCGGATACGCGCACAGGGGCGTCCGGGCAGGCGGCGCGGCCACCGCCGCCGTGGCCGTCCTGGCGCTGGCGGCCGTGACCGCCGGGTGCAAGGCGCAGGCGGCCGACAGCGCGCAGGCCGCCCCGTCGGTACCGGCGAGCAGCAGTTCCGGCTCGCCCACCGAGGACGCGAAGCCGGGCGGGGACCGGACGGAGCCGGCGAGCCCGTCCGCGAGCGCCACGAAGACGAAGGAACCGGCGAAGGCGCCGCCGAAGCCCAGCGGCACGCCTTCGTCGGCCGATCCGCAGGGCACGGTGCTCATAGCGAGCGGGGCGGAGGGCAAGCAGGTGCGCGAGTTGCAGGCCCGGCTGCGTCAGATCGGGCACTTCAACCGCAGCCCCACCGGCTACTACGGGTCCGTCACGGCCACCGCCGTGCAGTCGTTCCAGGGCAAGCGCGGCCTGTCCAGGACCGGGAAGACGGACACCGTCACCTGGCAGAAGCTGCTCGGCATGACGCACACGCCGACGGCCGCCGAGCTGAACCCGCCGACCACCGTCCCGGTCGCCGAGCCGGACAAGCGGTGCCTGACGGGCCGGGTGCTCTGCATCAGCAAGAACAGCCGGACCCTGTCCTGGATGATCGACGGCAAGGTCGTCTCGTCCATGGACGTACGGTTCGGCTCGCAGTACACCCCGACCCGCGAGGGCACGTTCTCCGTGTACTGGAAGTCGCGGCACCACGTGTCGTCGATCTACCACACGGCCATGCCCTACGCGATGTTCTTCAGCGGCGGCCAGGCGGTGCACTACTCCTCGGACTTCGCGGCCCGCGGCTACAACGGCGCCTCGCACGGATGTGTCAACGTCCGGGACGAGGGGAAGATCGCGTCCCTGTTCTCCCAGGTCCGCAACGGCGACAAGGTCGTCGTCTACAAGTAGCGAGTGCTGCGAGCAACGGGGGTTGAGGGGCGCGGGCGGGACCGGGGGAACGTGTCCCGCCCGCGCCATGTGCGCCGAGCCGCAGGTACGGGGGGAACCCCGGCTCCGGGCGCTGCCGATGACCAGTCGGCTCATTCTGTACAGCGTCCGCAGGCCGGAAAACGTCACACCCGGCGGTAACGGCCGTCAGCGGGCCGCCGCCGAGGCGGTCGGATCCGGCGCGGCGGAGGTGCCGGAACCCCTCGTCGCCGGGTCCGGGGCGATGGCCGCCACCGAGGGGCCGGGCGACTCGGTGAAATGGATGGACGGGAGCGCGCCCGAGGCGTCGCCGCCCTGTTCGGCGTTCCCGTCGCCGCTCTGGCCGTCGCTGTCGTCGCCCGCCTTGTCGAGCAGCCGGTCGCAGAAGCGGTCCAGGTTGCGCGCGCCCTTGGCCAGGGCTTCGAGGCGTTCCCTGCGGTCCTTGTCGAGGTTGCCGTCGCGGTAGTCGCGGCAGGCCTTCAGGGTCTTGGCGTACCAGGCGGCGGACGTGTCGTCCTCGTCGCCGGACCCGCCGTGCCCCTTCTCGGTGTCCGTGGACCCGCCGGCGGAGGTGTCGTCGTCGATGCCCGTCCCGCCGCCCGGCCCACTGCCGTCCGACCGGTCCGTGCCGCTGTCGCCCTCGCCGCTCCGGCCGCTGTCGGGGGTGGTGCCGTCGGCGTGGGCGGTGTCCTCGCCGTCCTGGTCCGTGCCGCCGCCGGGGGGCGGGGCGTGCGGGGACGGGGTGCTCGGGTCGGGGGAGCCGGGCGGCGGCGGTACGGAGGTCTCCTCGTCGGGGACGAGGCCGGAGCCCAGTTCCCCGGGCGAGGCGGCGGCCGAGACCGAGGTCGCCGGGGAGGGGGTGTGCCGGCCGAAGGGGACGGGCAGCACGCCGGTCCCGGCGGCCACGGCCACCCCGCCGATCGCGCAGCACGCCACGGAGGCGACCAGGCCGAAGCGCAGGGGCCGGCTCCAGCGGAAGGCGCGGTCGCCGCGCGGGCCCGCTGCCCCGGCACCCGCGCCGGAGGCGGCCCTGCCTATGTGGACGGGCGCGAGCATCGCGGTCCCGTCGTCGTCCGCCCCGGCTCCGTGCGCGGCGGCGGCCCGGCCCGGGGCCGTGCGGGGTGCGGTGCGGGTCCGGCGCGGGGCGGCGCGGAAGGCGGCCAGCGCGGCGGCCTCGCCGGGCAGTTCGCCGGTGGCGGGCAGGGCGGTGCGGGCTGCGGCGCCCAGGGCGGCGGCGAGGCGTTCGGCATCCTGACAGGGGTGGCCTTCGGCAGAGTCGACCGGTTCGCCGCGGAGCAACTTCTCCGCCGCTTCCTTGTCAAGCCATGCGTACTGCTCGTCGGCCATCACATGTCCTTCTGCGTCCGGGGACGCGAATGCGTCACACCGGCGGGAGCCACCAGGCCGGTGCGTGAGGGGCGTTGCGCGGGTACGGCGCCGAGTTCCGCCGCGTCCGCCGTGCTGTTCCGGAGGGCGGCCGACGGGGCCCCGGGGCCGGCCGGGCGCCGGGGCGGGACGACCGGTCCGCCGGCTGCGCCGCCGCGCGGAAGGCCGCCCTCCGGGGCCGCGGCGCGCGGGAGGCCGGTGTCCGTCACGGCACCGTGCGGACGGCCGGCTTCCGACGCGCCGACGCTCGTCGCTCCGCCGCGGGGACGGATGCCTTCCGGCGCGCCGGTGCCCGTCGCCGCACCGGGCGGGCGGATGCCTTCGGGGGCGCCGGGGTCGGGCAGTCCGCCTCCGGCGGGAGGGCGCCCGGTGTCGTCCCGGCCCTCCCCGCTGTCGGTCCGCAGCAGTTCGGCGAGCCGCTTCAGACCGCGGTGGGCCGCGGTGCGGACCGCGCCCGGCCGCTTGCCGAGCGTCTGCGCCGCGCTCTTCGCGTCGAGCCCGACCACGACGCGCAGCACCACGGCCTCGGCCTGGTCCTGCGGCAGCTGGGCGATGAGCGACATGGTGCGGCCGGTCGCCAGGGACTCGATCGCCTCGTCCGCGGTGTCGGAGAAGGCCGGCTTCTCGGACAGCTCCGTCTCGTCGCCGCCGATGGCGGGGCGCCTGCCGCGCATCCGGAGATGGTCCAGGGCGCGGTTGCGGGCTATGCGCGCCGCCCAGCCCCGGAAACGGTCGGCGTCCCCACTGAAACGGTCGAGGTCCCGGGCTATCTGCAGCCACGACTCGGACGCCACGTCCTCGGCGTCCGGCTCCCCCACCAGCGTTCTTATGTAGCCCAGCAGCCGCGGCTGCACAGCGCGGTACACAGTACGGAAGGCGTCCTCGTCCCCGTGCTGTGCCGCGAGCACCGCGGCAGTAAGCCCCGCGTCGTCCCCCAGCACTCCCTCAACCCTGCCCTGCCGTCTTAATCGCAGCTGGTCACCACTGCCGCGCCTCCCTGCGCGACTCAGCACGCTACGTCCTTCGCGTGCACCACGTCCATGACTTGTACAACCCGCAACATTTCCTCCCCTGCCCCCGGTGTGACAGAAAACGCACCCACGGCGCTGAGATGAGTACGGGGTCGTCCTGCGGCCCCGCGGAAGACGACCGGGGCCTCTCCTGTGGGGGGTGGCGGCCCCGGTCGTCCTCGCCGGCCTCTCGCGCGCGCCTCCTCGAAGAGCACCGCCCTCCGGACGAGCAGGCGGCTTCCGCGCTCGCCCGCGAACCGCACGGCGTGCCGCTCCCCCCGGTCACCGACGCCGCGTACAGCCGGCGGCAGCCCACCGTGCACAGACCACAGGGACCTCCTCAGCCCCGCCCCCGTGCCCGTCGCGAGACCGCCGCGCGCAGCACCCGCTGGCCCTCCGTCGACACGTCGAGGACCTGGCGCAGCCCGGCGCCGGCGGGGGCGGACTCGTCGATGCCGGCGAGCATCTCCAGGATCAGGGTCTGGCGCGCGGCCTCGCCCGCCAGCAGCGGGCCCGCGCCGGCCAGCCGGCCCGTGCGGCAGCGGGCCGGCAGATCCGGGGCGCCGGGCCGGGGCGCGTCGTGGCCGAGGTGGACCTCCAGGGCCAGCACGGAGCAGTCGTCCGCCCAGGCGCGCAGCTCCTCGCCCGCCCGGTCGTCCGGGGCCGCGGCGAGCAGTTCCCGGACCCGCCGGACCGGCTCCCCGGGGTCCGGCAGCGCGTCCAGGGCCGCGCGGGCCTCGGCGAGCCGGGCGGGCCAGACGCGTGCGTCGGCGCAGCCGGCCCAGAGCGGGCGCAGCGGGTCGGGGTCCGCGCCCACCCCGGGCTGGGGCAGACAGCGTTCGAGGCAGGCGGCCGCACTGGCGGCGAGCCCGCGCTCGTCGGCGGCGGCGATCAGTTCGAGCAGGCTCATGACGTCTCCTGTCGGCCCCCGCCCGTGCCGGTCCCCCGCCGGGACGCAGCGGGGCGCAGCGCTTCCTGTTATCGCATTCAGCGCCGAATGGCCGAAAAGCGTCACTGTTGCTGGCCGATTACCGCTGCGTCACTCGGCCGGTGCGCGCCGGAGCCCGAACCGCTACCCCACCGCGAGCGGGCCGAGCGTCGCCCGCTCGCCCTGCATCGCCGTCAGCCCGCGGACGAGCAGGACGGCGAGGACCGCGGCCGCGATGTCCAGCGCGTCGGAGAAGGCGACCAGGTCGAGCGCGTCGGTGATCTCGTCCAGGGTCTCGGCCGCTTCGTAGCGCTGGGAGGCGTACCGGCCGAACAGCTGTGCCGCGACCAGCGCCACCCACCAGGCGTGCAGCAGTACGCCCGGAAACGCGGACCGGCCGCCGGGGGTACCGGGCAGCTCGCTCGCGGTCCGGACGTCGCGCACGACCCGGTACGGCAGCCAGAGGTTGCCGATGGGCACGAACCAGGCACCGATCGCCCAGCCCGGCCGCATGGAGTGGGCGGCCGGGTCGAAGACCTCCGCGTTGCGACGGACCCGGCGCAGCCAGATGAGGAAGACGACGGCGGTGGCCAGGAGAGTGAGGCCCTGGAGCGCGCCGGTGGACTGGTACAGCACTTCGGCGTGGGTCCAGGTCAGGTCGTCGACCGTCGCGTAGCCGTCCTCCGTCCGGTCCCCGAGCAGCAGCCGGGCGTGGACGCCGGAGGCGATCGAGAGGGCGTCCGCCACGGCCACCGAGCCGAGCAGCACGCACACCGCCCTGCCCAGGGCGACCGGCGAGCGCAGGTGGTACAGGCCGGCCGGTACCGGTACCGGCCTCACCCTTTCCCCCTCGCGGTGGAAGCCGACGCACATTGCGCACCGGCCGTCAGCGGTGCTGGCCGGTCTCGCGCCACAGAGTGAACAGAGCATGGAAATGGAACCCCCCAGGATTCGGACGTCAACGCGTGGACCGCGTGTCCCTCCCCGGACAGCGCGGCAAGCGGAACGTAGTGTCCGGTCGCCGCCCTGTCCACCGCCAGGGGTTTTCAGCCCGCGTCGATCTCCTTCGCCAGCGAGCGGAACTTCTCCCAGGTCAGCTTCGGTTTGCCCGGGTCCCACAGCTTCTGGGACGTCGCCCGCAGCGGCATCCGGATGCCCTCGGCCACCTGTGCGGCGGTCTGGGCGTTCGGCAGGTCGCCCCAGACGGCGAACCGGCCGCCCAGGATCTGGTCCGAGTAGCGCGCCGGGACGGGGGTGGTGCCGCGCAGGACGAGCGGGGTCCACTGCTCGTAGATCCGCTTGCCGGTGGGGTAGACGAAGGCGTTGGGCTGGCCGAGCACGTAGTACATGAACTCGTCGTTGAGGTTCAGGACCTTGCGGCCCTCGCGCAGGTACTCCTCCGGCGACCGGGCCCCGTACTCCTTGCCCGTCCAGTACTCGACCTCGATGTTCTTGTCGGCCTGGACCGTGCTGTCCCGGAAGAGCCCGTCGTTCCAGGCCTTCGGCTGCATGCCGTGCTTGCGGACCACCGCGGCCCGGTCGTTGAGCCAGCCGGTCGCGAGGTCGGCGATACCGGCCCCGGAGCCGTACTTCGCGACGGCCGCGCGCTGGAGCTGCGGGTACGAGGCGGCGGGGTTGCTCGCCATCAGCGCGCGGTACTCGTCGGCGCCCAGATGCCAGTAGGCGCCGCCGAACAGCTCGGCGTACTCGCCGAGGAGTTCGTCGATCAGCTTGGCCGCGCCCGGTTTGGAGATGTCCAGCGACCCGGTCGACGCCACCCCGGAGACGTTGTGCAGCTGGAGGTCGGGGTGGGCGCGCAGGACCGCGCCGAGATGACCGGGCGAGTCGATCTCCGGGACGATCTCGATGTGCAGCCGGCCGGCCAGCGCGACGATGCGCCGCACCTGCGCCTTGGTGAGGTGGTCGGGCGAGACGACTTCGGGGTGGGTGTCGGACTCGATGCGGAAGGCCTGGTCGTCGGAGAAGTGCAGGCCGAGCTGGTTGAGCTTGAGGTCGGCCATCTCGCGCAGCCGGTCCTCGATCCAGGTGGCGCTGTAGTGCTTGCGCGCGATGTCGAGGTTGAGACCGCGCTGCGGCTTGTCGGGCCGGTCGCGCACCTCGCCCTCGGGCATGGAGCCGTCGGCGCGCACGGACTGCTTGAGGGTGCGGGTGCCGTAGAACACGCCCGCCTCGCCGGGCCCGCTGATCGTGACACGCCCGTCGTGGGTGCGCAGGGTGTACGACTCCGGCCCGCCGGAGTCCTTCGGGGCGAGGGCCAGCTCGATGTCCCCGGCACGGGCCGCCACATCGCCCCGGTAGCTGATCTTCAGCTCGCCGGCGAGCAGCTTCCCCTCGTCGGCGAGCTTGCCGTCCGCGATGACGACCCCGCTGTTCTCGCCCGGCCGCCAGCCGGGGCCGTGGGCGGCGGTGTGCTCGCGTACGGCCGGGATGGTGCGGGGCGCCTTCGAGAGCGGGTAGCTGCGGGTCGGGGAGGGGGTGGGGGACGGTGCCGACGACGCCGCACGGGACGTCTCGGAGCCGTTGCGGTGTTCGGCTCCGGAGCCGTCGCAGCCGGCGACGGCGACGCTCGCCGCGGCCGCCGCCGTCACGGCCATGAGAGCGCCGCGTGAGGGTGCCATCAGTCAGAAACCTCCGGTTTCAGGGAGAAGAGAGCAGAAACGCAAGAAAACAGGTCAGATGCATGGAGGTAGCCGGGCATTCTCCTCACACATCCGCTCTTCAGGCATCGCGAAACTCTCCCGTCCGGGTGAAATTCGCGCATCCTTCGCACGACTGTTGCCCCGCCTCGCTAGCTTTGAGGCGCATTCGTCTCTCCTCTCGCCCCGCATCCGCCTGGTCCCGTCGGTCCCTCCCCCCTCCAGGTTCACAGATGCCGTTGACTCCAGGAGCCCACGCTGTCCAGGTCCAGCGAGTCCCACGCAGGCCTCCCCGAGCAGCCGGACCGGCCCGCCCGGCGCACCGCCGTGCCCGTACAGACCCACGGCCCCCTCCCCGGCGGGACCACCGCGCCCGCCCCGGGCCTGCGCCGTTTCAACGACGCGCCCGCCCCGGAGGCCGAGGCCGCCCTGCTGGAGTGCTTCGGCAGCCACCGCTGGGCGCAGCGGCTGGCCGCCCACCGCCCCTACCCGGACGTGGAGGCGCTGCTCGCGGCGGCCGACGAGGCGGGGTACGACCTCTCCCCCAGCGATCACACCCAGGCGCTGGCCGCCGAGGTGTCCCCGGCTCTCGGCCCGGACGCGCCGCACGCCGCCCGGCTCGCGCTGGACGCCGCGCACGCCGAGTACGAGCGCACCTTCGGCCATGTCTTCGTGATCTGCCTGGACGGCTACCGGCCCAGCGAACACCCCGACCAGATGCTGGCCGGCATCCGGGAGCGGCTGGGCCACGACGAGGAGCGGGAGCGGGCGGTGACGGCGGACGAGATGCGGCGACTCGCCCGGGGACGCATCATGGCGCTGGTATCGAGTCAGTAACGGACTGGCGGCGGTCCGTACGGGCCGGTTTCCCCCGCCCCCCGGCGGTGAGCAGGGTGCCGGGGGTCTGTCCATAGCCCGTCCGTGCCTGATTCGTTGCCACTTTGATCACACCAGAGGCCCCCGCGCGATCGAACCGACAATCCGTCGCTACGATGGCCGGGGCCGGTGGACCGTACCCGGCCGGGTCAGACCGACAGTCAAGCCGGCCGACCCCAATCCCCGCTCCCGGAGGGTTCTTCCGTGCCGGCTGGAACGCTGTACCGCGGCCGGGAAGGCATGTGGTCCTGGGTGGCTCATCGAGTCACCGGTGTCCTCATTTTCTTCTTCCTGTTCGTACATGTCCTGGACACCGCCCTCGTCCGCGTCTCTCCGGAGGCGTACGACGACGTCGTGTCCACGTACAAGACGCCGATCGTCGCGCTGCTCGAATACGGCCTGGTGGCCGCGATTCTCTTCCACGCGCTGAACGGTCTGCGCATCGTCGCCGTGGACTTCTGGGCCAAGGGCCCGCGCGTTCAGAAGCAGATGCTCTGGGCCGTGCTGGGCATCTGGATCGTGCTGATGGTCGGGGCCCTGTACCCCGTCCTCGGCCACGCCGTACGTGAAGTCTTCGGGAGCTGAGGCCGATGTCCACCGAAACGTCTTCCGCGATCGGCGCCGTCGAGGGTGTCTCCCTGTACGACGTCGACAACCCGGCCCCGGTCATCGAGCCGCCGCGCAAGCGGACCGGCAAGACCCCCAAGGGTTCGCGCACCAACTTCGAGATGTACGCCTGGCTCTTCATGCGCCTGTCGGGCATCGTTCTGGTCGTCCTGGTCATCGGCCACCTGCTGATCCAGCTGGTACTGGACGGCGGCGTCTCCAAGATCGGCTTCGCCTTCGTGGCGGGCCGCTGGGCCTCGCCGTTCTGGCAGATGTGGGACCTGGCGATGCTGTGGCTCGCCATGCTGCACGGCGCCAACGGGCTGCGTACGGTCATCAACGACTACGCCGAACGGGACAACACCCGCTTCTGGCTGAAGATGCTGCTGTACACCGCCACGGTGTTCACCGTCCTGCTGGGCACGCTGGTGATCTTCACCTTCGACCCGAACATCCGCTAGGCGCCGGGCCCGAAGGACCAGAGGTAAACCATGCAGATCCACACGTACGACACCGTCATCGTCGGCGCCGGCGGCGCCGGCATGCGCGCGGCCATCGAGTCGACCAAGCGCAGCCGCACCGCCGTGCTGACCAAGCTCTACCCCACCCGCTCCCACACGGGCGCCGCGCAGGGCGGCATGGCCGCCGCGCTGGCCAACGTGGAGGAGGACAACTGGGAGTGGCACACCTTCGACACGATCAAGGGCGGTGACTACCTGGTCGACCAGGACGCCGCCGAGATCCTGGCGAAGGAGGCCATCGACGCCGTTCTCGACCTGGAGAAGATGGGCCTGCCGTTCGGCCGTACGCCCAAGGGCGAGATCGACCAGCGCCGGTTCGGCGGTCACTCCCGCAACCACGGTGAGGCCCCGGTCCGCCGCGCCTGCTACTCGGGCGACCGCACCGGCCACATGATCCTCCAGACGCTGTACCAGAACTGCGTGAAGGAGGGCGTGGAGTTCTTCAACGAGTTCTACGTCCTGGACCAGCTGATCGTCGAGCAGGACGGCGTCAAGAAGTCCGCCGGCGTCGTCGCCTACGAGCTGGCCACCGGCGAGATCCACGTCTTCCGGGCGAAGTCGGTCATCTACGCCTCGGGCGGCACCGGCAAGTTCTTCAAGGTGACGTCGAACGCGCACACCCTGACCGGTGACGGCCAGGCCGCCTGCTACCGCCGGGGTCTGCCGCTGGAGGACATGGAGTTCTTCCAGTTCCACCCGACCGGCATCTGGCGCATGGGCATCCTGCTGACGGAGGGCGCCCGCGGTGAGGGCGGCATCCTCCGCAACAAGGACGGCGAGCGCTTCATGGAGAAGTACGCGCCCGTCATGAAGGACCTGGCCTCGCGTGACGTCGTCTCGCGCTCCATCTACACGGAGATCCGCGAGGGCCGCGGCTGCGGTCCCGAGGGCGACCACGTCTACCTGGACCTGACGCACCTGCCGCCGGAGCAGCTGGACGCCAAGCTCCCGGACATCACCGAGTTCGCGCGTACGTACCTCGGCATCGAGCCCTACACGGACCCGATCCCGATCCAGCCGACCGCGCACTACGCCATGGGCGGCATCCCGACCAACGTCGAGGGCGAGGTGCTGGCCGACAACACCACCGTCGTCCCGGGCCTGTACGCCGCCGGCGAGGTCGCCTGCGTGTCGGTGCACGGCGCCAACCGCCTCGGCACCAACTCGCTGCTCGACATCAACGTCTTCGGGCGCCGCGCGGGCATCGCCGCCGCCGAGTACTCCGCGAAGAGCGACTTCGTCGAGCTTCCCGAGAACCCGGCGCAGCTGGTCGTCGACCAGGTCGAGCGGCTGCGCGACTCCACGGGCACCGAGCGCGTCGCGGCGATCCGCCAGGAGCTGCAGGAGTGCATGGACGCCAACGTGATGGTGTTCCGCACCGAGCAGACGATCAAGACCGCGGTGGACAAGATCGCGGAGCTGCGCAGGCGCTACCTCGACGTGTCCGTCCAGGACAAGGGCAGGCGGTTCAACACGGACCTGCTGGAGGCCATCGAGCTGGGCAACCTGCTCGACCTCGCCGAGGTCATGGCGACGTCGGCGCTGGCCCGCAAGGAGTCCCGCGGCGGTCACTACCGCGAGGACTTCCCGAACCGCGACGACGTCAACTTCATGCGCCACACCATGGCGTACCGCGAGGTCGCCGACGACGGCACCGAGTCGATCCGGCTGGACTACAAGCCGGTCGTCCAGACCCGCTACCAGCCGATGGAGCGTAAGTACTGATGGCTACACCCACCCTGGACAAGGCCGACAAGGCTCCCGAGCCCGAGGCCGGTTTCGCCGACTCGCCGTACATCACGGCCACGTTCCGCATCCGGCGGTTCAACCCCGAGGTCTCCGACGAGGCCCAGTGGCAGGACTTCCAGATCGAGATCGACCCGAAGGAGCGCGTCCTCGACGCCCTTCACAAGATCAAGTGGGACCAGGACGGGACGCTCACGTTCCGCCGCTCCTGCGCGCACGGCATCTGCGGTTCGGACGCCATGCGGATCAACGGCAAGAACAGGCTCGCCTGCAAGACGCTGATCAAGGACCTGAGCCCGGAGAAGCCGATCACGATCGAGGCCATCAAGGGCCTCACGGTCCTCAAGGACCTCGTGGTCGACATGGACCCGTTCTTCCAGGCCTACCGCGACGTCATGCCCTTCCTCATCACCAAGGGGAACGAGCCGACCCGCGAGCGTCTCCAGTCCCCCGAGGACCGCGAGCGCTTCGACGACACCACCAAGTGCATCCTGTGCGCCGCGTGCACGTCCTCGTGCCCGGTGTTCTGGAACGACGGCCAGTACTTCGGCCCGGCGGCGATCGTCAACGCGCACCGCTTCATCTTCGACTCGCGCGACGAGGGCGGCGAGCAGCGCCTGGAGATCCTCAACGACCGTGACGGGGTGTGGCGTTGCCGCACCACCTTCAACTGCACGGACGCCTGCCCGCGTGGCATCGAGGTCACCAAGGCGATCCAGGAGGTCAAGCGCGCGCTGATCACGCGTCGCTTCTGATCCGCCGGCCACGATCGAGCGGCATCCGGGGCCCCGCCCGCCGAGGAGTGCGAACCCCTCGGGAGGCGGGGCCTCTTGCTGCGCACGGGCGGGCCCGGACGGTACGGTCGTGCGGAACCGGTGGTCGGTTCGCCAACCGCCGCACGGGGGTGCGCGGGGAGAACGAGAGCGGGGAACGTTGAGCGATCCGAATCCGTACGCGGACGACTCATACAAGTGGGGTCCTCCCCAGAACCAGGGAACCCCTCCCCTCGCCCCGGGCGGCCAGGGCTACGGCTACCCGGCCGCCGGGAACCCGGTCCACGGCTACCCGCAGCCGCTCCCGGGACCGTCGGCCCAGCCCCCGGGCTACGGGTATCCGGCGCCCCCGGACGCGGGGTACGGGTATCCGGGCGGGCCGGGCATGGTTCCGGCGGGCGGCGGGGCGCCGGTGCTGTCCATCGGTGACATCACGGTGATGAACGATTCGGTCGTGACGCCGTCCGGGACGATGCCCCTCAAGGGCGCGGTGTGGACGGCGACGGACATGTCGCGCACCGAGGAGAAGATCCCGCCGGTCGCGATCGTGCTGGCGATCATCTTCGCCCTGTTCTGTCTGATCGGTCTGCTCTTCCTGCTGATGAAGCAGAAGCAGACGACCGGCTTCATCCAGGTGACGGTGACCAGCGCCGGCCGCCATCACTCGACGATGATCCCCGCCACGCAGCCGGAGACCTTCGCGATGGTGATGTTTCAGGTCAACACCGCCCGCTCGATGAGCGTCTGAGCCGACGGCCCCGATGACCGTCCTGCGGCACTCCGTCGACGTCCTGGCCCTGGAGCCCGAGCCGGCCGCCGAACTGGCCTCGCTGCTCTGCGACCTCGCCGAGTCGACCCGGGCGAGCGGCGGGAGCGTCCTCCTGCCGGGCGGGCAGCCGGTCGCGGACCTGCGTCTGGTGAAGGGCCGGCACCTCAGGCCCGGTGCGCGGTACGAGGTCGCCCTGCCGGAGGACGCCGAGCGGATGGCGCTGCGGGTACGCGAGTGGCGGCGCACCTCAGCGGCCGAGGTGGAGCTGCTGTTCGGCGCGCCGGACATGAGCGGCAGGCTGTCGCTGCGGCTGGCCGCCCCCGACCGGCCCCGGCTGTTCGAGGCGCAGGGCCGGATGTGGGGACCGGACGGCTCGGGGTCGCTGCACCGGGGCTCGGGGAAGGCGCGGGTCGACCTGACCGCGTGGTGGGCGGCGGCGCTGCTCCCGCCCGGGGCGCCGCCCTCGGCCCGTGCCCCGGCGACGGCCCGGGTGAAGCACCTGCTGGGCGAGGCCCGGCTGTATCTGCGGCCCCGGCGGGCGGCGGACGGCCGGTGGCTGGTGGAGGCCGCGGTCTCGCTGCGCGGCCGGTGGCTGCTGCGCCCGGTCGCCGCCGTCGCCCTGCTGCTGGCCGGGGGGCCGCTGCGGCGGGGCTTCCGGGACGGGGTGGAGCGGGCGGCCGAGGGGTGGAACGAGGCGGTGGGCGAGCTGCTGGCGCTGGGTCCGGACGGGATCAGGGAGGAGCTGGCTCGGCAGGCCGCGGAGGGCCGCCCGCAGGAGAGCTGAGCGGCGCGCGGGGCCGTCCGTCAGTCCCAGGCCGCGCCGCCCCGGTCCTCGGCGACGACCATGATGCGCCGCAGCATGTCGTTGAGCAGGGCCCGTTCGTCCGTGTCGAGGACGCCGAGCAGCCGGTCCTCCTCGTTCCCGAGGAACTTCATCGCGCCGATCCACGTCGAGCGGCCCTCGTCGGTCAGCTCCACGTCGACGCGCCGCCGGTCCGTGGTGGAGGGGGTGCGGCGGACGAAGCCGCGGCGCTCCAGCGCGTCCAGCCGGCCGGTGACGGAGGCGGGGGCGAGGTCGAGGTCGGCGGCCAGTTCGGAGGGGGCGGCCGTGCCGCCGCGTCCGGCGAGCTTGTGCAGGGTGTCGAACTCCTGGCGGTCCAGGTCGAAGTCGACGAGGGACTGCTCGCGCACCCGGCGCAGATGGACGGAGAGCTTCTTCATGCGCGTCACCGCGCCCTCGATGTCCGGATCGAGCTCGGGCAGGACGGGCCGCCACCGCTCAACGTGCCCGTCGGTCCAGTCGCGTCGCTGCATGCGCCCAGCCTACGACGGGACTTCGCGGACACGACCCGGGTAATTCGGAACCGAAATTCTCGTTGACGAATAGTTCGGTACCGAAATAGATTCCGTCCATGGCCCACCCCTTGAGCACACGCTCCTTCCGGCTGCTCTTCATCGGACGCTCCCTCTCCATGCTGGGCGACTCGGCGATCCCCGCCGCGCTGACCCTCGCCGTCTACCTGGCCACCGGCTCGACCGGCGCCCTCGCCCTGGTGCTGGCCTGCGCCATGGTGCCCAAGCTGCTGCTGCTCCCGCTGGGCGGAGTCGTCGGTGACCGCTTCAACGCCCGCACGGTCGCCCTGACCACCGACCTCGTACGCTGCGCCACCCAGCTCTTCGTCGGCGCCGAACTGCTCTCCGGCGCCCCGGCGCTGTGGCAGATCGCGCTCGCCGAAGCGCTCGGCGGCGCCGCCGGGGCGTTCGCGATGCCGACCGCGGCGCCGCTGATCCGCGGCACCGTGGAGGAGTCGGGGCTGCTGCGCGCCAACTCCCTGATGGCGGTGGTCGCCGGCGGCGCCCGGATCGGCGGGCCCGCCCTCGCCGGGGTCCTGGTCCTCACCGCGGGACCGGGCTGGGCCTTCGTCCTGGACGGCGCCACCTTCGCGGTCAGCGCCGCCCTGCTGTACGTGATCGAGGTCCGCCACGTCCCGATCCCCCGGCGCTCCCTGATCGGCGACCTCAAGGAGGGCTGGGGCGAGGTGCGCGGCCGGGACTGGTACTGGACGAGCCTGATCGCCCACGGCGTATGGAACGGCGCCGCGGCGGTGCTGATGACGCTCGGCCCGGCCCTCTTCCTGCACGGCCCCGGCGGCAGGGGCAGTTGGGTCGCCCTCCTCCAGACCGGCGCGGTCGGGCTGCTGCTCGGGTCCCTGCTGGCCGGCCGGGTCCGCCCCGGCCGCCCGGTCCTGGCCGCCAACCTCGGCGGGGCGCTGTACGTGCTGCCGCTCTGCCTGCTGGCCGCGCACGCGCCGGTCGCCGCGTCCGTCGCCGCGTACGGGGTCGCCATGGCCGGGCTCGGCTTCCTCAACCCGGTCTGGGAGACCGCCGTCCAGTCCGCCGTGCCCGCGCACGCCCTGGCGCGGGTGACCTCGTACGACTGGCTGCTGTCCCTCGCCGCGACGCCGCTCGGCTACGCCCTGGCCCCGCTCGCCGCCTCCGCCTGGAACGCCGAGGTCCCGCTCGCGGTGGCCGGGCTGCTGGTCGGCGCCGCCTGCGTGGGTACCGCGGCCGTACCGGGCGTACGGCGGTTCGGGGCGCCCCCGGCCGAGGTGCCTCGGGAGGCCGGAACGCCCTCGCCGGGGTAGGGGCGCCGTTCCCGATACGCTCGGGGCCGTGGTGAAGGAAGAGAAGGACGAGACGGCGGTCAAGGTCAAGGCCCCCAAGAGTGAGCAGACCCGTGCCCTGATCCTTGAGACCGCGCTCCGGCTCTTCCAGGAACGCGGCTACGACCGCACGACGATGCGGGCCATCGCGCAGGAGGCCGGCGTCTCCGTGGGGAACGCCTACTACTACTTCTCGTCCAAGGAACACCTGGTCCAGGGCTTCTACGACCGGCTCGCCGCCGAGCACGAGGTGGCGGTGCGGCCGGTCCTGGACAGCGAACAGGACCTCGCGGCCCGCATGCGGGGGGTGCTGCTGGCCTGGCTGGACGTGGCGGAGCGGTACCGCCCCTTCGCCACCCAGTTCTTCAAGAACGCCGCCGACCCGGAGAGCCCGCTCAGCCCGTTCTCCCCGGAGTCGGCCGACGCCCGCGCCGCGGTCATCGCCATCCACGAGCGCTGCCTGCGCGGCTCCGGGACGAAGACCGATCCCGAACTGGCGCCCCTGCTGCCCCCGTTGATGTGGCTGATGCACATGGGCCTGGTGCTGTTCTGGGTGTACGACCGGACGGAGGGCGCGGCACGCAGCCGCCGCCTCGTCGCCCGTACCGCCCCCATCGCCGCCCGCGCCATCGCCCTGTCCCGGTTCCGGGTGCTGCGGCCGCTGGTGCGGCAGGTGCACGAGGTGCTGGAGGAGTTCCTGCCGGGCACGGCTGCGCGACCGGCCGGGTAGCGGGCGCCGGCGGCTTCGCGTACACGGCCGAGCGGCCGCCCCGGAAGTCCGGGACGGCCGCTCGGTGAGGCTCTGCGGGGCGGCGGATCAGATCCAGCTCAGTTCCCACAGCCGCCAGATGCCGGTGCCGTCGGAGAGGTACTGCGAACCCGCGACGTCCTCCTTGGCGACGACGTAGTCCTTCTTCTGCCACAGCGGCACCAGCGGCACGTCCTCGCCGACCAGCTTCTGGAGCGACTTGAAGTCGGCCGAGGCCCGGCTGCGGTCGCTGTACTGGAGCGTGGAGCTGATCAGCCCGTCCATCTTCTTGCTGCTGTAGCCGTTGTGGAGGCTGCTGTCGCGGCCGACGAGCGGCTGGCTGAAGGTGTCGGGGTCCGGGTAGTCCGGGAGCCAGCCGACGGTGTACATGTCGTACTCCCCGGCCGCGTAGCCCTTCTGGAACCTCGTCCACTCCACGGCCTTCACCGTGACCTTGAACAGCCCGGTCGCCTGAAGCTGACGCTGGATCTCCTTCGTCTCCTTGGTGTACTCGTCGCCCTCGCGGTAGGCGAAGGTGACGGGCAGCGGCGTCTGGACGCCGGCCTCCTGCATGAGCGACTTGGCGCGCTCGGTGTCCGGCGCCGGATACGCGTCGAAGAACGGGGTGCTGTGCCCGATGTAGCCCTGCGGGATCAGCGAGTAGAGCGGGTCGACGGTGCCGTTGTAGATGTCGCCGACCAGCGGACCGCGGTCGATGATCGACGCGATGGCCTGCCGGACCTTGCGGTCGGCGAGCGGGGAGTCCTTGCGGACGTTGAAGACGAGGTTGCGGATCTCGGCGCTGTCCGCCTCGGTGACGCGCTTGTCGGAGTCGCCCGGGTTCAGCTCGGCGAGCGTGGACGGCGGGAGCTGCCGGTGCGTGACGTCGACCTGGCCGGACTTCCAGGCGGCGAGGAGGTCCTCCGACTGCTTGTAGTACCGCACGGTGACCGGGTTGCCGGTGTCCTTGAGCGCGCCCTTGTACCGCGAGTTCGGCACCAGTTCGGCCTTGACGCCGGGCTCGTAGGACTTCAGGACGTACGGCCCCGAGCCGTTGACCTTGCCGTCGGAGCGCAGCTTGTGCTCCGAGTAGGCGTCCTTCTCCACGATCGAACCGGCACCCGTGGCGAGCTTCTGCGGGAAGGTCGCGTCACGCGCGGAGAGGTTGAAGGTGATCGTCCGACCCTCGGCGACCACGTTCTTCAGGCTGGGGAAGAGGACCGAGGGACCGACGTCCGTCTTGATCTCCAGCATCCGGTCGAACGAGTACTTGACGTCGTCGACGGTCATCTTCTTGCCGTCGGAGAACGTCAGGTCGTCACGGAGCTTGCACTGGTACGTCTGGAGCTTCCCGCCGATGAAACCGCAGCTCTCGGCCGCGTCCGGCTCGGGGACGATCGCCCCGGACTTGAACGTCATGAGCGACTGGTAGAGGTTGCTGTACATCGCCCAGGAGCCGGCGTCGTAGGCGCCGGCCGGGTCGAGCGACGTCACCGCGTCGGTCGTGCCGACGGTCACCGGATCGGCGTTCGCCTCGTCCGAGGGGAGGAGTTGCCAGGCGACCACGCCTGCGATGACCAAAACCGCGAGAATCGCGAGAATCCGTAGCCGGATCGACCGCATTGCCGTGCACTCCCTTAACAGCCCCACCTCGGCGTCGCGCACAGATACGCAGATCACCGCACGTTCGCGCTCAGCCAATCACACGATTTTCACATCAGGAAGAGGAAATCGGAGGCTCATAGCCTTTTGTTCGCTAGTCGAAACCTTCGGTGGTTAGACCCGATACAGAGGGTTCACCACCGGTCACCCGATCCGCCCATTTCGGGGGCGTACGGGGGTGATTACGCCTGCGTCGAGGCGAGCTCCACCACGGTGATGTCGGAAGGTGCGCCGACCCGTACGGGCGGGCCCCAGGCACCGGCTCCGCGCGAGACATAGAGCTGGGTGTCGCCGTAACGGTCGAGCCCGGCGACCGTGGGGTTGGCCAGCTCGGCGATGAGGTTGCCCGGCCAGAGCTGGCCGCCGTGGGTGTGGCCGGAGAGTTGCAGGTCCACGCCGTATTCGACGGCCTCGTCGATGACGACGGGCTGGTGGGCCAGGAGCACGACCGCGCGCTCCCGGTCCCGGTCGCCGAGGGCGCGGGCGAAGTCGGGGCCCTGCCCCTCGCTCTCGCCCGCGATGTCATTGACCCCGGCCAGATCGAAACCGGCCGACTCCACGCGGGCGTTCTCCAGCGGTCGCAGCCCCAATTCCCGTACCTGATCAACCCATTGCGCGGCGCCCGAGAAGTACTCGTGGTTGCCGGTGACGAAGAAGGCGCCACGCCGGGAGCGGAGACCGGCGAGCGGCTCGGCGGCCCGGCCGAGATCGGCGACCGATCCGTCGACCAGATCCCCGACGACCGCGATGAGATCGGGCTGCGTGCGGTTGACCGTATCGACGATCCGCTGCGTATGGGAGCGGCCCAGAATCGGGCCGAGATGGATATCGCTGACGACGGCGATCCGGAAGCCGTGCGCGGACCGGGGCAGCCGGGCGAGCGGAACGGTGACCCGTTTCACGCGGGGACCGCGCAGCACCCCGTACGTCCCGTAGCCGACGGTCCCGAGGCCGGCGACAGCGGCGGCGCCCCCGACGGCCCGCGCCACGAACAGCCGGCGCGACGCGTCGCCGGGCGCCTGCGCGGGCTCCTTGGCGGGCGCGGGCTCCGGCGCCGGCGCGGACTCCTTCGCGGGCACGGACACCGGCGCGGGCTCAGGCTCCCGTGTCGGCGCGGCGGGCGCACGGCGTGCGAGCCATCGGCGCAGCAGCGGGCGTACGGCCTCGCCCACCAGCAGCGCGAGCGTCAGATACAGCAGCACCGCCAGCCACAGGTAGCCCGGCCAGGCCAGCACCTGCTGGAGCGGGAAGGGCGTGCCCGTACGGCCGGAGACGAGGGCGCCGACGCTCAGCAGCGGCAGCGCGTACGCGGCGATCGTGCCGGCCGTGCGCCACGGGCTGCCCGGGGTCGTCGTGTCACCGACGAGGCGGCGCCACACATAGCGGTGTACGTAGACGAGCAGCGCGAGCACCGCGACCGCCACCAGGGCGAACCCCACGAACCGCATACCCGTCCCCTGCCCCGTTCATCCTCGTATCGCCCGATTCAGGACCTGTCCGGTCCTGGCCCTTTCAAGCCTTGTCGGCCCGCAGGGCCCTGACGCCCCGGAACCCGATCCAGCCCACGGCCGTCCCCAGGAGAAAGGACGTGATGGCGAGCAGCAGATGAACCCAGAAGTACGCAGTCGGGTCACCCGCGTCGTCGAAGGCGAGGCCGCTGCCGTCCTTCCACAGGTTCTTGACGAAAGTGACCCAGATGAACCAGCTCCACACCCCGAAGGCGAGCAGGAACCAGGAGACGGGGCGGCTGAGCTTCATGGAGCAAGTATCGCCGCCGCGCTCCGGCCTCCTCGTCCGGGGTGGTCCGTCCCGGCGTTACACGCGGCGAGTCAGGGCGTCCGGGCCTATATTCACATCAACTGCATGTACGTTTTCGACCGTGCCAGCTCTCAAGAAGGCCGCGCTCGCGGTCACCTCTGCCATTCTGCTGTCCGCTTTTGTCGTTACGCCTGCTTCGGCGGCCGACGGTGACACCGCCGACGACGCGCCCAAGCCGCCGTCGGGCATGTCCCAGATCGGGGGCGAGCAGCTCGGGCGGGCCGGTACCCAGGTCAACCTCGGCGCGGGGGCCCCGGTCCTGCCGAAGAAGCTGACGGGCCGGTCGTGGATGGTGTCGGACGCGGAGACGGGCGAGGTGCTCGCCTCGCACAACCCGCACTGGCGGCTGCCCCCGGCCTCCACGCTGAAGATGCTCTTCGCGGACACCCTGCTCGGGGACCCGGCGCTCCTGCCCAAGACGCGGGAGTACACGGTCAAGGACGCGGACCTCGCCGATCTCGGCGAGGGCAGCAGCCTGGTGGGTATCAAGGAGGACCTCAGCTACACGGTGCACGACCTGTGGCTCGGGGTCTTCCTGCGTTCGGGGAACGACGCGGTGCACGTGCTGGCCTCGATGTACGGCGGGGTCCCGAAGACGGTCGACGCCATGCAGGCGCGGGCGGTCGAGCTCCAGGCGCTGGACACGCACGTGGTCTCGCCCGACGGGTACGACGCGCCGCGCCAGGTCTCCAGCGCGTACGACCTCTCGCTCTTCGCCCGCGACGGCCTGCAGAACGCGGACTTCCGCGAGTACTGCTCGACGGCGACCGCACAGTTCCCCGGAGAGAAGAAGAAGGGCAAGAAGCGCGAGAGCTTCGGCATCCAGAACACCAACCGGCTGCTCACCGGGGCCGACGGCGTCGGCGCGTACAAGGGCATCGCGGGCGTCAAGAACGGCTACACGACGCACGCCGGCAACACCTTCACGGGCGTCGCCGAGCGCAACGGCAAGGTGCTGCTCGTCACCGTCATGAACCCGTCGTCCGAGGAGACGCACGCCGTCTACAAGGAGGCGGCCAGCCTGCTGGACTGGGGGTTCGCCGCGAGCGGCAAGGTCACCCCGGTGGGTGAGCTGGTCCCGCCGAAGTCCGCGGCGACCGGGACCGGCGCGGACACCGCCGGGGCGGGCAAGGGCGCCGAGGCCGGCTCGGCCGCGGGCTCCAAGGGCGGGAACGGACCAGACCGGGCGGCGAAGGCCGCGGCCACCACCGACGGCTCCAGCGGGGTCGGGATCGCGCTGGGCATCGTCGGCGGCGTGCTGGTCCTGCTGGCCGGCGGGGTGTTCCTGGTCAACCGGCGCTGGCCGCTGCCGGACCTGGTCCGTCGGCGTCCCCGCGCGTGACCTCCCGGGCGGCGGGCGCGGGGTCCTGCTCCGCGCCCACCGCCGGATCGTCCTCCTTGCTCGGCGTCGCCGTCCAGGCGGCGCAGAACAGCAGCAGCTTCGCCGTGAAGTTGATCCACAGCAGCAGGGCGATGGGCACCCCGAAGGCGCCGTACATGCTCTTGGACGCGACGCCCTTCATATAGCTGCCGAGCAGCAGCTTGAGCAGTTCGAACCCGACGGCGCCGAGCACCGCGGCCACCACCAGCCGGCGCCTCGGCGGTTCGACGGCCGGCAGCAGGGTCAGCAGGTAGAGCAGCAGCAGGAAGTCGGCTGCCACGGCCACCAGCAGGGCGGCGATCCGCAGCAGCACCCCGCCCGCGCCGTTCTCCGGGATGTTGAGCAGATCGGCGACCCAGCCCACGGCCACCGAGCCGACCGATGAGATCGCCAGGGTCACCAGGGCCGCGCCGCCCAGACCGAACAGCACCCCGGCGTCCTTGAGTTTGCGGATGACCGGATTGCCCTGGTCCAGGTCGTCCATCTCCCAGACCGCGCGCAGGCAGTCCCGCATCGAGCCGATCCAGCCGATACCGGTGAAGAGCAGCAGCGCACCGGCCACCAGACCGACCGTCCCGGCGTGCGCCACCAGGTTGTCGATGCCGAGCTGGTCGGAGATGCCGGGCACCTGATCGGCGATCTTGTCCTCGATCTTGTCCAGCTGCTTGTCCGAGAGCAGCGCGGCACCGATCGCCGCGCCGACCGCGATCAGCGGGAACAGGGCGAGGAAGCTGATGAACGTGATCGCGGCGGCGAGCCTGGCCCAGTGGACCCGTACCAGCGTCTCGTAGCTGCGCCAGGCGTGCGTCTCCATCAGCCGGGAGACGAGTGGCCCGATGACGGGGAGTTTTTTCAGCCAGTCCATGTCGTACGACTACCCTCCCCGCCCGCGAAAACCGAAGCCCGGTGGGTGGTGGAGGAGATGACACTCTTTCAATCACCCATTTCGGTGAGTGCTGTAACAAATCCGGCAAAGGTGTTTTCCTGGACGATACGGTCACCCTCATGTCTGTCGACACCGTGTCCCTGACCGGCTGGGGCCGCACCGCCCCGACGACCGCGCTGCGCTTTCGCCCCCGTAGTTACGAGGAGGCCGCGGCGACGGTGCTCGGCTGCGGGCCGCGCGGCTCGATCGCCCGCGGCCTGGGCCGGGCGCACGGCGACGCCGCGCAGAACGCCGGGGGCTCCGTCCTCGACATGACGGCCCTGGACCGCGTCCGGGCGATCGACGCGGCATCCGGGCGCGTGGTGTGCGACGCGGGCGTCACCCTCCACCGGCTGCGCCAGGTGATGCTTCCGCTCGGCTGGTTCCTGCCGGTGACGCCCGGCGGCCGGTATGTGACGGTGGGCGGCGCGATCGGCTCCGACGCCCACGGCGACAACCACCGGGCCGCCGGCTCCTTCTCCCGGCATGTGGTGGAGTTCGCGCTGCTCACCGCCGACGGCCGGGTGCACGATGTCCGCCCCGGCACCCCGCTCTTCGACGCGACCGCCGGCGGCATGGGGCTGACCGGGGTGATCCTCTCGGCCACGCTCCGGTTCCGCCCCGTCGCCACGTCCCTGATGTCGGTCGACACCGAACGGGCCACCGGACTCGACGACCTGCTGGCCCGGATGGCACGGGGCGGCCACCACGCCTACGAGTACGCCCGCGTCGACCTCACCGCGCGGGGCCGGGCGACCGGGCGCGCGGTCCTGGTCCGGGCGGACCACGCCCCCGTGGACGCGCTCCCGGCACACGCCCGGCGCACGCCGCTCGCCGTCCGTGCGGCGCGGCGCCCCGCCGCACTCCCCCTGCTGCCCGGTCTGCTCGGGCGGCTGTCCGCCACCGCGCTCAACGAGGTCGGCTACCGCTCGGCGCCCCGGTCCCGCACCGGTGAACTCCAGCCGGTCCCGGCCTTCTTCCACGCCCTGGACGCGACGCCCCACACCAACCGCGTCTCGGCCACGGGCGGTCTCGTGCACTACGAGTTCCTGGTCGGACACGGGCAGGAGGAGACGCTGCGCCGGATCGTCGGACGGATCGCCCGCAGCCGCTGCCCGTCCTTCCGTGCCGTGCTCAGGCGGTTCGGCGCGGGCGGCCCCGGCTGGCTGTCCTTCCCGGCCCCCGGCTGGAACCTCGCCCTCGATCTGCCGGCCGGCCTGCCGCGCCTCGCCCGCTTCCTCGACTCCCTGGACGAGGAGGTGGCGGCCGCGGGCGGCCGGATCTGTCTGACGGACGACTCCCGGCTGCGCCCCGACGCGCTCGCCGCGATGTACCCGCGGCTGCCCGAGTTCCGGGCGCTGCGGGCCGAGCTGGACCCGAACGGGGCGTTCCGCTCGGACCTGTCCCGCCGGCTGTCGTTGTGAACGGCGCCCCCACTCCACCTCATCCCCTGTAAGGAGCGTTCCCGTGAAGGATGCCTTCGGTGCCCCGCAGTCCCTGCTCGTCCTCGGCGGCACGTCGGAGATCGGGCTCGCCACGGCACGCCGCCTGATCGCCCACCGCACCCGCACGGTCTGGCTGGCCGGCCGCCCCTCCCCCGCGCTGGACGCCGCCGCGGACGATCTGCGCGGGCGCGGGGCGTACGTGCAGACCGTCGCGTTCGACGCTCTGGACACCGCGTCCCACGAAACGGTCCTGGGCAAGATCTTCACCGAGGGCGACATCGACATGGTGCTCCTCGCCTTCGGCATCCCGGGCGACCAGGAGCGCGACGAGGAGGAGCCGCTCGCCGCGGTCCGGGTCGCGCAGACGAACTACACCGGGGCGGTCTCCGCCGGGCTGGTGTGCGCCGGCGCGCTCCAGGCGCAGGGACACGGCTCGCTGGTGGTGCTGTCCTCGGTGGCCGGTGAGCGCGCCCGGCGGGCGGACTTCATCTACGGGTCGAGCAAGGCGGGCCTGGACGTGTTCACCCAGGGCCTCGGGGACGCGCTGCACGGCACGGGGGTGCACGTGATGGTGGTGCGCCCGGGGCTGGTGGTGCCGAACGCGGCGGCGGTCCGGGCGGCCGGGGGCCGAGGAGCCGGGGAACGGGGCGCCGGGGGCCCGCTCGCGACGATCCCGTTCACCCGCACACCGCTGGTGACGACGCCGGGCGCGGTCGCGGACGCGATCGTGACCGGGCTGCGGCGGCGTTCGGAGACGGTGTGGGTGCCGGGGGCGCTGCGGGCGGTGATGTCGGCGCTGCGGCACGTGCCGAGGCCGCTGTTCCGCCGTATGCCGGTGTGAGGGTGGCGCCTACGGCTGGAGCGAGGGCGCGTCGAGGGAGCTGCCGCTCTGGGCGGGGACGGCGGGGCCGACGCCGCCCGCCCCGAAGGGGAACTCGTTGATCTTGCGCCAGACGAGGTCCGGGCCCTGCTCGTACAGGGCGAAGGAGCCGCAGGTCCAGGACGCCTCGTAGTCGGCGAGCTCCTCGTACGCCCGGTCCATCGCCGCCTCGGGGATGCCGTGGGCGACGGTGACGTGCGGGTGGTACGGGAACTGCAGCTCGCGCATCAGCGGTCCGGAGGCGTCCCGGACCCGCTTCTGGAGCCAGGAGCAGGCCGAGGCGCCCTCCACGACCTGGACGAAGACCACCGGCGAGAGCGGCCGGAAGGTGCCCGTGCCGGACAGCCGCATCGGGAAGGGGCGGCTGCCGGTCGCGATCGAGGCGAGATGCACCTCGATCGCGGGCAGGCGGGCCGCCTCCGCCTCGGTCGGCGGCAGGAGGGTGACGTGGGTGGGAATGCCGTGTGCGGCAGGGTCCCCGAAGCTCGCGCGCCGCTCCTGGAGCAGGCTGCCGTAGGGCTCCGGGACCGCGATCGAAACGCCGAGCGTTACGGTCCCCACGTCGTTCTCCTCAATCCTCGGTGGTCTGTTTTCAGCCAAGACCGGCCGCAAGCTTCACGTCGCCAGTGTGCCGCCTGTGAGTGCCTCGCCGCCAGGGTCCTTGGACTCAGTGCTTCGCCGGCAGAAGGCCCATCCGGTCGTAGGTCAGCGCCAGGGTCTCGGCGGCGACCGCCCGCGCCTTCTCCGCTCCCTTGGCCAGGATGGAGTCCAGCGTCTCGGTGTCGTCCAGATATTCCTGGGTGCGGGTGCGGAACGGTGTGACGAAGTCGACCATGATCTCGGCGAGGTCCGTCTTCAGCGCGCCGTAGCCCTTGCCCTCGTACTTCTGCTCCAGCTCCGGCACGGAGGCGCCGGTGAGCGTCGAGTGGATGGTCAGCAGATTACTGACGCCCGGCTTCTCGGCCCGGTCGAAGCGGATCACCGTGTCGGTGTCGGTGACCGCGCTCTTCACCTTCTTGGCGGTGGCCTTCGGCTCGTCCAGGAGGTTGATCAGACCCTTCGGGTTCGCCGTCGACTTGCTCATCTTGGCCGACGGGTCCTGGAGGTCGTAGATCTTCGCCGTCTCCTTGAGGATGTACGGGTCCGGGATGGTGAAGGTGTCGCCGTAGGTGCCGTTGAACCGCTCGGCGAGATTACGGGTCAGCTCCAGGTGCTGGCGCTGGTCCTCGCCCACCGGGACCTCGTCGGCCTGGTAGAGCAGGATGTCGGCGACCATCAGCATCGGGTAGGTGAACAGCCCCACCGTGGTGCGGTCGGCCCCGTGCCGGGCGGACTTGTCCTTGAACTGCGTCATCCGCGACGCCTCGCCGAACCCGGCCAGGCAGTTCATGACCCAGCCCAGCTGCGCGTGCTCGGGCACATGGCTCTGGACGAACAGCGTGCAGCGCTCGGGATCGAGCCCGGCGGCGAGCAGCTGGGCAACGGCGAGCCGGGTGTTGGCACGCAGCTGCGCGGGGTCCTGGGCAACGGTGATCGCATGCAGGTCGACCACCATGTAGAAGGCGTCGTGGGACTCCTGCAGAGCCACCCACTGGCGGACCGCACCGAGATAGTTGCCGAGGTGGAACGAGCCTGCGGTGGGCTGGATTCCGGAGAGCACACGGGGACGTTCAGAGGCCATGGAAGTCATTGTCTCAGGTGCGCGAGGCTTCGCGGGCAGCCGGTGGAGGAAAGGCATGAGGACGCCGAGGACGTGGCGCGGTCCGCGTCCTCAGCTCCGCCGCCCCTGGCCTGTGGGGGGCAGGACGACACCCTTGAGAGCCTTGGCGACCTGCGGGGCGAACACGGGATACCTGACCCAGATGTACCAGTTGCCCGCAGCCACGATCGTGTGTCTGTACACCTCGCGCCCGACGGCAATGGAGTCGCCGATGTCGTCACGGCTGAACCTGGCGGGGTCGAGTACCTGGATCTCGTTCTCCACCTCCGTGCCCATGATTTCGACAACGCAATCGAGCCCCGAGCCGAAATTCGCCCGTGCGCGACGAAGAAGCCTGCACTCAAGCCCACCGTCACCCATGGCCTCCATCACATCGTCCGCAGTGGCGTACACGGGCTGGGTGGGGACGCTGCTGGGCATCGGGACGCGGGGACGGGAACTGTTGGTCTCCATCGGGCCGCAGGCAGTGAGACCGACCGCGAGAACGAGGACCGCGAGAACGAAGCTCGTCTTCTTCATGTACTCAACCGGTCCCGGGAGGCGTCGACTGCCCCCGGCCTGTAGGCGGCAGGACCACACCCTTGACAGCCTTGGCGACCTGCGGGGCGAACACGGGATACATGACCCGGATGTACCAGTTGCCCGCAGCCACGATCGTGTGTTTGTACACCTCGCGCCTGCCTGCGATGGAGTTTCCGATGTCGTCACGGCTGAACCTGGCGGGGTCGAGTACATGGATCTCGTTCTCCACCTCCGCTCCCATGATTTCGACAACGCAATCGAGCCCCGAGCCGAAATTCGCCCGTGCGCGACGAAGAAGCCTGCACTCAAGCCCACCATCCCCCATGGCCTCCATCACATCGTCCGCCGTAGCAAACACAGGCTCCGTGGGAACACTGCTCGGCATCGGGACGCGCGGACGGGAACTATTGGTATCCGCCGGGCCGCAGGCAGTGAGACCGGCGGCAAGAACGAGGACCGCGAGAATAAAGCTCGTCTTCTTCATGTACTCAGTTGTTCCCAGGGGGTGTTGGCGCCGGTCCGGGGCTGGGTGACGGCGTTCCTGGTTCGGGGTCACCGCTGCCGTTCCCTGTCGTGGGACCGCCCGCCGCGTAAATCGGCTCGATGGAAACATGGTGTCCGGCGGGTGTATCCGACTCCAGTTGCCGGATCGCCTTGGCACGCTCTTCGTCGCTCAGCGCGTCCCAGGCCATCGCGTCATCGAGGTGGGGCTCAAGCCTGTCCCAGTTCTCCCCCCGGACCTTGATGTCGGCCCCTCGCGCTCCGGACTCGTCACCGTACTGCTCGTTCTTCTCCCGGACGTCCGGGGTGTCCGCGGCATAGAGCGTGAACAGCTGCTTGTCGGTCTCAGCACCGTAAGGCTGCCCCTGCAACTCCTTGAGGTGATAGGCGCTCAGCCGGACGTCTTCATCGGGATTCTCCTCGATGTACTTGGTGAGCTGCGAGTCGTTGAAGTCCGCGAGATATGTACCGTCCGAGAGCATGAACGCTCCCCGATTGTTCGTGATGACCGCTCTCGCGGTCTCCAGCTTCATGTGCGTAATGCCGAGCGACTTGTCCGGCTTGACGGTCTGCTGAAGCGACCAGTCGAAGAACCGGCCGAACGAGCTGACCTTCAGCTCATGGGTGCGGGCGTAGTCGAGGGCGCCGGTCAGGTCGCGCTGTGCGTCGGTGATGTCGTCGGCCAGGCCGTCGTAGGCCCTTGCCATGGCGCGCAGCGCCATGGACGCCGCCTCGTAGTCGTCGGCGTGCTTCACGAAACGGCCGCGTGCCGCGCGCCCGGTGTCTCCCACCCAGCACTGTCCGAGTGTGGAAGCGACTTCGTCCCGGGCGTAGGAGCTGATGCCTTCGCATTGCTTCGCAGCTGCGATGGCGTCATCGGCGGCATCTCGCCACTTGCCGGGCTGGGCGCCGCTCAGTTCACCGACCGAGACCATCAGGCATCCTCCAGCCAGTCGGCCTGGGCCCTGAGCCGCTGGGCAAGGGATACGTCTTCGCTGATCTGGCTGTCCATCGCCTTGGTCAAGGCGGCGGCAGCGTCCTCGACAAGGTCGCTGAGTCCGTGCAGATGCCTCTGCCAGGCGGCCACACAGTCGTTGCTCGCGGCGCCGGCGAACCACCCGGAGTGCAGTCTCCCCACCGCTTCCGCGTCGTCGAGCTTCGACTTCTCATTGGCTTCGGAGCTCGCTGTGCGAATTCCGGATGCCTTGGTCCGTATCGGCCCGTCCGCCAGTCCTAAATCCGTGCCGGTCGTGTTCCAGGCGGTAAGAGGTCCGGGCTCGGCAGAGGCAAGCCGCATCGGCGCCGCCTCCTCCCGAGGAACCGCGTCCGCCTTGAGCCGCGCCCCGTCCTCCCTGAATGACATGCATCCCCCTTTGCATACGCATCACCAACCGCGGAGTGCTGTAACGCTACCCGCACAGTCTGTAGGCGCAAGAAGCCTTTCGGCCTCGGGACCGCGGGAGGCCCGGACATCGGCCCACGCACTGCCCGCGTCCCGGCAGGGGAAAACACGGGCACGCCGCGAAGTGGAGGTTTCCTCGGTGGGGATCCGACCGACGATACAAAGTGGGCACACCCCAGCCCGCACCGCACGACGACCGAACGGAGATCCCGTGTCGACCACGGACAACGCCATCGCCTCCGCCGAGGCGCACAGTGCGCACAACTACCACCCGCTGCCCGTCGTCGTCGCCACGGCGGACGGGGCCTGGATGACCGATGTCGAGGGGCGGCGCTACCTCGACATGCTCGCGGGGTATTCGGCGCTCAATTTCGGCCACGGCAACCGCCGGCTGATCGACGCCGCGAAGGCGCAGCTGGAGCGGGTGACGCTCACCTCGCGCGCCTTCCACCACGACCGCTTCGCCGATTTCTGTACGGGCCTGGCCGAGCTGTGCGGCATGGAGATGGTGCTGCCGATGAACACGGGGGCGGAGGCCGTGGAGACGGCCGTGAAGACCGCCCGCAAGTGGGGCTACCGGGTCAAGGGCGTACCGGACGGCATGGCGAAGATCATCGTCGCCGCCGACAACTTCCACGGCCGCACGACCACCGTCGTCAGCTTCTCCACGGACCCCGAGGCGCGGGCCGACTTCGGCCCGTACACGCCCGGCTTCGAGATCGTGCCGTACGGGGATCTCACCGCGATGCGGGAGGCCATGACCGAGAACACCGTGGCGGTGCTGATCGAGCCGATCCAGGGCGAGGCGGGGGTCCTGGTGCCGCCGCCCGGCTATCTCCCCGGGATCCGGGAGCTGACCCGCGAGCGGAACGTGCTGTTCATCGCCGACGAGATCCAGTCGGGCCTGGGCCGGACGGGGAAGACCTTCGCCTGTGAGCACGAGGGCGTCGTGCCGGACATGTACCTGCTCGGCAAGGCGCTCGGCGGCGGCGTGGTGCCGGTGTCGGCCGTGGTGTCGTCGGCGGCGGTGCTCGGGGTGTACCGGCCCGGGGAGCACGGCTCGACGTTCGGCGGCAATCCCCTCGCCTGCGCGGTGGCCCTTGAGGTCATCGACATGCTGCGCACCGGCGAGTACCAGCAGCGGGCCGCCGAGCTGGGCGACCATCTCCACCACGAGCTGGGCCTGCTGGTGGGCGGCGGGGCGGTGGAGGCCGTACGGGGGCGCGGGCTGTGGGCCGGCGTCGACATCGACCCGGACCGGGGCACCGGCCGGGAGATCTCCGAGAAGCTGATGGAACGCCGGGTGCTGGTGAAGGACACCCACGGCTCGACGATCCGGATCGCACCGCCCCTGGTGATCAGCAAGGAGGACCTGGACTGGGGTCTGGAGCAGCTGCGCGAGGTCCTGCGCAGCTGAGCCGGGGACGGGTGCTCGGCGCCGGACGCGGGGCGGGCTCTGCGGCTCGGCCGGCGAACCGACTCGGGTGCGGAGCGAGCGCTCGGGGCGGGGTCGGCACGCGTGCGCCGGGCTGGTGGGCGTGCGCCGGGCTGGTGGGCGTGCGCCGGGCCGCTGGGCGCGCCCCGGGCCGACACGCGTGCCCCGGGCCGGCGGGCCGGCTCGGGGGCGGGGCGTGCCTCGTGCCGACACGCGTGCCCCGGGCCAGCACGCGTACGCCCGGCCGGCACGCGTGCCCCTGCCCGGTGGGCGGCGCAGGGGCCCGGCCGGCGTCGGGCGCTCGGCGCCTTGCGCGGGGCGCGCCCGGTCCGGGCCCCGCGCCCCGCCCTACGGCAGCACCCGCAGCAGCGCCTCCAGCGTGCCCGCCCAGGCGCTGTCGGTCGGGGTGCCGTAGCCGATGACCAGCGCCTCGCGCCGCAGGTCGGCGTCCGGGTGGCGGAAGAAGGCCAGGCCCTCGACCGCGAGACCCTGCCAGGCCGCCGCCCGTATGACCTCCGCCTCGCTGCCCTCCGGGAGTTCCAGCACGGCGTGCATGCCGGCGGCGATCCCGCTGACCCGGATGGAGGGGGCGCGTTCGGCCAGCGCCGCGACGAGCTGGTCGCGGCGGTTGCGGTAGCGCAGCCGCATGGAGCGCACATGCCGGTCGTACGCGCCGGAGGACATGAACTCCGCGAGCGTCAGCTGGTCCAGCGCGCTGGAGGCCCAGTCGCTCACGCCCTTCGCCGCGGTGACCTCGCCCACCAGGTTCTCCGGGACCACCATCCAGCCCAGCCGCACCCCGGGCGCCAGGGACTTGCTGGCGGTGCCCAGGTACACGACGTGTTCGGGGTCCAGGCCCTGGAGCGCGCCGACCGGCTGGCGGTCGTAGCGGAACTCCCCGTCATAGTCGTCCTCCAGGATCAGCCCGCCGGTACCGCGCGCCCAGTCGACCGCCGCGGCCCGCCGGTCGGGGTGGAGCGGGACCCCCGTCGGGAACTGGTGCGCGGGCGTCAGGAGCACCGCGCCCGCGCCGCGCAGCGCGTGGAGTTCGCCGGTGCGGGAGCCGAGGTGGTCCAGCGGCAGGCAGGGGATGCGCAGTCCGGCCTCGGTGAGCAGGCGGGTGTGCACGTGGAGACCGTACGACTCGACGGCCACCTCCCGTACCCGGCGCCCCCGCAGCACCCTCCCCAGCAGCATCAGGCCGTGCACGAAGCCAGCGCAGACCACGATGCGTTCGGGGTCCGCGTACACCCCGCGCGCTCGGGCCAGGTATTCGGCGAGGACGGTGCGCAGCTCGATACGGCCGCGCGGGTCGCCGTAGCCGAAGGCGTCGTTGGGGGCGGCGGCCAGGGCGCGGCGGGCCGCCTTCAGCCAGTCGGCGCGCGGGAACGTCGACAGGTCGGGCGAGCCCGGCTTCAGGTTGTGGACCGGGGCGGTGCGGGGCGGCCGGGGACGCGGTGCCTTCGCCGTGGCCGGGCGGGACTCGGCGCGCTGTGCCACCCGGGTGCCGGAGCCCTGGCGGGCGGTGAGCCAGCCCTCGGCGACCAGTTCGGCGTAGGCGTCGGCGACGGTGTTGCGGGCGATGCCGAGGTCGGCGGCGAGCGTGCGGGAGGACGGCAGCCGGGTCCCGGGGGTCAGCCGGCCGGTCCTGACCGCCTCGCGCAGGGCGTCCATCAGGCCCGCCCGCAGACCGGTCGCGCCGTTGGGGTCGATGTGCAGGTCCGCGCCGAAAGTGGCCCACTGATCCGTCATGGGAGTGGACCATACCCCTGCGCCACTCACCCCGTAGCGTCGTACCCATGACGACGAACGAGCACAGCCGCCCGACCTCCGACTACTGCCCCGAGCACACCCCGCGCATGAACTGGTCCGAGCACGCCCCCGACGTCTACAAGGCGATGGCCCGGCTGGAGGCCGCCTCCCGCAAGGGCACCGACCCGGTGATCGCCGAGCTGGTGAAGATCCGCGCCTCGCAGCTCAACCACTGCGCGTTCTGCCTGGACATGCACACCAAGGACGCGCTCGCGGCCGGCGAGTCGGCGCAGCGGATCGTCCAGCTCAGCGCGTGGGAGGAGGCGCGGCACTTCTACACGCCGAAGGAGATCGCGGCGATCGAGCTGACCGAGGCGGTGACCGTCCTGACCGACGGTTTCGTGCCGGACGAGGTGTACGCGCGGGCCGCGAAGCACTTCGGCGAGGAGGAGCTGGCCCACCTCATCGCCTCGATCATCACGATCAACGCCTGGAACCGGTTCGCCGTGTCCACCCGCATGGTCCCGGGCCACTACACCCCCGGCGACCACCGCTGACCCGCGCGTTCCCCGCCCCTCCCCCGTCTGGAGCAACGCGATGACCGCGTCCGACCTCCGCGCCCTGCACCACGGGCGCACCCCCGGCGACCCGCTGGTCCTCCCCGGCCCGTGGGACGCGGCGAGCGCCCGGGTCCTCGCCGACGCGGGGTTCCCCGCGCTCGCCACGCCGAGCGCGGGGGTCGCGGCCTCGCTCGGGTACGAGGACGGGGAGACGCCCGCCGATGAGATGTTCGCGGCGGTGGCGCGGATCGTCCGGGCCGTGCCCGTACCCGTGACCGCCGACATCGAGGGCGGGTACGGACTGGCGGCCGGGGAGCTGGTGGAGCGGCTGCTCGCCACGGGGGCCGTCGGCTGCAATCTGGAGGACACGGCGGGCGGTGTCCTGGTGGACGCCGGCCGGCAGGCGGACCGGCTGGCCGAGGTGCGTGCGGTGGCCGGGGACGCGCTGTTCGTGAACGCCCGGGTGGACTGTTACGTCACGGGCGTTGCGGACGGTACGGACCCGGCGGCGGAGACCCTGCGCCGGGCCCGGCTGTACACGGCCGCGGGCGCGGACTGCGTCTACCCGATCGCCGCCCCGCCCGAGCTGTTCGGCCCGCTGGCCGAGGCTCTGCCGGGGCAGCCGCTGAACGCGCTGGCCCGGCCGGACGGACCCGGACCGCGCCGCCTCGGTGAGCTGGGCGCCACCCGGATCACCTTCGGCCCCGGTCTTCAGCGCCGGGCGATGGCGGCCGTGCGCGGGATCGCGGACGAACTGCGGAGCGTCTGAGCGCGGCACGCACACGCCCCCGGCAGCCGCCTGGCTGCCGGGGGCGTGTGCGTACCCGCGCGAACGTGTGCGTACCCGCGCGCACGGGCGGTGGATCAGATCAGGCCGAGCTCGCGGACCGCGTCGCGCTCCTCGGTGAGCTCCTTCACCGACGCGTCGATGCGCGCACGGGAGAACTCGTTGATGTCCAGGCCCTGGACGATCTTGTAGGTGCCGTTCTCGGTGGTGACCGGGAAGGACGAGATGATGCCCTCGGGAACGCCGTAGGAGCCGTCCGACGGGATGCCCATGGAGGTCCAGTCGCCCGCGGCGGTGCCGTTGACCCAGGTGTGGACGTGGTCGATGGCGGCGTTGGCGGCCGAGGCGGCCGAGGACGCGCCACGGGCCTCGATGATCGCAGCGCCGCGCTTGGCGACGGTCGGGATGAAGGTGTCGGCGAGCCAGGCCTCGTCGTTGACGAGTTCGGCGGCGTTCTTGCCGGCGACCTCGGCGTGGAAGATGTCGGGGTACTGGGTGGCCGAGTGGTTGCCCCAGATCGTCAGCTTCTTGATGTCGGAGACGGCGGCACCGGTCTTGGCGGCCAGCTGCGAGATCGCGCGGTTGTGGTCCAGGCGGGTCATCGCGGTGAAGCGCTCGGCCGGGACGTCCGGGGCGGCGGCCTGCGCGATGAGCGCGTTGGTGTTGGCCGGGTTGCCGACGACGAGGACCTTGATGTCGTCCGCGGCGTTGTCGTTGATCGCCTTGCCCTGCGGCTTGAAGATGCCGCCGTTGGCGGAGAGCAGGTCGCCGCGCTCCATGCCCTTGGTGCGGGGGCGGGCGCCGACGAGCAGGGCCACGTTCGCACCGTCGAAGCCGACGTTGGCGTCGTCGGTGATCTCGATGCCGCGCAGCAGCGGGAAGGCGCAGTCGTCGAGCTCCATCGCGGTGCCCTCGGCGGCCTTCAGCCCCTGGGGGATCTCCAGGAGACGCAGGTTGACCGGCACGTCCGGGCCGAGCAGGTGGCCGGAGGCGATGCGGAAGAGCAGCGCGTAGCCGATCTGGCCGGCTGCGCCGGTCACGGTGACATTCACGGGAGTGCGGGTCATGGCGATCTCCGTTAGACAGCTGGCGGTGGGGGCTCCTGGCCCCTGGTGCGGGACATCCCTGAATCTTGATGTGAAGAGATATCCGTCGGCCAGGCTATCCGACCCGGAACCCCGCGGCCGCCCGGCCCCCCGTGGCATCGCGCACGACCGGTCACTCCCCGCTCACGGGGACGCTTCGGCCGTGCATCCCCGCGTTCCGGAGGCGAGGGTGGCGCAGGCCTCGATGTCGGCGACGCGCTCGACGGCGACCATCGCCGTGTACGTCTCCGCCGAGGCCTGTTTCACCGCACTGTCCTGGCCGCCGCCCGGACCCGAGGTGATCTCCACGGTGTCGCCCGGCGCGGCCTTGGTGATCCGGGCCCAGGCCGTCGAGCAGGTCTCGCTGTAGCGCACCTCGACGAACGCGCCGCCCACCGTGACGCTCGAAACCGTACGCACGTGCTCGCCGCCGCAGCCCATGTCGTCGGCGTCCTTCCCGGCGCAGCCGGCACCGGAGCACTCGACCCCGGCGGGCAGCTCCGGCGCCGTGGCCGCCGGCGTCGCGGGCCGCGTCGCCGACGGTGTCGCGGACGGCGTGGGGGTGGTCGCGGCGGCGGTCCCGGTGCGCCCGGCGTCGTCGTCCGAGCCGGTCAGCAGTGCCACGGTGACGGCCACCGCCACGACACCGGCCGCGACGGCCGCGATCAGGACGGGTCCGGGACGCCTGCGGGCCCGGGGCTCGGGCGGCGGCGGACCGCCGAGGCCGGCCGCGTACGCCACGGCGGGCGGCAGGCCCGGGCCGCCCGGGGGCACGTCCGCCCCGGACCGCGGCTGCCGGGGGTGCGGGACCGTGCCGCCTCGCGGGGGTACGGGGGCGGGGCGGCGGCCGTGGCCGGGCGTACCGCGTCCCGGGGCGGTACCGACGCCGCCGGTGGAGCGGCTCCTGCCGTGGCCGGGCGGGTTCTGGCCGGACTCGCCGAGCGCGGCCCGTGCCTGGGTGATCCGGATGGACTCCATCGTCATGTCCTGGCGCATCTCGGCGCGGCTCCAGGCCCGCTCCGACAGCTCCCACATGGTGTTGAGGTGGACGCGGTTGGTGCCCGTCACCTCGGCGAGCGCGTAGATCGCGCCCCGGGGCGCGAGCAGCCGGCCGTTCAGATACCGCTCCCAGGACGTCTTGCTGTATCCGGTGCGGTCGGCCACCGCGGCGAGGCTGAGCCCGCTCCGGTCCACGAGCCGGCGCAGCTGGCCGGTGAACTCCCGGATCTGCGGATCGAGATCCGGCGGCAGTGCCTTCCAACGCGGCATGACTTCCCCCTACACGTCTGCGTCCGCCCCTGCTTCCGCCTCTGTCCGGACCCGGTGGTCCTGCCGTACCCGGACTGCGCCGGTCAGTCTGCCACCGTTGCCCGACGATGTTGCCTGACGATCACACGATGGCGGAATGGTCACTTCCGTGCCACAGGCCCCAGCCATCCCTTGAACGGCCGGGCCGGGTCGACAAGGCTGGAAGCAGGACGGGGCAAGGCCGCTCAAGTCGCCACGTTCGGAGCATTTCGCTCCGGGTTGCCCCGCTCCGGTGTCCGTCCCTTCTCGGGGGAGGGGACGGGCACCGGTTCTTCGAACGGGCAGGTCAGCGCACCGTGAAGTGGACCGCGTCCTCCAGGAACGGGATGTCCAGCCACGGTTTCGGCTGCGCCACCAGCGAGAGCATCACGATGAGGACGCCCAGCAGCCCGTACGTCACCAGGTCGGTGAAGCGGGAGCGCACCGCGAGCATGCCGACCGAACGGACCACGAGGCGCAGGACCGCTCCCGCGACGAGCGCGACGCCGATCAGTATCGTGCCGATGCGGAAGGCCTCGTCGAAGGGGTTGGCCGCCACGATCAGCAGTCCGGCGCCGGCCGTGCAGAGCACGGCGAGCAGCGGCCACTGACGGGCGGGTGCGGGAGCGTCCCCGGCGGCCGCCCGGCCGCCGCCCTCGGGCCGCGCGGTGTCCCGCGTCAACGAGAACCGCCGCGACCGGCGCGCCCCGCCGGCCTCGCCCGCGGGGGCCTCACCCACGGGCGACGAGCCGGAGGCGGACGGGGCGGACGGGCCGGAGGCAGCGTCGACGGATGCGGCCTCACCGGCCCCGGCAGTCGCGGCGTCGGCAGCGTCGCGCTCGGCGTCGGCGGCCCCGGCGTCGGCAGCCCCGACGGTCGCGGCGTCGGCGTCGCGCTCGGCGGACTCGGCATCCGCAGCCCCGGCATTCGCAGCCCCGGCGCCCGCCGGCGCGGCGCCCGCCTCGCCCGTGGCGGACTCGGCCGCCTCCCGCTCCGGGGCGGCCCCTTCGGTGGCCGGACCGGTCTCCGACGCGGCCCGGTCGGCCGGACTCGTACCAGCACCCATGGGGTTCCTTCCGGGCCGGATCAGCCGGCGGAGACGGCGTCGGCGTCGGCGTCGCGCTCGGCGGCCTCGACCACGTTGACGAGCAGCTGGGCGCGGGTCATCGGTCCGACACCGCCCGGGTTCGGCGAGATCCAGGCGGCGACCTCGGCCACGCCCGGGTGGACGTCGCCGACGATCTTGCCGTTCTCGTCGCGGCTGACACCGACGTCGAGCACGGCGGCGCCCGGCTTCACGTCCTCGGGCTTGATGATGTGCGGCACGCCCGCGGCGGCGACGATGATGTCGGCCTGCCGGAGGTGGGCGGAGAGGTCACGCGTACCGGTGTGGCACTGGGTCACCGTGGCGTTCTCCGACTTGCGGGTCAGCAGCAGCGGGATGGAGCGGCCGATGGTGACGCCGCGTCCGACGACCACGACGTGCGCCCCGTTGATCTCGACGCCGTGGTGGCGCAGCAGCTGGACGACGCCCTGCGGGGTGCAGGGCAGCGGGCCCGTCTCGTTGAGCACGAGCCGGCCCAGGCTCATCGGGTGGAGGCCGTCGGCGTCCTTGGCCGGGTCCATCAGTTCCAGGACGCGGTTGGTGTCGATTCCCTTGGGGAGGGGAAGCTGCACGATGTAACCGGTGCACGCGGGGTCGGCGTTGAGCTCGCGGACGACGTCCTCGATCTCCTCCTGCGTGGCCGTGTCGGGCAGTTCGCGCTGGATGGAGCCGATACCGACCTGCGCGCAGTCGCGGTGCTTGC
Organism: Streptomyces sp. Mut1; assembly: GCF_030719295.1. Taxonomy (NCBI): domain Bacteria; kingdom Bacillati; phylum Actinomycetota; class Actinomycetes; order Kitasatosporales; family Streptomycetaceae; genus Streptomyces; species Streptomyces castrisilvae. The sequence continues at coordinate 4,902,096 of NZ_CP120997.1, read as the reverse complement.
CGTTCACGTACCACCTGCTGCCCGGGTCGTCCCCGACGAGCAGGGTTCCCAGGCCGGGGGTGATGCCCCGGGCCTTGAGGGCCGCCACGCGGACGGTCAGATCGGACTTGATCGCGGCTGCGGTGGCCTTGCCATCGAGAATCTGGGCAGTCATGTCCCCATACTCGCGGATGACCCCGCCCTCGGACCAATCAGGTACGGGCGGTGGACGCAAGGTTGCACTTGGACAACTTCTTACGCAGCGGCTGGACAAACTTACTTACCGCTTATAACGATGAAGGCCGCAGTGCCGCAGGCAGTACCCGGGGGGCGGACCGCTGACGTTTTCTCTCCTCCGCGCGGCCGCACTCGTCCCCGTACGTCTGTTGGAGGAACGACCCTTATGAGCTTCGGCGACCCGAACCCGAACAACCCCTACGGGCAGCAGCCCGGCCAGCCGCCGCAGGGCCAGCCCGGTTACGGCTACCCCCAGCAGGCCCCGCAGGGTGTGCCGCAGCAGGGCTACGGCTACCCGTCGGCCCCGCCCGTCTCCGGCGGTGACTACGGTCAGCCCCAGGGAGCCCGCCCGCCGCTCGCCGGCTGGGGAAGCCGCTTCGCCGCGCTCCTCGTCGACGGCATCGTCATCGGTGTCCCCTACGGTCTCCTCATCGGGATCGGCGGCGCGATGGGCGGCAACGCGGGCGGCCTGCTCGCCTTCCTGGGCCTCATCGTCGGCATCGGCCTCGGCCTCTTCAAGCTGTACAAGGAGGGCACGACCGGTCAGTGGATCGGCAAGAAGGCCCTCGGCATCAGCCTCCTGCGCGAGGCGGACGGCCGGCCGCTCGGCTTCGGCATGGCGTTCGTCCGCTACATCGCCCACTTCCTGGACAGCCTCGCCTGCTACATCGGCTGGCTGTGGCCGCTGTGGGACGACAAGAACCAGACGTTCGCGGACAAGATCTGCTCCACCGTGGTCGTCAAGGCCGGCTGACCGCGCCTCAAACGGACCCGAGGGCCGTAACCGCACGCTCGTCGCGTGGGGTTACGGCCCTCGGTCGTACCGCGCTGGACCGGCCGGCTCAGTGGAAGAAGTGCCGGGTACCGGTGAAGTACATCGTCACGCCCGCCTTCTTCGCGGCCTCGATCACCAGCTCGTCGCGGACCGAACCGCCCGGCTGGGCCACGGCCTTGATGCCGGCCGCGGTCAGGATCTCCAGCCCGTCGGGGAACGGGAAGAACGCGTCGGACGCCGCGTACGAACCGGCCGCCCGCTCCGCGCCCGCGCGCTCGACGGCCAGCTTCGCGGAGTCGACCCGGTTGACCTGGCCCATGCCGACGCCGACCGAGGCGCCGCCCTTGGCGAGCAGGATCGCGTTGGACTTGACCGCGCGGGACGCCTTCCAGGCGAAGGCCAGCTCCTTCAGTTCGTCGGCGGAGAGCGCCTCGCCCGTGGCGAGCGTCCAGTTGGCCGGGTCGTCGCCCTCGGCCTGGAGGCGGTCGGTGACCTGGAGCAGCGCGCCGCCGTCGATCTGCTTGACCTCGACCTCGGCGGACGGGGCCTCGGGACAGCGCAGCACGCGGATGTTCTTCTTGCGGGACAGGATCTCGACCGCGCCGTCCTCGTACGCCGGGGCGACGATGACCTCGGTGAAGATCTCCGCGACCTGTTCGGCCATGGCGACCGTCACCGGGCGGTTGACGGCGATGACCCCGCCGTACGCCGACACCGGGTCGCAGGCGTGGGCGTTGCGGTGGGCCTCGGCCACGTCGTCGGCGATGGCGATGCCGCACGGGTTGGCGTGCTTGATGATCGCGACGCACGGCTCGGCGTGGTCGTAGGCGGCGCGGCGGGCGGCGTCGGTGTCCGTGTAGTTGTTGTAGGACATCTCCTTGCCGTGCAGCTGCTCGGCCTCGGCGAGGCCGCCTGCGCCGGAGGTGTAGAGCGCGGCGGGCTGGTGCGGGTTCTCGCCGTAGCGCAGGACGTTCTCGCGGGCGTACGTCGTACCGAGGAAGTCGGGGAAGCCCGAGTCGTCGGCGGCGGCGTAGTCGGCGGCGAACCAGGCGGCTACGGCCACGTCGTAGGCGGCGGTGTGCTGGAAGGCCTCGGCGGCGAGCCGCTTGCGGGCGGTCAGGTCGAAGCCGCCGTCCCCGACCGCGGCCAGCACGTCGGCGTAGCGCTCCGGGCTGGTGACGACGGCCACGGACGGGTGGTTCTTGGCGGCGGCGCGGACCATCGAGGGGCCGCCGATGTCGATCTGCTCGACGCACTCGTCGGCGGAGGCACCGGAGGCGACGGTCTCCTTGAACGGGTAGAGGTTGACGACCACCAGGTCGAACGGCTCGACGCCGAGCTCGGCCAGCTGCTCGCGGTGCGCGTCCAGGCGCAGGTCGGCGAGGATGCCGGCGTGGACGCGGGGGTGCAGCGTCTTGACGCGGCCGTCGAGGCACTCGGGGAAGCCGGTCAGCTCCTCGACCTTGGTGACGGGGACGCCGGCGGCGGCGATCTTTCCGGCGGTGGAGCCGGTGGAGACCAGTTCGACACCCGCCTCGTGCAGACCGCGGGCGAGGTCTTCGAGCCCCGTCTTGTCGTAGACGCTGACCAGGGCGCGGCGGATGGGCTTATTCACCGACATGACCGAGATGAACCTTTCGTCCCTCAATGCGATAGCCGTCACGGGCGAGCCGCCCCACGGCCTCGACGAGCAGCTTGCGCTCGACTTCCTTGATGCGTTCTTGAAGGGCCGCTTCGCCCTCCGGGGTGTCCTCTTCGGTCACCTCGACCACGCCCTGCGCGATGATCGGACCGGTGTCGACACCGTCGTCGACGAAGTGGACGGTGCACCCGGTGACCTTCACACCGTGCGCGAGCGCGTCACGCACTCCGTGGGCACCGGGAAAGCTGGGAAGCAGGGCGGGGTGGGTGTTGACGAACCGGTCGCCGAAGCGGGCGAGGAACTCCTTGCCCACGATCTTCATGAACCCGGCGGAGACGACGAGGTCCGGCCGGTGCGCGGCGGTGGCCTCGGCGAGCGCGGCGTCCCACTCCTCGCGGGAGGCGTGGTCCTTGACGCGGCACACGAAGGTGGGGAGCCCGGCACGCTCGGCCCGTTCCAGTCCGGCGATGCCGGTGCGGTCGGCGCCGACCGCGACGATCCGGGCACCGTACCCGTCCGGGTCGGCGCCGACCGCGTCGAGCAGGGCCTGAAGATTCGTACCGGACCCGGAGACCAGGACGACCACGCGGGCCGGGGCGGCGGAGGAGGAGAGCGGGGAGGCCACGGCTGGGCCCTTTCTCGCGTGCGAGCGGTTCGAAGCGGCCGGCCCGCCACCACGGCGCTGGGGCGACGGCAATGCGGTTTGTACGGTCGTACGAAAGAAGCGCGCTCCCCGATACGGGGAACTCTACGAACGGGCCGGCCGTCAGCAACGATACCGGCACCTCGCCGGGCCCCTGCCTGACGGGGTGAGGGAGCCCCGGGCCGCCGGTCCGCCGGTCCGGGCGTCACGCCCGCGCTCCCCGCTTTCGGCCCCTCGTCGCCGGAAGGTAGCGTCAGGGGACAGCGAACCGTCCACCGGGCGGAAATGACGAGATGGGGAAGACGTTCACCACATGCCGGACCGACGCCGCCGCACCGCCTTCCACCGTCCGCTGCCCGGGCAGGCCACCCTGCTGATGCGGGAGCGCGCCTCCTCCTCTTCTTCCTCGTCCTCCTCTCCGTCCGGGTCGGGGTCCTCCGGGTCCTCCGAAAATCCGCAGGGCGACGACAATCCGTTCGCGCCGCCGCCCGAGGGCCGGCCCGACCAGCCCTGGCAGCCGCGCCACCCGGCCGGCGGCGGCCCGGAGGGCAACGGCGACGGCGGGGACGACGGGAACGACAGCCAGTCCTCCGACAAGCGGCCCGTATGGGGCAGCCAGTGGAGCAGCCGGCAGCCGGGCCGCCAGAACGGCGGCTTCGGCGGCCGGCCCGCGGGGCCGGGCGGACCGAACGGCAAGGGCGGCCCCGAGGGCGCCCCCGCCGGACCGCGCTGGGACCCGACCGACCCCATCCAGCGCCGCGCCCGCTACGCGCTGCTCGGCGGCATGTGGGCCTTCTTCTTCGCGATCTTCGACTTCCCGGAGATCGCCCTGCTGCTCGGCGCGCTCGCCACCTACTGGTCGATCAGCGCGCTGCGGGGAAGGCCGAAGGACCCTGCGGCCCGGCCGGGCACGCCCGCTCCCGCTCCCGGGGCGGACGGTGCGGCTTCCGACGGCGGGCCGGGGCAGCGGCCCAACGCCTGGGGCCCCGCCGCCCCCGCCGGGCAGGGGACCGCCGGCGCGAAGGACACCCAGGCCACCCAGCGCATGGGCCGGCAGCAGACCACGGCCGCGGTCGGCGGTCTGGTGACGGGGCTGGTCGCGCTGGCGATCGTCGCGACGACGTTCACCGTGCAGCTGGTCTACCGCGACTACTACACCTGCGTGAACGACGCCCTCACCAAGTCGGGCGAGGTGGCCTGCAACGATCTGCTCCCGAAGCCGCTGGAACCCTTCTTCGGCGTCAAGAAGTAGCGGCCGGGGGGCCGGGCTCCGGCTCGGCCTCCGGATCCCTCGCCGCCTCCGGGGCCTTGTGCGGCTCGGCGTCCGTAGTCGCGGCCACGGGTGCGGGCTCCGGCGCGGGGGCCGGGGGCTCGTCGGCCGTCCGGGCGTGCCAGGGGTCCGTCGGCAGGAAGTCGTACGCCTCGATGTCCTCGTCCAGGCCGCCGCCGGGCGCCGGGGCGGGCACGGGGGCGGGCGCCTCCCCGCTCCGCGCTTCCGGCTCCTCCTCCGTGCCGCGGCTTCCACGGCGGGGCCACCACCTGCGCCGGGGGCCCTTCTCCGTGGCCCCGGACGCCTTCGGCTCCGGTCGCGCCCGCACCTCTCCGGCGCTGTCCGGTACGGCCCCCGGCCGCTCCTCATCCGTACGTCCGCGCAGTCGCCAGGCCCGCAGCAGCAGGGCCGCCGGGACGCCGAGCACGGCCGTCCAGACCAGCGCCGCCGCCCCGGTGAGCCACCACACCGGGCCGAAGTCCGCGAGAGCGTGCGTGCCGAGCGGCCCGCCCGCCGCGGCTGCCGGCAGGGCCGCACCGATTCCGCAGCCGACCGCCGCCAGCGCGGTGGTGAGCGCCGTCTCCCGCAGACTCCATGCCTCCTCCCGTACACCTCCGGCCGGTGCCGCCCGCCGTACGGTGAACCAGGCGACCGTCAGCGCCGCCGCGACCGGGACCGCGCCGGCCGCCCAGTTCAGCGGCGTGCCCTGGCCCTGGGCCGGCATCGCGGCGAGGAGCGGGAAGTCCGGTACCGCCGGGTGCCCCGCGAAGGCGAGCGGGGTCACCGTCGACTCCGTACCGAGGGCGAAGCCCGGACCGAGTCCGTACGCCGCACCCCACACCGCCGCGTTCGGCACCAGGCCGAGCGCCAGCAGGAGGACGGCGACCCGCCCGCCCCAGTCCCCCGCGAGGCGCAGGAAGGAATCCTGCACCGGCCCCCCGTGCCACACCAGCGCCACCGCCACGACCAGCGCTCCCCCGCCCAGCAGCACCGCGGTCCCGGCCGCCGCCGACCGGCCCACCGCCTCGGCCCGCCGCACGAACCGGGTGCGCGCCATCGCCTCGTGCAGCCGGACCGGCGCCCAGGACGGCGGCGGGCCGAGGGGGCGCCCGCAGGCCGTCCACACCCCGGCGGCCGCCGCACCCGCCACCACCGGCACCGCGGGGAACAGCAGGGACAGCGGCCCGGCGGACAGCGAGGAACCCCGCGCGTAGAGGGCGACCGCGGCACCGACCAGCAGATATCCGCCCGTCACCAGGGCGAACGCACCCCCGGGCGACGGGGCCGCGCGCCCCTCCTCCGGATCCAGGACATCCCTGGCCGCCCGGTGCACCAGCCACACCGGCAGGGCGGCGAGCAGCAGTGGGACGACGCCCACCGGAGCCGGGGCTCCGGTCAGGGTCTCCGTCCTGACCAGCTCGGCGCCGTGCGCCAGCAGCCACAGGCCCGCTGCCGCGTGGAACGCCTCGCCGGGCCCGCTGTCGGGGGCCGGGGAACTGATCCAGACGGCTGCGACGAGGACCGCGAGGGAGCCCAGTCCGAGCCCTGCCGCGACGGCCCCGCGCAGCGCGGCCGCGACCAGTACGGCGGGCCCCGCCTGCTCGGCCGACAACGACGGGCTGCGTTCGGTCACTTGGGTCACGCCGTCATGCTGCCAACGACACGCGCTTATTCCGTGTAACGGGCGAACGGCCGTTGTGTCGCTCAATATACGTTTATGTACTTTTTCACTCGGTGCAGGCCGCGCGGGCGGCCCTCATGACGCAGAGCACGTCGGGCACGGCCACCGCCGCTCCGCTCCCCTCACCCAAGGAACGGCGCAGGCTGCGGGAGGCCAAGTCGCTGACCGAGGAGCAGGTGGCGGCGGCCGTGGGCGTCACCCGGGCCACGGTGCGGGCATGGGAGACGGGCCGCACCAGCCCGCGCGGACGCAAGCGCGAGGCGTACGCCCGGCTGATCGGGACGATCGACACTCCAGCCCCTTCCCCCGCCGAAAGGAAGGCTTCGAACGCCACGCCGAAGCCCTCCACCGAGCAGCCGAAACCACCACCTGCCACCGCCGCCACCACCACCGCCGCCGAGCCGGTGGAGCCGGAGAAGCCGCTCGCGCCGGTCGCGCCGGAGAAGCCGGTGGAGCCGGTGGTGTCCCCTCCGCCGGTCCTCGCGGAGCCGGAGAGGTCCGCGCCGGCCGACCCCCCTCCGCCGGTCCTCGTCGAAGCCGCCGGGAGTGATGCCGCCATGGCCTCCGCCGAGCCCGGCGGGGGCACCACGCCCGAACCTCCGACGGCTCCGCCCGTGCCCACGGTCGCGCCTGCCCCTGTGCCGGTCGCTGCGCCCGTGGCGGCCGATGAGGAGCGGGAGGCCACCGGGACGGGCGAGGCCGCCGAGACCGACCGGGCGGACGGGACGGCTGGGGCCGGGCTTTCGCCCGCCGAGGCGTTCGACGCGTTGTACGGTCACGCCGCGGCGGCCCTCTTCCACCAGACGTATCTGCTGACCGGGCGGCGCGCCCTGTCCCGCGAGGCGGTGGCCAAGGCGTTCGAGCTGGCCTGGCAGCGCTGGCCGGAGGTGGCGGTGGACCGGGACCCGGTGGGCTGGGTACGGGCCGCCGCCTACGAGCACGCGATGTCGCCCTGGCGCCGGCTGCGCGGGGAGCACCGGCGCCTCGACCCCCCGCCCGAGGCACCGGGGCAGCGCGCGCTGCTCGACGCGCTGCTGGAGCTGCCGCCCTCGTACCGGCGCACGCTGGTGCTGCACGACGGCGTGGGGCTCGGGCTACCGGAGACCGCAGCGGAGACCGAGGCGAGCACACGCGCCGCGGCCGGGCGGCTGGTGACCGCGCGGGCGGCGGTCGGACAGCGGCTGCCCGAGGTCGCGGAGCCCGAGTCGCAGGACGGGCGGTCCGCCCTGCTCCACGAGCACCTGGGTGCCCTGGCCCGTACCCAGCCCGCCTCCTCGCTTCCGGTGCCGGAGCTGATCCGTACCGGCAGTGAGCGCAAGGCACAGCTGTGGGCCCGGTCGGCCATCGCGTTCACCGTGCTGATCGTCGG